>DASQAZ010000036.1:0-79040 GCA_035635475.1 Bacteroidota bacterium | reverse complement strand
AACGATCCGCCGCAGGATATCGTGGTGATTCGTGATCTCGCATGGTACGCTTTCGGTTCTGACTACATCACTCCCGAATTTTCGGCAAACACGTTGTCCATCGCGGAGCGGCATGCATTCCACGAGAACGGAAAGCTGACCGAATTCATCCGTGCAAACGAAGAGCCCGCCGCGCTGCATGACTACGGTCTGAACATCAATGACGACACGCCTCTTTATGTCTGTGCCCTCTTCCACCACGCCCTCCTTGGCAACAGCAGTTACACGCCGGAGTCTGCCTACCCTCCGATGAAACGCGCGTGCGATTATATCCTCTCGCAGGTGGAGGACGGGCTTGTCCGCTGTCATTCGAATGGGACGAATGTGTGGGGCATCTGCGGATGGCGCAATATCATCGACGGGTATAACCTGACGGGAGCGGTCACCGAAATCAACTGTGAATGCTACTATGCACTACGGTGCACCGCTGATGTCGCTGCTCATATCGGGCGGATCGAAGAGTCAAGGCGCTACCTCCGTGCGGCCGAACGGCTAAGGGATGAAGTGAACGAAAAACTTGTATCCGAGAAGACCGGCCTTTATCTCCTGAACCTCGCCGACGACGGAACCCGGCACCACGACATCACCGGTGACTTGATTTTTCCCGTCCTTTTCGGCGTGGCAGAACCGGCGATGAAGAAAAAGATTTTGAAGAAACTCACCGAGGCTGACATCTGGACCCCATTCGGCGCGCGGACTGTCAGCAAGAACGAGGCCAACTACGACCCGGACCTGGGCTGTCAACTCCTTGGCGGCGTCTGGCCGAATCTGACTGCCTGGATCGCCTACTGTGTGCGCGAGGAGAATCCGGCGAAGCTTGTCGAGGGAATGCTGAACATCTACAAACTTTCCGAGCCCGAACGCCCGGCCGACTTCGTGAATGTCGTACCGGGCGAATTTCCCGAACGGCTCCACGGCGAAACATTTGAAAGCCGGGGGATGGCGATGAGTCCGTGGATGCCGCCGACTTATGTCTGGCTGGCAATTGAAGGCCTGTTCGGAGTTCGATCATCGCTTGGCGGACTTATAATGAACCCCGCCATTCCTCCGAATTGGAACTGGATCGCCGTGAGAAATCTTCCCTACAACGGGATGACGATCTCTGCATTTGTGCTCGAGGGAGTGATTTATTCGAACATCGCGCTAAAGAGTTCGTTGCCCGTCAAAACAGGAGAGCTGGTGGAAGCGTTTGCCGACAACGACAGCATCCTGTGCATCGCAATCAAAATTGCAGAGGAGATCGCCGTCTTCGCAGCAAGCGACGAGGGCGGGGACGGGACTATTTCGATCGTCCAGGACGGCTTCATCATATCGGAATCGATCTCGCTCGCGCGGGGCGAGGCGAAGTTGTTCAGCATCTCTACGAAAGTCCGCGTCGAGGAGCGATGATGCACTTTTTCGTGATACTCCCGGCGCTGATGATGATTGCCGCATCAGCGGGAGGAGAGAAGGATCCGCTCGCGTATTATTTTGACGGGCATTACGGGCAAGTCGAAGTCGGAGGAAGATCTGTCGGAGCGGAGTTTCATGACAGCCGCCCCCTGCCGTCCCGGATCAGTTTCTACTATCCGGTCGCCAATAGTATCGACTTGAGCACGGACTACTGGAAGCGTGGGGATTCGAGGCCGATGGCCGTCGGTGTGAAAATCGGCGACGGAGCAAAGAGATGGATCGGGAGGGAGCCTTGGAGTTACCGGTTGAGCCCTCATATGGTGACGTTTGAGAACCAGGAGGAGAACATCTCCTATTCCCTCACCTACGAATTTTGTCTCAACGAACCCGCCATGGTCATGACGCTTACCCTCCGAAACCGGTCCCCCAGCGCGGTTCCCGTTGAGGTCTATACACACCTCAAGCTCGCACTCCGGACGTGCCAGACATACGCGCGGAAAGATTCTGCGTGGGCGTCGTTCGACACCACCTCGGGCACTGTGTCGGCAGCTTTCGACGACGCGGATGCAGGCCGTGCGGAAGTTTTCGTTGAAAATGCCGGCGAGCGCCCCGAAGACGGCAGCGCAAGCGCCCGGGATCTGGCAATCAGCGATACCGGAACCTCTAACTGGCTTTCGTCCTCCATGATTGCGAGGCAGCAACAAAACTCGTCACGCCGGACCGTCCCTGCCGCCGCATTCATCTATCGAAGGAATATCGCCCCGCAGGATTCACTGATTATCATACAGATCATCGGAACCTGCAAACGCGAGGAATTCGCGGCACGTGTTCCGGGCCTCGAACGCGGCTGGAGAGGAGAGGTGAGGGGGTACGACACCTTTGTAAGGCGGAAAGCGCAGGAAGAAGCATCGTTCAGAACGAGTGACGAATGGCTTGACAGATCGGCAATCTGGGCGCGCGGAATTCTCGCCTCCAATCAACACTATCTTGATGGCGCAATCGTGCCGATGCCCTGTCCGGCCGAATACAATTTTTACTTCACGCACGACCTGCTGCTCACTGATCTCGGCGCCGTCAACTTCGATCTCGACCGCGTTCGCGAGAACCTCCTCTACGTCGCGAACCACGCCAATAATAGTATCATTCCACATGCGTATTACTGGCGGGACGACGGTTTCAAAACGGAATATTGCACGCCCGACAACTGGAATCACCTCTGGTTTATTCTCGCCGCCGCAAGATATCTCCGCCATTCGGGGGATGATTCCCTGGGGGAGGTACTCTATCCGCTCCTCTCGCGCAGTTTGACCGAGGTCCTTTCGCAGCGGCGATCCGACAACCTGATGCACGGCTACCGGCCGGATTGGTGGGACATCGGCCACCGGGAGGGCCCACGGTCATATCTTACCATCCTGTCGATCCGCGCGCTGCGCGATTACGTTTACATAAGTACGGTGTTGGGCCACCGCTCCGAGGGACTCCTTGAATACGAACTGCTCGCGGATGAAATGGAGAAATCGCTGGCCGTGCGGCTCTGGGACGATTCCCTGAATTATCTCATCAATTATAATGAGGGCCGGAAGGATTCGCATATTTACATGGGTTCCCTGTTGGGACCGGTCTTCGGCCTGCTCTCCCCCCAGAAGTCAACGCGGCTGGTTGCGACCGCTTCAAACCGGCTCCTTCGCTTCCCGGTGGGAATCATGATCGTCGCGCCGCCTGATTTTCACACCGATTCGATGCGCACGTTCTTCCGGTTTGCCGGGAATGAGGCGGGCGACCCGTACGTGTATGCAAACGGGGGAATCTGGCCGCACGCGAACGCGTGGTACGCGCTGGCGTTGAATTCAATCGGCGAAACCGACAGCGCAATAAGCTTCGTCAGGCATGCCATGACGCTCGACGGAATAGCCCGGAGCCCCCGGGGACTCCCGGCCATGTATGAGTACCGCTATTCCGGAAGTGACTCACCCAGGTTCGGGACGATCGATAAACCGTCGTTTCTCTGGGCAGCCGGGTTTTATCTGAATGTTCTCTATGAATTATGCGGATTCCGCGACAATGAATGGAACCTTTCTCTTTCGGGGCGCTTGCCGCTGACGCTTGATTCGGTCAACTGTACGTACGCGTTCGGCGGGAAACACGAATGGTCGCTCACGGGTAAGGCGGATCGGCTGAAGTCGTTATCGGCAGGCGGCCGGAGCATCCCTTCGCTCGTTTTTCCGCTGGATGTCGCCTCCACTGGCCGCTTCCGTGCTGTGTACGGACCGGGCGGAGCTCCGTATCTTGAAAGCGTCAATGCGATCCTCAATCACGTCGAGTACACCCCGCAGTCGAGAACACTTGCCATGAGTATTTCTTCGTTCAGGGGCCACCGCATCGCCGCTTCGGTTATCACACCGTTGTTTCTGAATAAATTCCTGGTGGACGGGAAAGCGAGGACTTCCTTCAAGAAGTCCTTTGAACCTGACGGGCTCATCCGCTATGAGCTTCGGCTGGCCGGATCCGACAAACCCCAGTCTGTCGCACTTGAGTTCAATCCCAAATGAAAGCGGCCCTTCTTAACGGACCCAATTCACTTACGGTCACATTGAAGCCGATCCGCAAGCTGGAGCCGGGGGAGTTATTGGTAAAGGTGGACGTTTGCGGTGTGTGCGGCACGGATGTGCATATCGTCGAAGGAACATCCCGGTCGACTCCGCCGGTCGTTCTCGGGCACGAATATTCCGGCGTCGTCGAAGACAGCGGCAAAACGGGGGGCGGTCAGCTCCATGGCCGGCGAGTTGCCGTCGATCCCAATATCGCCTGCGGAACATGCTATTTCTGCCGGCGGGGCCTTGTGCATCTCTGCTCGAACCTGAAGGCGCTCGGCGTCGACATCGACGGGGGCATGGCCGAGTACTCGATCGTACCGGAACGTCAGATTTATTTCATTCCGCCCGCAATGGCGAAAGAGACGAGCGCATTCATCGAGCCGGTCTCCTGCGCCGTTCATGGAATCGACAGGGCGGGCGTGAAAGCCGGCGATACGGTGATCATCATCGGCGGGGGAACGATCGGGTTGATCATGCTTCAGCTCGCCAGGAACGCCGGAGCGGCGAGCGTGATCGTCCTGGAGCCGCTGGAGCATAAGAGGCGCATCGCGACCGAACTCGGGGCCGATGTCGTTCTGAATCCATTGCAAGACAATCCGTCCACACTCCTCCGCGATGCCGCGATCCAGGGCGGCGACGTTGTGATCGAGTGCGTCGGCAAACCTCAGACGATGCAGCTTGCAATCGAGCTGGCCCGGCGGGGCGGGACAGTGGAGTTCTTCGGGGTGGCCCCCATCGGCGAGAAAATCCCTCTGGAGCCGAATCAGGTCTACTATAAAGAACTTACGATCGTAGGCTCCTACGTCAACCCGAATACCTTTGACCGTTCGATCGCTCTGCTCGTTGCAAAAAAGGTCCGCGTCGACTTGTTCCAGACCGACAAGTTTCCGCTTGACGGAGTCCACGAAGCGCTTCGCTATCAGAGAGAGGGAATAACGATCAAAAGCATCATCCTGCCGAACTCATGACGTCACCTCCATCGATCACGAGTGTGGGTGAGATCCTTGTCGACTTCGTATCGACCCGGGCGGGGACCACGTTGTCGAAAGCGCCGGGCTTTACCAAACATGCGGGAGGGGCGGCCGCCAATGTCGCCGTCGGGCTGGCGAAGCTGGGAGTCCGGACTGCCTTCATCGGAAGGGTCGGCCGCGATCCATTCGGGCATTTTCTCGCTTCGGAGCTCCGGAAGAACGGGGTCAACACGGCGCGCGTTCGCATCGACGATTCGCACCGGACTCGACTGGCATTCGTCTCCCGGACACGCTCGGGAGGGAGGGATTTCGTATTCTGGGGGTCGAGCCCTGCCGATGAACAGCTTCAAAGATCGGATGTCGACTTCGCGCGCCTCTCGCGATCCTCCATCATCCATATCGGTTCGTTCCTTTTGTTGAAAGATCCGGCGCGCTCGACGGCCTTTCACATCGCAGAAAAAGCTTCCCGGCTCGGAAGCATTGTTTCATTCGACCCAAACCTCCGCCTTTCCCTCTGGCGATCGGCACGCGAGGCCAGACGGAATCTATTAAGAATGGTACGACACACTTCCGTCCTACGGCTGAATAGTGAGGAAGCATACTTTCTGACGGGGAGCCGCCGTTACCGGCGCGCGGGCGCTAAACTGCTGGCGGAAGGTCCGAACCTCGTGGCCATCACGCTGGGTGCAAGAGGCTGTTATGCATGCACGAAGCTGCACTCTGTTTTCGTGCGGGGTTTCAAGGTTGCAGTGGTCGATACGACCGGCTGCGGCGACGGTTTTCTCGCCGCGCTTTTGTTCGGCAGCCTCGCGGGCCGAAACCAAATCCGGAATTTCTCTGCATCAACGCTCGAATCGATCTGCCGATTTGCGAACGCGGCAGGCGCTCTCACTGCGATGAGACCGGGCGTGATCTCCGCATTACCGAGCAGGAGGCAAGTCGAACGCTTCCTGGCGTCCAGGAAGACTCGCGCATGATCCGCCCTTCGACGATCGCATTGATTATGCTGGCTTCTATCATGCATCTCGGAGCACAGGAACACTCGTCGCTCGTCAACTTCAGTCATCTTGGGCATCTCACGGAAAAAATCGAGCTCCTCGGCGATAGCATCGATATCCTTCACGTCTATTCGAACTACCCGGATTACCGATGGATCGCGGCGGCGGAATCCGGCCCCGAGGGGATAGCCTGTGTCGATGATGCGGGCCGGGCAGCCGTTCTTTACTTGCGGCATTACGAGCTGACCGGCAGCGAGGAGAGCCGCGCCCGCGCGATCTCCCTCCTGAAATTTGTCGTCAAGATGGAGACACCCGATGGAAAATTCTATAATTTTATCCTGAAGGATCATTCGATCAATACGAACGGAAAAACCAGCTTCAAGTCATTCGGCTGGTGGGCCGCCCGCGCGACTTGGTCGATGGGCATCGGATGCAGGGTTCTGCACACCCGAGACTCTGCGTTCGCCGCCGTCCTCCGGGAAGGGATCGGGCGAGCCCTTCCGAACGTCGACTCCATGCTGAAAACCTACGGTAAGCATGAGATGATGCGGAAACTTCGCCTGCCGACATGGCTCTTCTATGGCTCGGGCGCTGATGCGACATCCGAATTATTGCTTGGCCTGATCGAATTCTACGGATCCTCGCGGGACCAGCGGGTCAAGTCGTACATCGAAAAACTCTCCGCCGGCCTTACCTCGATGCAGGAGGGTGACATGCGAACGTTTCCGTACGCGTTGCACCGGTCCTGGCAGACTCTATGGCATATGTGGGGGAACGGCCAGACGCAAGCGCTCGCGCAGGCGGGAAAATCGTTGTCCAATAAGAAAATGATCCAATCCGCCAAACGCGAGGCCGATTGCTTTTACAGCAGGTTGCTCATCGAAGGATTCATGAAGGAGATGGATGTCGCCGACTCCTCGAAGAAGATTGAATACGAGCAGATCGCCTACGGCGTGCGCCCGATGGCGATAGGATTAATCCGTCTTTATGAAGCAACCGACGATCCCCGTTATCTCAAGATGGCGGGATTGGCAGCCTCCTGGCTCTTTGGGAACAATGTGCTGCATCAGCCGATGTACGACTCCTCGACCGGGCGCTGTTTCGACGTCATCCGGGACAGCGCGACCGTCAACCGAAACTCCGGGGCGGAATCCACCATTGAAGCCCTCCAGACGCTTGTCGAGGTTGAACGCTATCCCCTCGCGAAACAGTATCTCGGTTTCCGCAAGACCGGCATGACCCGGACCAGGAGGTTTCTTTACGCCTCCTTCCGTAATTCCCGCGGGGACGATCTGACGCTGGCTATCGACGTGAATAAATCGAAACTTCTGCTTCTCGAACAAGCGGAGAGTGTTGAATTTCAGAAAGTGCACGACCATGAATGACCGCGCCTGGGATCACGCTCCTCTCTGCCGCACACCTCGCCGAGCAGTTCGCCGAACACTTCGATTGACGGCCGCCTCCCTTCTCGCCATGTTCTGTTCGGGAAGCTTGATAGCTCAGCAAATCACAATTCCGAGAGTAGAGCTGATGCCGAACAGGCCCGCCCCCTATCTCATGCGTGATTGGAAGGGGGTCGCCCGCGGGTATGATTCGCTCGTATTTAACATCAACCTCTCGGGAACCTACCTTCCCCTCGTCTGGTTCAACACGAGCCCAATCAATTATCCCGGGCATAACAGCTTCGGCCTCCACACGGTGGTCGGCACAACCGTACCCGCCTCCGCCGAAGCGATCAATTGCATTCCGGCCGTCGTCGGCGCCGCGCTCACGGGTATTGACAAAAGCAATCAGAACGGCTACAACTGGGTCTTAATGTCTGAGGAATGGTTCAACAAGCGCCCGAGTCAGAATGTCTACAAGAACCATCCGGTCGACGATGGCGGGGAGGATTGGTGGTACGAGACGATGCCCAATGTGTTTTTTTATCAACTCAATAATCTTTATCCGGGGACGGGAGACTTTAACTATCAATTCGCGAGCGTTGCCGACCGGTGGGCACTGGCTTCCCAGGCGATGGGCGGGAGCGCAACGCCGTGGCAAATTCCGAACATGAACCATCGCGGCTGGTACCTTCAAACCATGACGCCATACGACGCCGGCGTCCGTGAGCCGGAAGCGGCGGGGGCGATCGGGTGGCTTCTCTATCAGGCGTACGTCAAGACCGGCAGCGCCCGATATCGGATCGGCGCCGAGTGGGCGATGGAATTCCTCGACATCCTCCCGACCAACCCCTCGTACGAACTTCAACTCCCGTACGGCACGTACCTCGCGGCGAGAATGAACGCCGAGCTTGGAACAACCTACGATGTTGAGAAAATGGTCAATTGGTGTTTCAACGTCGGGCCCCTCCGGTCATGGGGGGCTGTCGTCGGAACCTGGGGAAGCTATGATTGCAGCGGATTGATCGGCGAAATTAACGGTGTCAACGACTATGCATTCACGATGAACACGTTTGAGCAAGTTGGGGCGCTTGTTCCCCTCGTGCGGTATGACCCGCGCTTTGCGCGGGCCGTTGGAAAGTGGGTTCTCAACGCCGCAAATGCCTCGCGGCTTTTCTATCCGAATTATCTGCCCGATAACCACCAGGACAGCAGGGCCTGGTCCCGGCAGTACGATTCAAATTCCGTCATCGCCCATGAGGCGATGCGGCAGTTTAACGGCGGCACCAGTCCGTTCGCAACCGGCGATGCGATCAGCGGCGGTTGGGGACAAACCAATCTTTCGTTGTATTCCTCCTCGCATGCCGGCATTCTCGGCGGGATCATCGATACAACGGAAGTCCCGATGATTCTCACACTCGACGTGCTCAAGACCGACTATTACCATGCTCCCGCCTATCCCAGCTACCTTCTTTTTAATCCTTATGACTCTGTCAAGACCGTCTCGATCGACGCCGGGAGCGGTACGCATGATCTCTATGACGCAGTTTCAAGGAGCTTCGTTCTAACGGGGGTCTCGGGCATGAGCCCTCTTCCATTGCAGCCGAACAGCGCCGCACTCGTCGTCATCGCGCCCGCGGGAGGAACAGTCACCTATGACTTCGACAAGATGCTCATCGACGGCATCATTGTGGATTACCATTCAAGCCACTTCACCGGGAATTATCCCCCAAGAATCAAGGCGTTCGCCGCAGACCACACGACGCTGACCCGGGGTGACAGCATTCGGATCTATTGCACGGCCGTGGACCGCGACGGCGACACAGTCGGCTTCTCCTGGCGGGCGTCGGGGGGGACCATCCACGGAGCTGGTCGCTTTGTCACATGGATCGCGCCCGACTCGGTGGGCAGCGATACGGTTACGTGCACTGCGGCGGACGGCCGCGGAGGGCTGGACAGCGCCCGCATCGTCCTGACCGTCGCATTGTTCATCAACCATCCTCCTGTCATCTCCCGGATCGTCGCCGCTCCGAGAAAAATAGACCTCGGAACATCGAGTCAATTGACCTGCCTTGCCTCAGATCCAGACACGAATACGCTCACGTATAATTGGACCGCCCCTGCCGGCACCGTGACCGGCTCGGGCGCCGGAGCGTCATGGAGCGCGCCGTCAATTGCTGGGAACTACTATGTGTACTGCACCGTAGACGACGGCCACGGAGGCCAGGCGTTCGACAGCGTAGGAATCGAAGTGCGCGACTTTTCAGTCGTGCAAAGCGGCGAGATGGTCGCGTATTATCCGTTCGACGGCAATGCGAACGATTCGAGCGGATTCAACAACAACGGCACAGTCAACGGCGCTGTGCCGGCAAACGACCGGAACGGCAGCCCCGGCCGCGCCTACTCGTTCAACGGCACCACAAACTCCGTTCAGGTCGCGAACTCTACGAGCCTGAACTTTCAGCAGGCAGTCACCGTCAACTTCTGGATGAAAATCGGCGCCCTGTTCTCCCGCGAGCAATACCCCATATCCCACGGAAACTGGCAGAACCGCTGGAAGGTGTCGATCTCAAATAATCGGCTGCGGTGGACGGTGAAGACGACCGTCGGCACGAAGGATCTGGACTCCGAAACGGGGCTCACGATCGGCACGTGGTACAATGTCACCGTGCTCTACAATGGCTCGGACTATGAGATTTATCTGAACGGCGATCTCGATGCATTCTCATCCTGGTCAGGTACAATTCTCACAACGGCGATCGATTTGACCATCGGACAAGTCCTCCCAACCGACCAGGGCTATAATTTTCAGGGCGTTCTCGACGATATCCGCATCTACAATCATGCGCTTTCAGTGGCGCAAATCCAGGGCCTGGCAAGCGGACTATCTGCCGTCGAGGATCTTCGATCGCAATTGCTCCCGCGTGAATATTCCCTGAGCCAGAATTATCCAAATCCGTTCAACCCCGAAACTCATATCAGATTCTCGATCCCGTCGGTCGCAGGTCGGGATTTGAACCGCGTATCGCTCAAGGTGTACGACGTAACGGGACGGGAAGTCGCAACCCTGGTGAACGGCGTGAAATCGCCGGGCAGCTACATCGCGAGGTGGGACGCGTCTCTTCGGTCAAGCGGCGTGTATTTTGTTCAACTATCCGCTCCCGCCTTCCAATTGACGCGAAAGATTCTTCTCCTCCGATGAGCAAGGTTCCTTCGTTCATGAAAACGGTTGATCTCGGGGGCGGCTGGCACTTCAAGGCGGTGAACACATACGGGACGCTTCCCCCGGAATTCCGTGGGGTCACGCGGTGGATGAAGGCAACCGTCCCCGGCACGGTTCATACAGACCTGCTGGCCAATAGGAAAATTCCGGACCCTTTTTATAGAATGAATGAATCCCGCGTGCAGTGGATCGAGTCTCAGCAATGGCTCTACCGCCGGGATTTTGTCGTGCCGCCGGATGTCCTGTCTGCACAGGCGATCGAACTTGTTGCGGGGGGGCTCGATACATATGCGACGGTCATTCTCAACGGGAGGCGGATCGGCACGGCGGAAAATATGTTTATCGAACACCGGTTCGAAATCGGGAAATACCTGCGCGGCGGCAAGAACAGACTCGAAATCCTCTTCGACTCTCCGGCAGTCCGCTCGCAACGGCTCGAAAAGAAACACGGTCCACTCGAGGTCTCCCACGGGAGCGAGCGCGTCTATGTTCGCAAAGCGCAGTATTCCTTCGGGTGGGATTGGGGGCCGAAACTCACGACCTCCGGCATTTGGAAAAAGATTTCGATCGAAGCCTGCTCGGGAGGACGGTTGTTCGATCCTTTCGTCAAAGTCATTTCGACGAGCGCGCGTGAGGCGGTTCTCGATGTCTCCGTCGGCCTGCTCCGTTTTACAACTGAGCCTTTCGAGGTGCGCGCAATGATCGCCGGCCCTTCTGTCACCCTTGAAGCTTCAAGGGCGGCCGCCGGGGCTCGCGTATCATTCCGCGTTCACATCCCCCATCCTGAACTCTGGTGGCCGAACGGGTACGGCAGCCATCCGATGTACAGGGTGCTCTTCTCGTTGATTTTGCGCGGCCGCGAGATTCATAATATTGAAACGCCCTTCGCGATCCGGACGGTCAGACTGCTGCAGGAACGGGACAATGAGGGCAAGTCCTTCACCGTTGAGATCAACGGCGTGAAGATATTCTGCAAAGGCGCGGATTGGATCCCCTGTGACACATTCATTCCCCGGATCCAAGAGTCAACCTACGAAACGCTTTTAATAATGGCGCGGGATGCTCACATGAACATGATCCGCGTCTGGGGCGGCGGGTTCTATGAAAACGATCTTTTCTACGAACTCTGTGACCGGCTTGGACTGATGGTCTGGCAGGATTTCATGTACGCCTGCGGCGAATATCCGGAAAGAGCGTGGTTCCTGAAACAGGCGGCGGTCGAGGCGGAATCGGTCGTGAAACGCCTTCGCAATCACCCGTCGATCGTTCTCTGGTGCGGCAACAATGAATGTGAATGGCTCTTTTGCGCAAGCCATCCGGGAAAAAAGCCCGACCAGATGCGCGGATCAAAGATCTTTCGGGAAATCCTCAAGAATACTTGCCGGAAACAGGATGGGACGCGGCCGTACTGGCGCAGCTCTCCTTTCGGTTCGGGATTCCCAAACTCCGGATCGAACGGCAATAATCACGAATGGGGCGTTTGGAGCCAGTGGAAGGATTACCGTGACTATGAGAAAAATACCGCGCGTTTCATAACCGAGTTCGGCTTTCAAGCGCTGCCGAACCGGGCCACGATCGGTGCCGTTACCCTTCCGTCGGACCGCGACATTCAGAGTCAGGTTATGGAGCACCACAATAAGCAGGTCGCCGGGACAGAACGCCTCTTCCGCTTCCAGGCAGCCCATTATAAGATCCCCGATGATTTCGAGCGCTGGATCTACAAGAGCCAGCTCGTGCAGGCAGAGGCATTGAAATTCGCCGCCGAGCATTGGCGGCGAAGAAAATTCCAGACCTCCGGTTCCATTTTCTGGCAGCTGAACGACTGCTGGCCTGTGAGCAGCTGGGCTGTCATCGACAGCGGCCTGCGACCGAAGGCTGCTTACTACTTCGCGAAACGTTTTTTCGCGCCGGTTCTCGTCAGCTTTAAGAAAGTCGAGCGCGGTATCGAGCTCTGGGCCACGAACGACCTTCCACGCCCAACCTCCGGCATCCTGACCCTTTCACTGCGTTCATTCAGCGGGGCGGATCGCTGGAAGCGAAGGTTTCGTATCCGGATACGCGCGAATTCCACACAGAAAATTTATTTAATCGCCGCCTCCGTTTACGGCGCATCGGATCCGTTCTCTCACCATTTACGGGCAGCACTCGGCGGCGGCAGCGCGGGCCAATCGGAAAACCGGTTCTTCTTTGCGGACCCGAAACACCTTCACTTACCGCGGGCGAAGGTCGTCGCAAGAGTCCGCAAGTTGAAGCAAGGAAGGATCGAGCTGACCCTTCAATCGGGCAGATTCGTGAAGAACGTGTACCTCGAGGTTACAGGAGAGGATGCCGTTTTCAACGACAACTATTTCGATCTCGACGCGGGACTTGCGAGGAGGATCATTGTTCATTCAAGGTTTGGTGCCCGGGAACTCAAACGAAGACTGAAACTGACCTGGCTCTAGCGCAGCGCTTTGCAGCGGGTTCCTAGCGTGCGAGGAATCGGTCCAGTTCCGTTCGAGGGATTTTGCCCCCCAGGACCACGCTATCGGCGCCTGCATAGGGGAAATACAGATCCCCATCATAGAAATATGCGCCGCATACAAAGAGAACATTATTCACACCCAGATCCGCATCCCCCCTCGTCTCCGTCTGTGTCTCGGGGCGCATGAGGAGGCCATTGCGGCCTATCGACAGGCTTCCCGATTTCCATTCTGCCTCGGCGATGCCCAGATCATACTCCTTCGTCGCGTCTGTCCCTCGGTTTCCAATATGATAGAGCATCAGATAGCGGTTATCTGAAATCTGCAATGGAGGTGCCCCGCCTCCGATCCATGTGTCTGCGAACTCCGGACTTGGAATCGGCTTCAGCAGGACCCCCCGCGTTTTCCATTCGCCGAAAATATCATCGCTCTCAGCCCAGTGGATCGACATCGCGTTCTCACCCTCCATCGGACGATGGAGCATGACATGCTTTCCGCCGATCGGGTGCTCAAACAACATCGCGTTCTTGTTGTCGATCGTGTTGAACGCCCCGCGCAGCAGGCCGTGCTTTTTCCAACGCACGAAGTCGCGCGTGGATGCGATCGCAATGCGAATGCGGTTTTTGGGAGTTCCCGAGCCATAGGCCGTGTAGAACAGAATGTAGCGGTCGCCGACTTTCGTAATCCTTCCGTCCTCGACTCCAAGATCGTCATATGGCTGGTCCGGGAGAACGACCGGCTCCGATTGTCGCGCGAGCAATTCCAGCCCGGGCGACAGCACAGCAAGGCCCAACGATGAACGCGCAAATCCTGCTGATGTCGCTCCCTGGGCTCGATACAGCAGAAAGACGAGCGCCTCTCTCTTCGCGAGGGTTTCCTTCGTACGCCGATCGAACGGGGTCTTTTCGATAATGGTCACGATAGTCTCGCGTCCCGAGACCAGAGCGCAGGCAGGGTTGAATGTGACCTTACTCTCCCACGGATGCGATGGGATACGCTCAAGGATCAGTTTCCCCCCGTGCAACCGTTCGACGCGAATCGGAGTCTCCGGCCAGGTGTTCATCGGCTGATGTTCATCCGCTGAAGTCTTTTCCCCCTCCGCCCCGGGCCGGCTCAGATGAGCCTCAATGGCCTTCGGCTCACTTCCCGGTGTGCTCTTGAAGGTTGTGGAGTATTTCCTCGAAGTAGGGCTTTTCTTTCAGGCTCGCGTGAGATCCCGGGAATTCCAGGATCGTGATGTCGGCGCTGTCATCTTCATATTCAGTCAAGACAACCGAACAGCGCTGGTCGTGAGAGAGGCGAATGTTGTCGATCATGGGGAAATCGAAAAAGCCGACCCAGAATTCGACGACATTGGCTTCCGGGGCCGCCTGGGACGAATCGCCCAGGGTTCTGACCTCCAGTCGTATCTTTACATTCTTGGAGCGCGGGTCCGCCTGAAGCGCAACGATCCGGAAATCACGCTTGATTTCGTCCACCGCCAGCGTGTCATTATCCAGCTCAATTCCACCCGGGTTGTTCCGCAGGCTGTCGAGATCTATTCTTCGCTCAAACTTTTTCCCCGCTTCCTCGAGCACCCACATCTGCTTGCGAGTCACATCGCGCGCGACGGTTTCCAGCCGATTGAGGTAGTCATCGTGCTCGGCGGGGATCTTGATTTTGCTAACCTGTCGCTCAAGGTGGAGAAAAAGGGGCTTGAGGTCAAGCGACTCGTGAAAATTCTGCGTCAACAGCTCGAGGTTCAGGATCCTGGAATCAAGGGAGCCCGATTCGCCGCCCCTCTGCAGAAACGAGCCGATGATCGAGTTAAACATGTCCTTTCGCAACGCGCTCTCCGACTCCTCCCGTTTGCTCATCAGTTCGGAATAGAGCCGCGAGTTCGAGTCGATCGTCTGGCGCTGCTCGAGAACCCGGGAACCGTAGTATCCGAGCCCCGCCACGGCCAGCGCAGTCAACAAACCGCCGACCGGCTCGAGGATAACTTTCGCTTTCTCCCAACCGTCTTTCCGCTGCGGCGTGCCCGGGACCTCGGCCATTTCTATTTCCTCTTCAGCACGTACAGGCTGTCCTTTCGCTCGACGCTGAAGTCGTACCGTGTCGACCGATCATACGAATAGACGGGTATCGAAGGTTTCTGCTGGCGGTAATGCACCGTCAAAGTGAATTTCCCCTTCTCGGGGAGATAAATTCGGTAGGAACCGTAATTATCGGTCTCCGTTCCGTACGGTTTCGAAGCGCCGGCAATCTCAACTTTCACTCCCTTTCCGACGATCTTCCCATCCGATCTTATGCTGCCGAAGATCTCTCCCGCAAGCGCCGCAGCTGTTGGAAGAATTATTTGCAAGGCAGCCATTGCGATCGATAGTACAGCGCTGATGGGACGGATACCTTTTCGGGGTGACGTGGTCATCTGAATGTCCTTTTCATGGGCGTTTTAGACCGGTGAATGTATCTATCATAAAAGTATTTGATGATCGACTCAAAGTCAAATCCGCCTCGTAGACTTCATTCTTCGGAATGGAACATTGCATCGCTTTTCGGTATATTAAGTCCCGTAAAACGGGAGGAACCTTACGATTGAACAAGCCAGGCGGGCCGTCAAAATGAAACGCGGCATGATACAGCCAACGGTTTAGGACAATGCCCTCAGCGCAAGACGATTCGTCCCGTAAGCGGGATAAGTCCCGTAAGCATGATCTGCCCCGTACGCGGGAAAAGTCCAGTGCACAGGATACATCCCGTATGCGGCATGAGTTCCGCGCGCGGGATAAGTCTCGCACGCGGCATAAATTGAACGAGTATAAACGGAGGGCAGCCGAGTGCGCGGTGGAGTTCGTCGAGAGCGGGATGGTCGTCGGGCTCGGGCACGGCACGACTGCAGGATTCGCGGTTGTGCTCATCGGCGAGTTGCTGCGTGTCGGGAGACTGAACGATATCATCGGAATACCTTGTTCGAACGAGATGGAGGCTGAGGCCGTTCGAGCCGGAATCCCCACCGGGACGCTTGAAACGCACCCCGAAATTGATCTCACGATCGACGGCGCCGATGAGGTGGATCCGCGGCTCGACATGATCAAAGGAGGCGGAGGAGCGCTGCTCCGCGAAAAAGTCGTCGCGGAGGCAAGTAGGCGACGTATCTATATTGTTGACGAGACGAAACTCTCCCCCTGTATCGGAACCCTCCACAGCGTCCCCGTCGAGGTCACGCCGTTTGCATGGAAACCGGTGTCCGCATATCTAACGTCGTTGAAAGCGACAAGCGTCGTGCGCCGTGAGAAGAACGGAAGACCGTTTCTTACCGATCAGGGAAATTTTATTCTCGATTGCAACTTTGGTCGGCTGGGGAAACCGGAGAAGCTCGCCGCTGGGCTCAAAGGGCGAGCCGGCATCATTGAACACGGATTGTTCCTCGGACTCGCAACCGATGTGATCGTTTCAGGGCCCGCCGGTACCAAGCACATGACCCGATGAGCACGGCAATCGTCATCTTCGGGGCAAGCGGAGATCTCACTTCACGAAAGCTCATCCCCGCTCTCTACGGCAATTTTCGAAAGAAACGGCTCCCGGAAAACACGAGCATCATCGGTTTCTCGCGCACTCCGCTGAGCGACGATGCCTTCCGTGAGAATCTGAGAGAAGCGCTTCTGAAGTTCTCGCCCGCCGATTACGATCAGAGCATATGGGCTGAATTTGCCAGGAACCTCTACTATCAGATAGGAAACATCGAAAACGGCGCCGATTTCCGGTCGCTTTCAGACAAAATCGAGAGCGTTGCCGGCTCGCCGGAGGTCTCTCTCTACTACCTCGCAACTGCGCCCCGGTTTTTTCCCATCGCGATAGCGTCTCTCGGCGCCGCCGGCATGATCAGGGAAACGAAGCCCTCGGAAAAGAGGCGGATCGTCGTCGAAAAGCCGTTCGGCCGGGATCTCCCGTCAGCAATCGCGCTGAATCAGGACCTTCACAAAGTCGCCCAGGAGAGGCAGATTTTCAGAATCGACCACTACCTCGGCAAGGAAACAGTCCAGAATCTTCTGGTCTTCCGTTTTGGCAATGCGATTTTCGAGCCTCTCTGGAACAGAAACTTTATCGATCATGTCCAGATAACCGTGGCCGAAAGTGTGGGAATCGAACACCGTGCCGGTTACTATGATCAGGCCGGGGTGCTCAGGGATATGTTCCAGAGCCACCTGATGCAATTGCTCACGCTGGTGGCGATGGAACCTCCGGCCATCGTCGAAGCAGACGCCTTGCGCGATGAGAAGGTAAAGGCGCTCCGTGGGGTGCGGGATATTCCCGAGGAGGCAGTTGCACGATTCACGGTGCGCGGGCAGTATGCAGGTTATACCTCTGAAGAAGGGGTTGATTCACGCTCAACGACCGCCACCTTCGCGGCATTGCAGCTCTCTATCGACAACTGGAGGTGGCAGGGCGTTCCCTTTTTTCTGCGTTCGGGAAAGAAGCTCAAAGAAAAACTCTCGGAGATTGTCATCAAGTTTCGCCGCCCCCCGCTCCAGATGTTCGATACTCAGGCTGGCATCACGGAGCTGTCCACCAACCACCTCAGCATTTGTATTCAACCGGATGAAGGGTTCCACCTGCGGTTTATCACGCGGGTACCCGACGGCGGAATGCAAATCCGGCCCGCCGCCATGAATTTTCACTACCGGGAATCCTTTCACATCTCTTCGATTCCCGAAGCGTACGAGCGCTTGCTGCTCGACGCGATCCACGGCGATGCATCGTTGTTCGCCCGCAACGATGAAATCGAGCTGGCCTGGAAGATCATCGATCCGATTCAAGCCGGCTGGGAAGGCGAACATGCTCCGCCCCTGCTCCCCTACCCGGCCGGGTCGTGGGGCCCTCCCACCGCAGACGAATTGCTGTGGCGGGATGGCCGCTGGTGGACACAGGAGTGTTCGGCGCATAAGGGATCGCCCGGGCGCGCACGGTAATGGCAGTCCGTGCGACGATCAATGTGTTCAAGGATCCCGATGCGCTCGCACTGGAGACGGCCCGGAAGTTGTGCGATATCATGAATCAGGCAGTCGCCGCGCGAGGGGTTTGTTCATTGGCGCTGGCCGGAGGAGAGACGCCGCGGCTCGCGTATCGTCTCCTCGCCAGGGAAGGATCCGGCCGCGTGGATTGGAATAAAATCCACTTGTTTTTCATTGACGAGCGCATGGCCCCCCCGGACAACCCGCAGAGCAATTTCGGCATGGTCAGGCGGGAGCTTCTATCGCTGGTTCCGGTTCCGGAATCAAACATTCATCGCGTCCGTGGCGAATTGGCCCCGGACCGGGCGGCGGAAGAGTATCGAATCGACCTGGAGACATTCTTCGCGCATCCCGTCCCTCGATTCGATCTGATCCTTCTCGGGCTCGGGGAGGACGGTCACATCGCGTCGCTCTTCCCCGGCACCGCCGCGCTGGATGAAGAGGTCAGGTGCGTCGTTGCTGTTTTTGTTCCCAAATTTAAAAGCTGGCGAATTACGATCACGCTTCCCGTCATCAATAATTCCCGCGCGGTTCTCTTCCTTGTCTCCGGAGCGCGCAAAGCGTCCATTCTTAAACAAGTCCTTGCCGCCGATCGGCCTGTGAAACATATCCCGGCGACGCTCGTCGTTCCGGCAGACGGGACGGTGGAGTGGATGCTCGACGAAGACGCCGCTTCGCTGATCGGCGATCAAAATCGAGCCGTATCCCACGAAAACCCGCAAGGGAAGGACAGTCGATGAGCAGCGATATCGGAATGCTTGGTCTGGGCGTGATGGGCCAGAATTTCGCCCTCAACCTCGAACGTAACGGGTTCACCGTCTCTGTCTTTGAAAGGGTTGTCGAGGTGACCAATGCCTACATGCGCGGATTCGCGGCGGGAAAACACATCACTCCCGCGTACTCCGTCCATGCCTTCGTTGAATCCCTCTCCCGCCCGAGGCGCATCATGATGCTCGTGAAAGCCGGAGAGCCGGTCGACATCACGATCCAGCAGCTCCTTCCATTCCTGGAAAAAGGTGACATCCTCATCGACGGGGGTAACTCGCATTTCCTCGATACGGAGCGGCGCGGGCACGATCTTGAGGCGAAAGGGATCAGTTACATTGGCATGGGAGTTTCCGGGGGGGAAGAAGGCGCCCTCAAGGGGCCCAGCCTCATGCCGGGCGGGAACGAGAAAGCCTACCGAGCAATCGAACCGATTCTGACGAAGGTGGCGGCGAAAGCGCTTGAGGACCGGGAACCCTGTGTTACCTACATTGGACCCGGAGGTTCGGGACATTACGTCAAGATGGTGCATAATGGGATCGAATATGGCGACATGCAGCTCATTGCGGAGTCGTACGACCTGCTCAAACGCGCCCTCGGCTTTACTGCAAGCGATTTTCAGAGCCTCTTCACGGATTGGAACAAAGGTAAGCTCTCCTCTTTCCTCATCGAAACGACGGCCATGGTATTCGGGAAGATTGACTCCGAAACCGGCGCTCCACTGGTCGACATGATCCTGGATACAGCCGGACAAAAGGGAACCGGCAAGTGGACAATCCAGGATGCGGCCAATCTCGGAGCGGCAGTTTCCACAATCGCCGCGGCGCTCGACGCCAGAAATCTTTCCGCTCTAAAAGACGAGCGCGTGCGCGCATCCCGGATTCTCAAGGCCCCCTCTTCTGCCGGTGGCACGAACTCCCGTCAGAAATTGACTGATGCCGTGCGCGACGCTCTCTATGCATCAAAGATTTGCTCGTATGCCCAGGGTCTCGCACTTCTCGGCAGGGCCTCACAGGAATATTCGTATAGTCTCAACCTGGCCGCGATTGCCAAAATATGGCGCGCAGGGTGTATCATACGAGCGAAGCTCCTCAATGAGATCATGAAGGCTTTCGAGCGCGACCGGGCATTGCCGAACCTGCTCGTCGATCGGGAGTTTCAGTCTGAGGTTAATCAAGCACAGGATGGATGGCGATTTGCGCTCAGGACCGCCATTGAGCTCGGCGTTCCCATGCCTGCGATGGGCGCATCATTGGCGTACTATGATTCCTACCGCAGCGAGCGGCTGCCGGCGAACCTGATCCAGGCGCAGCGTGATTTCTTCGGGGCACATACGTTCGAGCGGATCGACAAGCCGGGCAGTTTCCACGAAACGTGGGTTTCGAAATAACCGCCCACGCGGCCGCACCGGGCTTCCGTCTCCGCTACCCTAACAAGGAGTATTCCGTGAAGACCATACTGGTGGCCCTGCTCCTATTGGATCCACTCCTTGCGATTGCGGCGGCCGGCCACCCGGGCTCGAAGGATATTGAAAAGCGGGTGAACGACCTCCTTAAAAAGATGACTCTTGAGGAGAAAGTCGGCCAGATGACGCAAGTCGCGCTCGACGTTGTTTCCAAAGGCGACAGCGGAAAAGCGGAGCCCCATGCGATCGACCCCGTAAAACTTGAGACGGCGATCTTCAAGTACCATGTAGGCTCGATCCTCAATGTCGCCACATCCGCCCACTCCATCGACCACTGGCACGAGATTATTACGCAGATCCAGGACGCTGCCAGGAAGACGCGACTCGGCATTCCGGTCATCTACGGTATCGACGCCATCCACGGCGCGTCCTATACGAGAGGTGCAACCCTTTTTCCCCAGGGCATCGCCGTCGCCGCCACCTGGAGTCCCGATATTGCAAAACGGATCGGAGAGGTAACCGCGCGTGAGGTGCGTGCTTCGGGAATTCCGTGGAATTTTCACCCCGTTCTTGACCTCGGACGACAACCGCTCTGGCCCCGGTTCTGGGAAACGTACGGCGAGGATGTAGTCCTTGCGACAAGGATCGGCACATCGTACATCTCGGGACTGCAGGGAGACGACATCGGGGCCCCTGATAAGGTCGCCGCATGCCTGAAACATTACGCCGGATACAGTTTTACAATCACCGGCAAGGATCGGACTTCCGCGTGGATCGACGAACGCATGATGCGTCAATACTTCCTTCCCACCTTCGAGGCAGGCGTCAGAGCCGGTGCCATGACGGTCATGGTTAACGCGGGTGAGACCAATGGAATTCCGTGCCACGCGGATTACCATCTCCTCACCGAGGTTCTCAAAGGCGAGTGGAAGTTCCGGGGATTTGTCGTCTCCGATTGGGAGGGAATTAAACACCTTTATACGCGCGACAGGGTGGCCGACAGTCCGAAAGAGGCGGTACGCATCGGCGTCATGGCGGGCATCGATATGAGCATGGTGCCTCTTGACTTCAGTTTCTACGACCTCCTTCTCGCGCTCGTCAGGGAAAAGAATGTCCCCCTCTCCCGGATCGATGACGCGGTGCGGCGGATCCTTCGGGTAAAATTTGCGGCGGGACTCTTCGAGCATCCCTATCCGGAACCGGCTGCAGCAGAGGTCGGATCGAAGCAAGACGCGGAGCTAAATCTGGAGGCCGCGTCCGAGGCCATCACACTGCTGAGGAATAGTATCAATGTGTTGCCGTTGAGAAAGGGAACTCGCGTACTGGTGACCGGTCCGACCGCCAATCTTCTTTCCGCCCTGAACGGCGGATGGACAATCACCTGGCAGGGAGACAGTGAGGAACTCTATCCCCATGAAAAGAAAACGATCCTCGATGCGATTCGGGAAGAAAACGGGAAAGAGAATGTCGTCTATGTGCCGGGTACCTCATTTGACAAGCCGCTGAATATCGCCGCGGCCGTCGGGGCTGCGGATACCTGCGATGTTGTGATTGCGTGTCTCGGAGAAAAGGCGTACTGCGAATTTGTCGGGAATATCGACGATTTTAATTTGGAGGAGGCCCAGTTGCGGTTAGTCGAAGAGCTTTCGCGGCGGGGGAAACCGGTCGTTCTCGTCCTTGCGGAGGGCAGGCCGCGGACGATCCATCGAATTGTGGATAAATGCAGCGCGGTTCTTATGGCATATCTCCCCGGGATGGAAGGAGGGACTGCCGTGGGAAAGGTTCTGTTCGGCGATGTCAATCCCAGCGGCAAGCTTCCGTTCAGCTATCCGAAATATCCCAACGCTCATGTTCCGTACGACGGCAAGGGAGCCGATGTGAGCGACGTGAACCGGTACAACCCGGAATTCGCGTTCGGATCCGGATTGAGTTACACGACCTTCGAATACAGCGACCTTCGATTGAGCAAGAGTACGTACTCTATGAAGGACACGATCGAGGTGTCCGTGACGATAAAGAATAAAGGGACGGTCACCGGCAAAGAGGTGGCGCAGCTCTTCGTAACCGATCTTTATCGAAGTGTGACACCTCCGTTCCGAGAATTGAAAGGGTTCAGCAAGCTCGAGCTCCGCGCTGCGGAGAGAAGAACAGTCACATTTCGGCTGACGGCGCCCGACCTTTCCTTCATCGGTAAGAACTACAAACGTATTGTTGAACCGGGCGGCTTTCGGGTAGCGATCGACACCCTCTCCACGGATTTTGAATTGAAGGCCCCGCAACTGAAATAGAATTCATGCAAGATTATGCAAGGAGAATTGCCATGAAACCGGCAACGATTGTTCTCGTGCTCTCTCTGTTGCTCAATGGTCGGGCCGCCGGGCAGAATCTGCCCTCCCGATGGGACGAACTTATCGCGAGCGATTGGCCCCTCGCCCTGGCTAAATCCGAATCGACGTGCATCCTTCCCATCGGCATTCTCGAAAAACACGGGCCCCACGCCGCCATCGGCTGCGACCTGATTCATGTGCGCGAGTGGGCCGCACGCGTTACGGGCAAAGAGTATGCAGTCGTCTTTCCCGACTATTTTTACGGCCAGATTTACGAAGCCAAACATCAGCCGGGCACGTTCGCCCTGCCGAGCCGTTTGGTCTGGGACCTCCTCGATGCCACGTGCGAGGAGATCGGCCGAAACGGCTTGAAAAAGATTTTAATAGTGAACGGTCACGGAGGGAACCCGAACCTGCTCAGGTACTTCGTTCAATCCCAGCTTGAGCGGAGAAGAGACTACGTTGTATACCTCTACGACCCTCCGCTCGACACCGCCTTTTATAAAAAGGTCGTCAAGATGCGAAAATCGGATCCCGACGGCGACTACCATGCGGGTGAGTCGGAGACATCCACACTTCTCTATTTAAGGCCGGACCTCGTGAAGCTGGATCGGGCCCGGCAGGAGTCCGGGGCTGACCTGAACCGGCTCTCGTTGCCCGACCTGTACACCGGAATCTGGTGGTACGCAGATTTCCCCAACCATTACGCCGGCGAAGGAGATAAAGCGACCAAGGCGCTCGGCGAACTCCTAACTGAACACAGCATCGAGTCCTTGCTAAGGGCCCTGCGCGTCGTCAAGGCCGACCGAAAAACAAAAGTGCTTCAAAACGAATTCTTCGACCGAGTACTAAAATGAGAACCGGGCAAGGACCTTCGTTATTTGCTGCAACGCCGGCATGAAGCGCTTGAACTCACTCCAAGTTGACCGCGTGCCGGGAGGCATCCATGCTTGATCCGCGGAAGCATTACGCGAGGTTGAAGATCTTCTCTCTGCTTTGCCTGCCCGCTGCCGGCTCGCTCGCAGCTCAGGATCGTCACACGGGAATCGTTATCAACGTCACGCAGGGAGAAAGTGACCGAGGCCGGGAAGCTGGCTCTGCCGAATTCTACTCAAACGGATACCGTTCGTCGGTGGACGGCCAGGTACTGTCCTATCACTCCTCCCACCCCGATGCTGACAAAGCGTTGCTCGTCAGGGCGAACAGGGAAGTTCATTCGATCACATGGGAAACCGACACACTCGTGAATCCCGGAACCGATCCAATGTACCATCTTGTCTGGCTCGCCGGCCTGGATCGGGCCGGCTGGGGGGAGAATGCGGTCGCGCACACATTTCGCCTTTTTATAAACGGCGTGCCGTGGTTCACTTTCAAGAATTATAAGGATTCGACCGCGGAACACTGGAGCGTCGCCGGCACCGGCGGCTCCAATCTTTCGTTTCGATCACAGATGGCCGATAAGTTCAACGATCTCTTCGGATACATGTTCCTCGATCTTCCCAAAAAGGGTTTCCGGCCGGGTGCCCCCCTCAGGCTACAAGTTGAAAGCGAGGATGAAGGAAGTGCCGAGTGGTATATGACATTCGAATACCGGTTCAACTTTACTCCCCGTCTGCGCGCCGAACCCGCCATTATCCGTCGTCAGAACCGCGCCTTTCAGACGCTTCGCCTGAGCCTCGACAACCTTCGTCCGGGAAGAATCCTCGAGATCATCGCCTCCGGCGAGCATATCGTGAAAAAGCCGCTCAACGTCGGCGCGAATATTTACATGATTCCGATCGGGGCCGTTGATTCAGAAGAAACAATCCCTGTCCAGTTCAATGTGGACGGCCATTCTGTGGACCGGACCGACGTCCCCATACAGCCCGTGACGAAACGTTTGATCTATCTTCTCTCGTACTCACACAACGATATCGGTTACTCCGACCTTCAGACCGTTGTCGAACGCAAGCAGTGGAACAATATCGGGGCCGCCCTTAAGCTCATTGGCGAGACGCGCGACTATCCGGCGGACGCGCGTTACAAGTGGAACCTGGAAGGCCTCTTTCCTGTCGAAGGTTACCTGCGGCAGGCTTCGCCGGAACGCCGGGCGGAATTCATCGAAGCCGTTCGCGCAGGCAGTCTCGGGCTCAACGCGCTATATGCGAATATGCTGACCGGATTGGCGAATGCAGTCGAGATGAGCCATTTTACCGATTATGCGCGGCGGTTCTCAAGGGAATATTCGATTCCGATCACGACCGCGGTCGAATCGGACGTCCCCGGATTCACCTGGGGTATGGTGCCGGCTCTCGCACAGAGCGGCGTCCGGTATTTTGCCAGCGCGCCGAATTCGTCCGACCGGATCGGGTATGCTCTCGAGCAGTGGGGAGACAAACCGTTTTACTGGACTTCGCAATCCGGTGATGAGAAACTTCTGATGTGGGTCGCCGGGGCGAGTTACGCCAGCTTCCACGAGGGAGAACTCAGCAAGCTTGGAGACGAGAAAATCCTGAAGCTCACCCGGAAGCTTGACGAAAACGCTTACCCGTACGAGATTTTCCAACTGCCCTACACGCTCGGGGATAACGGTCCTCCCGATGCGAGCCTTTCGCGCTTCGTGAAAGACTGGAACGAACGATACATCTCCCCGAAGCTGATCATCGCCACGCACGAACAAATGTTCAGGGACTTTGAAACCCGATACGGTTCGACCCTGCCCTCTCTGAAAGGCGACTTTACACCGTACTGGGAGGATGGCGCCGCCTCCACCGCTTTTGAGACGGCGTTAAACCGGCACAGCGTCGACCGCCTCATCCAGGGAGAAGCGGTATGGTCAATGAGCGCGCCGGGAGGATTCCCCGCCCGCGAGTATGATTCCGCATGGAGGGGTGTGGTGCTTTATGACGAGCATACATGGGGAGCGTCCAACAGCATTTCCGAGCCGGATGATTCGATGGTCACAGGTCAATGGAAGATCAAGCAGCGGTTTGCCCTGGAAGCCGACACCCTGTCACGAAGGCTTCTCGATAAAGCGCTTTCCCCGCTTTCAGAAGCGCCTCTTCCAGGACGGTTGAAGAAACCGATCGAAACTTCGTTCGACATTTATAATACAAATTCGTGGCGGCGCACCGACGTCGTTCTTCTCTCGCCCGGGCAAAGCGCTGCCGGAGATCGAGTCTTCGATGAACGAAGGCGCCCGGTCCCCTCTCAACGGCTCTCCACCGGTGAACTTGCCGTTCTCGCGGAGAGCATCCCGCCATTGTCTTTGAAACGCTACTTCATCGGAAAGGGAAAAGGACTATCGAGAGGCAACGTTGAGGTGTCTGCGAATTCTTTGAGTAACGGTCTCCTGTCTCTGACGGTGAATCCACACACCGGTTCGATTGAGAATCTACGATGGACGAAGAAGCAGCTTGTCGACAGTTCGAAGGGCCTGGGGCTGAATGAATACCTCTACGTCCCGGGGACGAATCCCGACAGCGCGCGGCACGTTACAAAGGTCAGTGTCAAAATAAAAGAGCACGGCCCTCTTTTCGGATCCTTGCTCATCGAAGCTGATGCCCCCGGGTGCGACAGGTACAGAGCTGAAATTCGCCTCTTCTCGGGAATTTCTCGGATTGACATCATCGATACGCTCCTCAAGCGCGGAGTCCGCGAGAAGGAGGGCGTCCATATCGCGTTTCCGTTCAACCTCCCCGAAGGACGGATCCGTTACGATGTCGCCAACGGTCTCGTGCGGCCGGGAGCCGATCAGCTGGCCGGATCGTGTAAGAATTTTCTCTCCGTGCAGGGCTATGTTGACGTCTCCAACGATGAGTACGGGGTCACCTGGGTAACAGCGGATGCTCCGATGATCGAACTCGGCTCGATTACCGCCGAGCTCCCCTGGCTGAGATCGATCAATCCATCCCCCATTGTCTATTCCTATGTGATGAACAACTACTGGCATACGAATTACAAAGCCGACCAGCCCGGGCTCGTAAGTTTCCGCTATTCTATCCTCCCCCATGGGGAATTCAAAGGCGAGGATGCACTGCGATTCGAGATCGAGCGGAGGCAGCCTCTCGTTGTTACCGAAGCGGACAGGTCCGGTCGACCCTCGGCTTCGCTCTTCAGCGTCTATCCTCCGGAGGTTCTCGCCCTCTCCGTCAAGCCGATCGAGGGTGAACGCGCGTGGCTACTTTACCTAAGTAATCCGTCGGGCCGAAAACAGAACGTTGCCGTGCGATCCCCTCGCGCGATTCCGATCGCCGTTCATGCAAGCGATATTTTCGGAAAGATTCAGGGGGAAACGAAGATCCCGCTAACCATCGCAGGACACGGCAGCATGTACGTACGCATCGATCAGAAATGAGGTTTTCCCAAATCGTGGTGCGCCGGCCATGAAGATCAGACGGAGAGACTTTATCAAGACTGCAGGAGGCCTTGCCCTCGCGACGGTTGCACATTCCTTGCCCGTTTTGCCGGACCCCCAGGTTCAACCGAGAGGGAAAAAAATCCGAATTGCGCTCTTCTATGAACCCTCATTCCCATCGGCAGATGGCATAGCGGTCGATCGGCAGACGCTTCAGGACGCAATCAATGATTTCGATTCAGAATTTCTGGGTGTCGATCAAATCACGAAGCGCCTCAGCACCTCGAATTTTGATCTGTTCCTCAATCCGTACGGCTCAACATTTCCGGAACAAGCATTCGATCGGATCTCCGGTTTTCTCGCGGATGGTGGGAACTGGGTCAATCTTGGGGGAGTCCCGTTCTCGGTTCCGGTCGATAGGGCGGCCGACGGCTGGAGAGTCGGACCCCCGCAAACTTCCTACCATCAGCGTCTCGGGATCACGCAGTCATTCACTGTGAGCGCAGGGCCGGTTTCGGCGTATCAGCCGAACCCGGAACTCGAATGGACACGCCCGCTTGTCGATCAGTTTAAAGCCATGGAGGTGTACGAGCTGTATGTCCGGTTTACATCGGTAAAGGACTTTCCCAACGAAGATGGAAGCCCCGGCCCGAGGGATGCCGTCCTCACACCTCTTGTCCACGGTGTAACAAAAGAGCATCAGCGGATCGTAGCACCAATGATAGAAATCGATAGGTTGCAGGGGCCGTACTCGGGTGGCCGGTGGGTTCTGGCGAACTTCAAGGGAACAATCACCGCCCGGGCCATACGCCTCTTGGTCGAACGCGGAGCACAGGGAGCGATGCAGTTCATCGTGCGCCCCTCATTCGCATCCTATTACCCGGGTGAGCAACCTTCGTTTACCCTCCAGTTCCGGCGCCCCAAGATGGAAGTAGAAGACCTCGTACGGACGGGATGCCGGCTCGCGGTATTCGATGAACAAGGCCGCGCGGTGTGGCAGGTGGATGTCCCTCTTCTGGGTTCAGGGGCGCTCGCGACCGGCGACGCACACATGACGGGGCAGGAGAAGCTCAGGCCGGGCCTGTACCAGGTCAACGCTGCGCTGGGCGCGCAGCTCAAGTCCTTTCACGTACTCAGGCACAGGACGGGATTCTGGATCTATGATGATGCATTGATCAAGCGCGGCAAGGCGATCACTGCCGGCAACGGCTATCTTCTCCGCGACGACAAGACTTTTCCAGTCACCGGAACAACGTACATGGCATCGGACGTTCATCGAAAGTTTCTGTTCGAGCCGAACCCCTATGTCTGGAACAAGGATTTTGCCGAGATGAAAGCCGCGGGGGTGAACATGATCCGTACCGGAATCTGGACCGGCTGGAAACAGTACATGCCGGATGTCGGGACCCCGAACGAGGCCGCCCTTCGCGCCATGGACGCCTTTGTGCTGACTGCACGCAAGTTCGATATTCCGATTATCTTTACACTCTTCGCATTTCTACCGGAATCGTGGGGAGGGACGAATCCATATCTGGATCCGCAATCGGTGAATGCTCAGAAGGAGTTCGTCACAGCGTTTGCCCACAGGTATCGGCACATGAATGATATCATCTGGGACCTGATCAACGAACCCTCGTTCTGTAATCCCCAATATCTGTGGCAGTGCCGGCCGAATTACGACCGTTACGAAACCGAAGCATGGCAAGTGTGGCTGAAGAAACGGTACGCCGATTTTTCCGATGAAGCAACGACCGCGAGAATCCTTGAGGCGCATCGCTCGACCGCCGGCGAAGCCATCTCCCTGCCCACGAAAGAGGATTTTGAGGACGTCAATGTTTTCGAAAGTCGCCGTCCCGTCAAGACGATCGACTACCGGCTGTTCGCGCAGGACATGTTCATGCGGTGGGTCAACGAGATCAAGGGGGCAATCCGCGGCGTTCAAGGACACGCGTCTCAGCTCATTACGGTGGGTCAGGATGAGGGCGGCACGTATGACTCTCCGGCCAACCAGTTCTTTGGAAATTCCGTCGACTTCACGTGTGTTCATAATTGGTGGCTCAATGACGACCTGCTCTGGGACCAGATTGTCACCACAATCCCTGGCAAACCGAATCTCGTCGAAGAGACGGGGGTGATGCTTTACGAGAAGATGGATGCCACCCCCTGGCGGACGGAAGTAGAGGCGCGAAATCTTCTGGAACGAAAAATGGCGCTCGCCCTCGGGGCAGGAGGTGCGGGGTTCATCCAATGGCTCTGGAATACGAACCCGTATATGCCGTCCGACAACGAAGCGGCGATCGGTTTCCATCGTGCGGATGGGACTGCAAAGCCCGAACTGGAACCCATGATGCGTCTGGCTCGTTTTATCGCGGCGCACCGCGACCTCATGCATGGCCGGAAGGACGAAGATGCGCTCATGGTCATCCCCCACTCCCAGATGTTTTCGACGCGGAACTTTGCCACCGAGGCGACGCGCCGCTGCGTGCGCGTTATGAACGAACATTTTTCCGCACCGCTTGCCGCCGTATCGGAATACCGCCCCGTGAGCCGCCCGCCGAGACTCCTGATCATGCCCTCACCGCGCACGATCAACCAAAAGTGCTGGGAAACATTGCTCTCAAGCGCTGAAAGCGGCTCGACCGTGCTTTTAACCGGGATCATCGATGCGGACGATCATTGGCTCCCGGTGGAGCGCAGTAAGTCGCTCGGAGTTGAGGCAATCAGCAAACCGGTCGCAGAGGAAGAATTTCTCCGCATCGGCGAGATTGAATATCGGTTGAGTTATCGCGGTGAGAAGATACAACGGGTCGAGAAGGCCGTCGTCCGCCGGGATGAGAAGCCCGCGGTCATCACAATTCCTCACGGATCCGGAAAGCTGATCTGGTGCCCGCTGCCGGTCGAACTTTCGGAGACGGTCGAACCGACCGTCGAACTCTATCGATACGCCTTACGTCAGGCCGGGATTGCTCCTGTCTGCAACGTGGAACCCGTGAATTCCGGCGTCATTGTCATTCCGGCAATTTTCGAAGACACGGTGCTCTATACGCTGATATCGGAATGCGACAGGGATACCGACATTCTCGTGACACATCTGGAACTGAAAACCGAGCTGAAAATATCAGTCCCCGCGCAGCGCATCGCGATGACGTTCATCGATCGCAGAAGCGGAAAAGTCCTCGGCAAAATGTGAAATGGGAGATTGTTCGGATGGTATGCCGTGTGTTGTAACCATCATCCATGCAAAATTCGCTCGATGAGCAGTCACATGCACTCTGGATTCTGGATCAAACGGGCATTGACAATCAAAATGCTCCTTTGCCTTTGTCTTCTTCATGTCGGCAGTCTTGTTGCTCAACTGTCTCCCATTCGAGTTCACATCAATGGTGGTATCGATACGGCGAATGCCGACATTGCGGAAGTCATTCAACTCTGGAAACACTATCTTAATTCAAAACCCGACAGTGTCTACGACAATCCATATTGGCTCGGAGCCGAGAAGAAAAGGTATGCAGGTAAGTTTGACTTACTAAATTCTACATACTATAGTCCAAGCTTATATGCCTACCTCCCTTACTGGAGGGCAACAATTATGAGCGTATCGCGAATAGACAGTGGCTTTGCAATCCGTACGGTCCTTGCTTTCACGGATTCAGGATTCTCCCACCCCGAGTGTATTACCGAGGTCGGTGCTGTAAAAGAAGACGGGGCGTACAAACTGTGCAACATGCTGCCAATCAACACAAGAGTTTGGAAAAAAGAAAAGGTTGGGAGTATCAGTTTCATATTCCCGAATGGTCATGAGTTCGATCGAACCCTCGCCCTTCGCTTGAATTCCTTCGTTGATTCTCTCACCGGGTTGTGGAGCATTAGGCCGTTCGACGTCGATTACTATCTCGCTGAGAATCTGGACATCCTTTACAAAGCTCTCGGTTTCGATTACCACATCGGCGAAGGGAACTTGAGGGGCGCGAGCGGATCGTCAGACGCTCGAAACCGAATTGTCTATGGTGCTGGTCAAAACGAGTATTACCCGCACGAGTTCGTCCATATCTATATGAGCCCGCTCAACTTAAACTCCCACGGATGGTTCAGCGAAGGATATGCCACCCTATTGGGAGGGTCAAAGGGACATGAATTATCCTGGCACCTGAAACGCGCGGATCAGTATCTACGGGAACATCCACAACTCAATTTAGACACGGTTCTCGCGTTTTGGCACATGGATTATTACACAGATCCCATCTATGTTTTCGGTGGATTATTATGTAAGATGGCCGATGAGCAAGGCGGGCTCCCTTTGCTCAAACGTCTGATGTCGTATGGAAAAAGTGACGCGGATTTCTACAGAGCCGTTCAAGCTGTCTTCGGAGTGCCGCAGAAATCGCTGAATAATTTCTTGAGAAGAAAAATTGCCGAGTACGCCGCGAAGTAACTTGGAGTGATTCCTGCCAACGCTTGAAATTGGAATCTTCTGGGGCGATTCGCTATCTTAGAGGAAGTACCGATGGAAGCTTGTGAAGAAGATCGACAACGTAAGCAAGCATGTCTCTCAAGCGATCGCGCAGTATTGGTTGACAAGACGGAGGCAGTCCAAGAAGCAGGCGGACTCTGGTGGTGCTGATAAGGGCGCCCGAAGTGCTGTCACCGGCGGAGCCCAGATGGATGGCTTTATCGGCCTTCTCACCGACTTGATGGTCGAAACCGGAGCCAACACATCAAACATCTTCCATAAAAGGCATTTAGAGCTCCCAGGATTCTTCCGGCCGACAAAAGAGTGGGATCTTCTTCTGGTCAAGGGTGACCAGCTCGTTCTTGCCCTCGAAGCAAAGTCTCAGGTCGGTCCGTCGTTTGGAAACAATTTTAACAATCGGACCGAGGAAGCAATGGGAAGCGCGCTCGATCTCTGGACGGCTTACCGCGAAGGAGCGTACAACAAGACAATCAAGCCCTGGCTTGGTTACATCTTCTTAGTCGAGGATTGCCCGGAATCCCAGAAGCCGGTCAAGGTGCAGGAGCCCCACTTTAAGGTATTTCCGGAATATGTGAATGCATCCTACGTCAAGCGCTATGAATTGTTCTGCAGAAAGCTGGTGAGAGAACGCCTTTACAACGTGGCCGCTTTCCTGATGTCAGATAGAAAGCGTGGATCGAAGGGTCGATATACAGAGCCGGCAATTGATCTCACATTCGAAATATTTGCAAAATCACTGATTGCTCAGGTCGCCGCATTTGGAACCTCGAGGAAACGATGACACCGAGACAAAACGGACAACACGATAATACAACTCACCGCCTCGTGCAGGGCGACGCAAGAAACCTGGCGTTCATTCAAGACGAGTCCGTCCACCTCGTCGTCACATCACCACCCTATTGGACACTGAAACGCTATAACGAGAATCCAAACCAACTTGGTCACGTCGCTGACTACGAAACTTTTCTGGCGGAATTGGCTAAAGTCTGGCAAGAGATGTGCAGAATCCTCGTCCCCGGGGGTCGCGTCGTTTGCGTCGTGGGTGACGTTTGTTTATCACGCCGCAACTTCGGCCGACACGTTGTCTTTCCCTTGCACTCCGACATCGCCGTAATTTGTCGCAAGATCGGTCTCGATAATCTCAATCCGATCATCTGGCACAAGATTGCAAACGCCAGTTATGAGGTCAACAATGGTTCCAAGTTTCTTGGGAAACCTTACGAACCAAACGCGATCATCAAGAACGACATCGAGTTCATACTCATGCAGAGAAAGCCGGGCGGTTACAGACAACCAACAGAACGCCAGCGGAAGCTCAGCATGATTTCCAAGGAGGAGTACAATAAGTGGTTCCAGCAATTCTGGAACATCACCGGTGCATCAACCAGAGCACATCCCGCTCCCTTTCCCCTGGAGCTCGCCTACAGGCTTGTCAGGATGTTCTCATTTTCAGGCGACACAGTCATCGATCCGTTTTGCGGTTCGGGCACGACGATGGTAGCCGCGATGAAATCAGGACGAAACAGCATCGGCATCGAGATCGACGCCGAATACTGCAGGATGGCCGAGGAGCGTTTGCGTAAAGAAAACTCCGATATGTTCTCGTCGGCGAATCTTGAATTCATTTATCCTGCTCAGGAGTCTCAACCAAGGCTTACAGTGGCCGACAAACGTGAACATTATCTCGCGCGCAAGAGAAAAGGACGGAAACAACAGGTCTGAAGATTCGGTCTGATTTCGGGCCGGGTGTGATCGTGGACTTTACCTGATTTCAGGATCCGGAGGGGCTCTGATGTGCTTCCTACTGCGATACCCTCAACGCCAGCAAACCCGCGGCTGAGAGCAATTCCTCAATTCGTTTTTGCGCGGACTCGGTCAGGGATAGGAGAGGACTCCGGACGCATCCCCCGTCATACCCGAGCAGGGTTGCCGCGTATTTGAGACCCGCGATGCCGTACGTCGATGTGACGGCGGCATTCACCGGCAAAAGCTTCTCATGGAGCTCACGGGCCTTCTCCCTCTCCCCCCCTTCGTGATACTTCTGAACCATGGCACATTGATTGCCCGCCACGTTCGCCAGGGCGAGAATTCCGGCGGAGATGCCGAGCGTGAGCGCGGGATACCAGGCCGCGGCAGTGCCCACGATGAGGTTGAATGTTTCCGGAACAACCTTCATGATCTCTTCGAGCTGGCGTACATCGCCGGCGCTGTCCTTCATCCCGATCACATTCGGATGCCGGCTCAGGGCACCGACGGCGGCCACCGAAACGTTGATGTGCGTGAAGGCCGGCATATTATAGATAAGAATAGGAATGTGGGAGGAGTCGGCAATGTGGCGAAAATGGCCGATGAGCACATCATCACTCATCTGGGAGCCGTAAAAGCTCGGCGTTAGAACCAAAGCCGCATGGGCGCCGGCCTCGGCTGCCCTTTTAGTCAGACGGATCGACTCCCGGGTCGACTCCAACCCTGTCCCTGCAAAGATCTTCCTGCCTCTCGCTGCGTACTGTGCGGTCAGCTCGATCAACCGTACTTTCTCTGTTTCGTTGAGATAGGGCGTCTCGCTGTTGGATCCGAGGACCAGATAACCGCCCAGCTCCTCCTTGTTCCAGCGCTCGACGTTGCGCTTGTGCGCGGCGTAATCCACCTCGCCCTCCTTCGTAAAGGGAGTGATCATAGGCGGGTAGACTCCCCGTATTTTCTGAGCGATCATCCTCCGAATGTACGCGAAAGCCGGGCGAAATTCAAAAAGAATAGTTGATACTCGCGCCGATTTCTGCTATATTTTAAATCATGAATCGGTTTTCTGCCTCCGACACCGAACCCGCAGAGTGAGTTGTCTGGAAGAATTGCCCCTGATCTCTCCACAATCCCCGTCCTGTAACGCGTGCCGTTAGATATTGAAGAACGGACGGCCATTCGCCCGGCGCCGCCTCTGATGCGAAAGAAGGCGGGTTCGCCGGCTGCTTCTTCTCTTCTCGCCGAAGTGTCCCGGATGAAGCCGGACGAAGCACTCGCCAGGCTGAAAACAACAATTGATGGACTGATCGATTCGGAGGCCGAGCAGCGGTTGACGGAGGTCGGACCGAACGAGCTGGCGAAGGAGAAGAAACACGGCTGGCTCTGGCGGCTCATGATCACGCTGCGCAATCCGCTCGTGATCCTCCTGGCGGCTCTCGCCATCCTCTCGTTCGCGACGGGTGATAGCCGGGCGGGCATCGTGATGTCGCTGATGGTCGCCCTCGGCGTTATCTTACGGTTCGTACAGGAGTCACGCGCCGACTCTGCGGCCGCGAAATTGAAAGCGATGATTACGGTCACCGCCACCGCGATCCGCGGCGGACAGGCGAAGGAAATTCCACTGAAGGACCTCGTTCCCGGCGACATCGTGAGGCTCTCGGCCGGGGACATGATCCCTGCCGACCTGCGGATCCTCTCGTCTAAAGACCTATTTATCGTGCAGGCGGCGCTGACCGGAGAATCTCTCCCCGTCGAAAAGTTCGATGTTCCGGAGACAAGGGGGAACGTCTCGCCGATCGAGCTCATCAATATCTGCTTTCTGGGCACCAGCGTCGAGAGCGGGACGGCGACCGGCGTCGTCCTTGAGACCGGTTCCCGCACGTACCTGGGCAGCATCGCCCGCAGCCTGGCGGGTCAGACGGTGCTCACAAGTTTCGATCAGGGCATCAACCGCTTCACCTGGCTGATGATCCGGTTCATGATGGTCATGGTACCTCTCGTCTTCCTGATCAACCTGCTGACGAAAGGGAACCTGGTCGAGGCATTCTTCTTTTCGCTCGCCGTAGCGGTCGGCCTCACCCCCGAGATGCTCCCGATGATCGTTTCGGTCTGTCTCTCGAAAGGGGCTCTCGCCATGTGCCGGAAAAAGGTGATCGTCAAGCGGCTCAACTCGATCCAGAATCTGGGGGCGATGGACGTGCTTTGCACCGACAAGACAGGAACACTCACCGTCGATCATGTCATCCTCGAACGCCACTGCGATGTGGTCCGCGAGGAGGACGAGCTCGTCTTGCGCGATGCCTATCTCATCAGCCATTTCCAGACAGGCCTGAAGAACGTTCTCGACCGCGCGATCCTCGAGCACGCCGAGGTGCGCCAGCAGTTGAACTTCGAGAATGTCAGGAGGATCGACGAGATTCCGTTTGATTTCTCGCGGCGGATGATGTCCGTCGTGGTCCAGATGCCGGACGGCGGTCATCGCCTGCTCACCAAGGGGGCCCCCGAAGAGATCTTCCTTCGCTGTACCCGGTTCGAGCTGAACACAGAAATTCTGCCGATGGATCCGATCCTGATCGAGGATCTGAAGGAGGAATACGAGCGCCTCAGCATGGACGGATTCAGGGTTCTTGCCATCGCTTATAAAGACGTCGACGTGCGCACGGTTTACTCCAAGGACGATGAGCGGGACCTCGTGCTGAGAGGTTATGTGGCGTTTCTGGACCCCCCGAAGGAGACGGCCGCAGCCGCAATCGCAGCGCTGCAGAGACACGGCGTCGCGGTCAAGGTGCTGACCGGCGACAACGATCTGGTGGCCCGGAAGATTTGTCACGAAGTGGGTCTTCCGACGGATCAGGTCATTCTCGGAAGCCAGGTCGATCAATTGCCGGATCAGGAATTGTATAATGAGGTGGAGAAGACGACGCTGTTCGCGCGCCTCTCGCCGATTCATAAAAAACGCATCGTCGAGGTCCTCCGCGAACGGGGCCACGTCGTCGGATTCATGGGTGACGGAATTAATGATGCCCCGGCTCTGCGCGCCGCCGATATCGGAGTCTCCGTCGACACCGCTGTCGACATTGCCAAGGAATCCGCCGACATCATACTGCTCGAGAAAAGTCTGTTGGTGCTTGAAGCGGGGGTGATCGAAGGCCGGAAGGTTTTCAATAACATCCTGAAGTACATCCGGATGGGGGCAAGTTCGAACTTCGGGAATATGTTCAGCGTACTCGGCGCAAGCGCCTTTTTGCCCTTTCTTCCGATGGCGCCCATCCAGGTCCTGACCAACAACCTGCTGTACGATTTCTCGCAGGTTCCGATTCCGACCGATGCGGTCGATGAGGAACTTGTGGCAAAGCCCCGTCCCTGGTCGATCGACGAGATTAAGAAATTCATCCTTTTTATCGGCCCGATCAGTTCGATCTTCGATTACACCACCTACTTCGTCATGCTCTATGTCTTCAATTGCTGGGATCCGGCCCGCGCATCCTTGTTTCAAACCGGATGGTTCGTCGAATCTCTTATGACCCAGACGCTGATTATCCACGTGATCCGCACGAATAAGATTCCCTTCCTGCAGAGCCGCCCCAGCTTGCCACTGGTGTTCACCTCTGTCATTGTCATGGCGATCGGCGCCTGGCTCCCCTACTCGCCTTTCGCTCCGGCGCTCGGGTTTGTCGAATTACCGGCTCTCTACTGGCCCATTCTTTTACTGACGCTGATCGGCTACATTACGCTGACGCAGAGCGTGAAGATGCGGCTCCTCAAGCGGGGCTGGATCTAGATGCCTATTAAATCGACGAATTCGGTGCGACCCTACGACGCGAGCTCATCGGTGGAGCCTGTGGAGCTCGCCCGGAGCGGGCGGAAATTCATCTATCCCCCCACCGAGAAGCTCGGGGTGATCGAGGTGGAGAACTTTCCCGCGCTGGGAAAGCTCGCAGCCCTCCGCTTTATTGAATGGGTCCTCAAGAACCCGGGGGGCGTCATCGCTCTCCCGACCGGAAGAACTCCCGAGCATTTCATCAGGTGGGTCCGGCGGATCCTCGACCGTTGGAATGCCGGCGAAATCAAGCGCCTTCTCCGGGAGTATGGAATCAGCGCATCCGGCCCGCCCGATATGCGGAGCCTCATCTTCGTCCAGATCGACGAGTTCTATCCGATGGATGCCCGGCAGCATAACAGCTTTCACCACTATGTGAACAAGTTCTATCTCAAGGGGTTCGGCCTCGACGCGAAGAAAGCATTGCTGATCGACTCGACCACGCTGGGCCTTCCTCCGGGAGCGTCAATGGAGGACGTGTTTCCCGGGAACATCGTCGATCTCTCGCTCCGGGTGAGACAGACCCGCTCGGACCTCGAACACCTCCAGAGGGAAGTAATCAATCGGGTCGACATGTTCTGCACCAATTACGAAATGAGAATCAGGACCCTGGGCGGCATCGGTTTTTTTCTAGGAGGAATCGGGCCCGACGGACATGTGGCGTTCAACGTGAGGGGGTCGGGCGTTTTTTCCACCACCCGGTTGACGGGCACGAACTACGAGACGCAGGCGGGGGCCGCATCGGACCTGGGCGGGATCGAGATATCCCGCAACCGGCTGGTGATTACCATCGGCCTCGCCACGCTTACGTACAATCCCACGGCCACGGCGATCATCATCGCCGCCGGGGATGCCAAGGCGCAAGTCGTCCGCCTGGCGATCGAAGAAAAGAAACACCAGCAATATCCCGCCTCTGTGCTTCAGGACCTCAAGCACTCCCGATTCTATCTTACCAGGGGAGCGGCGCGCGCCCTCTCCCAGAGGCGGGTCGAAGATATTCGACGCATGCGACCGCCGTCAGATCAGATCGCCGATGACGTGCTCATTTCACTCGCCTGCAGCCGCAAGAAATCGCTCCCGGAATTGACTGCGGACGACTGCCGGGCCGATCGGCTCGCGAGCGAACTGATGCGTTCGAAAGGCAGGCCGCTTCGGGAACGCACGCGAGCCGCTCACAAGCGCCTCCTCGGCAAAATTGAAAAAGGAATCGCGACCATATCGGGCACGACCTTTCTTCACACCGAACCGCATCAGGACGACGTGATGCTCGGATACCTCGCCTACATTTATCATCTCGTCCGCGATCCCACGAATAAACACTATTTCGCAAATCTCACCTCCGGTTTCACCTCCGTTTCGAATCAGTATTGTCTCTCGATTGTCCGGAAGCTCGGGGACCGTCTCAATAATGCGTCGTTCCGGAACCTCCTGAACGATCCCGGCGACCCTGCGAAGAGAATGGAGGATGTCTATCTGTTTCTCGACGGCACCGCCGCGAAGCGCCAGGAGAAAAAGGACGAAGCGGAAGCCAGGCGCCTGCTCCGGAATCTCATCGGAATATTCAAAACGAAAAAGCTCTCCACCCTGCGCAGGAAAATTCTCGAGTTGGACGACTACTTGGTTTCGCAATACCCCGGTGGGAAAGATCCTCCGGAGATACAGCTTATAAAGGGAACGCTGCGGGAGTGGGAAGTCGAGCTGCTGTGGGCATACTTCGGTATCGAGGCATCCGACGTGCACGCGCTGCGATTGGGATTCTACGCCGGAGAGCTGTTCGGAGAGGAACCCCGGATCGAGCGCGATGTTCCTCCGATTTACAAGCTGATGATGCGCGTTCGTCCCGACGTCGTTTCGGTGGCCTTTGACCCCGAGGGGAGCGGTCCGGACACTCATTACAAGGCCCTCCAGGCGGTGGCGGAGGCCGTCAAGATGTATCAGAAGCGCGCGAACCCCCGGATCCGGATCTGGGGCTACCGGAACGTCTGGTATCGGTTTAGCCCGGCGGAGGCCACGACCATGGTCCCGGTATCGCTGAATACTCTCTCTCTGCTGCACACGGCGTTCATGAACTGTTTCGGCTCACAGCGTGCAGCCTCCTTCCCGAGTTATGAACACGACGGCCCGTTCTCCGAGCTTGCGCAGAAGATTCAGGTCGAACAGTATGGAATCGTCAAAACCTGCCTCGGAAAGGACTTCTTCCTCAACCACGCCCATCCTCGTTTGAGGGCCGCGCGGGGAATGATTTTCATTAAAGAGATGTCTCTCCCCGAGTTTTACGATAAAGTCCGGGAACTGAAGAAGGTTACCGAAGCGAAGGAATGACCGGCGTGTTGCCCTATAATATAAAGGTAACCGAAGGGGGTTGAAAACTTGACATTCGAGCGGATATTCGATAACTTCGGCTGTTCGAGAAAGACCTGCAGCATACTAACCGAAACACCCAACCACAAATCAGAAAGGAGACAAGCCATGGTAAAACAACTCTCGGCGCTCCTGTTCGCAGTCATTCTGACCGTTTGCCTTACAACGATCACACGGGCTCAGGAGACGACAACACAAGAGCCGAAGAAGGAAGCAAAGCCGGAAATGACAAAAACCGAGAAGGCGCCCGAAAAAAGCGCGATGTACTCGGTGACCTGCGATCCCGCCTGCGGTTTCATGTGCCGAAGCCACGACAAGAAGGAGCTCTCGGACATCGTTATCAGGCATGCGCAAAAGTCCCACAACAAGAAGATGACCGCAAAAGAAGTGGCAGGTATGATGAAGACCGAGGAAGCGACCGAGGCGAAACAGTAGCTTCCCGAAGTACGAACTCAAATCCCGGTCCCGCCCACGCGGGATCGGGATTTTTTTTCAGGCATCCCAACATTCGGAGTCAACCGTGATTCGAACCGTTTCAGCCCTCGTTTTTTTGTGCCTTCTGCCGCTCCGGCAAGCCGCGACGCAGGACAAGTCGCTCCTCCTCGAAATCGACAAGTCCAGGATGGCCGAGGATGTGCGCCGGGAATTTCTACACTGCTGGAACGCCTACAAGAAATACGCCTGGGGACATGACGAGCTGAAACCTCTCAGCAAGAGCTATCGCGACTGGGGGCGCTTCTCCCTTTGCATGACCCCGGTCGATGCGATGGATGCCCTGACCCTCATGGGCCTCACCGATGAAGCACAAGAAGCGAGGGAACTGGTCACATCGAAGCTCTCCTTCGATCGCGACATGGAGGTCAAGAATTTCGAGATTACGATCCGGCTCCTGGGCGGACTCTTGAGCAACTTTCAACTTACGGGCGACAAACGCCTTCTGACTCTCGCCGAAGACCTGGGAAACCGATTGCTCCCGGTTTTCAACTCTCCGACCGGCATGCCGTATGTCTATGTGAACCTCAAGACGGGGGCTGTCCGGGATTCGATTACCAACCCCGCCGAAATCGGCACGCTGCTCATCGAATTCGGCACGCTGAGCAAGCTCACCGGTAAAGCCGTCTTCTACGAGAAAGCCAAACGCGCGCTCGTCGAGGTCTACAACCGCCGCTCTCCGATCGGGCTCCTGGGTTCGGCGATCAACGTTGAAACCGGCGCCTGGACCGACTCGCTCAGCCACATCAGCGGCGGAATCGATTCCTATTATGAATACCTCCTGAAGTGCTGGCGCCTCTTCGATGACAAGGAATGCGAAACCATGTGGCGGACGAGCATCGATTCGGCGGAGAAGTACCTCGCGCATGAAACGGCCACGGGATTCTGGTACGCACGCGTGAACATGCGAACGGGGAAGCGTGAGCAAACGCGCTTCGGAGCGCTCGATGCCTTCCTCCCCGCCGTGCTCGCACTCTCGGGCGATCTCGAGCGCGCTGCGCGCCTGGAAGAATCGTGCTACAAGATGTGGACGAGCTTCGGCATCGAGCCGGAGGAAATCGACTATGCGACGATGACCGTGACGGAGGGCGGCTATCCTCTTCGCCCTGAAATCATCGAATCGGCATACTACCTCTATTACATTACGAAACGGCCGCGTTACCTCGAAATGGGCAGGACTTTCTTCGACAGTCTCAGGCGCTACTGCAAAACAGAGGCCGGATACGCCGCCTTGAAGGACGTCCGAACCAAGGAGAAAAAGGACAACATGGAAAGTTTCTTCCTCGCCGAAACGCTAAAGTATCTCTACTTGCTGTACGCGCCGCCGGAAACTCTCGACCCGACGAAGGTTATTTTCAATACGGAGGCACATCCGATACGAAGAACGTGGTAGGCACTAGGCGGGACTCCCCGACGATTGTTCCCCCGGAAGCGGCTCGTCGCCGGCTTCACGGTGGGTGCGAATCCATTCATTTGGCACGCGCTTTTTGATCATCCCGGCGTAGAGCAGGAGTTTCCAGAAAGCGTACCGGGGAAGATGAAGTAGAACTTTCAGATCTTCCACAGACCCCCGGGCGGCCTGAATTCCGACCAGCAGATGTACCATCCCCAACCCCATCAACCCGGCCCAAAGCCAGATCACAGGCCCCAGCTCCCAATAGCCGAGCCCCAACAGGATGACGGAGATCATGAACATCGCTGAAACGGCCATGAGCAAATTGACGAGCGGCGGAGTGACAAGATCGATGAACGCATCGAAACATCGATACGAGCGTGCGTACGCGGCAGTGCGGAGAAGCCGGCCTGCATACTTTTTGACCAGCGGGAATCTGCCCATTTCCCACCGCGCGCGCTGGCTCCGGGCGTTTGCAGCATGCTGAGGCATCGCGGCAATCACGACCGCTTCAGGCGCAAAAACGACGCCAACCCCCCGGAGCAACAATTCCAGGCCATACTCGAGATCCTCGGCGACGGAGAATGCGACCCAGGGAACCCGGCGAAGCGTGTCGACGGCGAAGCACATGCCGTTTCCACGCAAACCCGCCGAGCATCCGAGAGCCATCCTGCCGAGCGGCCGCACGTAATTATAGAGCAGAAAGCCGATGCGAACGATCTCCGAACTCCAGGACCCGGGGAGCGGCCTGACCAGGTCGCTGCTCTGGACCGCCTCCGCGCCGGTTTCAAGGTAATCATTCATGACCGAAAGAAAATTCCGGGAGGCGGTACTGTCGGCATCCACGACAACGACAGCGTCGTACCGGGACAATGAGAGCAGTGCATCAAACCCCCAGCGCAGCGCATAACCTTTCCCGCGCAGATGGGGATCGTTTCTCTCCAGAACCTGGACTCCCGGACGATTCGCAACTTGAGCGGTGCCGTCATCGCAGTTGTCGGCAATGACGACGAGATCGTACATCTGGCGCGGGTAATCGATCGCGAGCAGGCTTCGGAGCGTTGCATCGATGGTCCGCTCCTCGTCGTGTGCGGGCACGACGATGGCGAATCGGCGCAGGCGGGAATTGCCCGAATTCCGGCGCTGTTTCGGATTGAGGGCAAGGAAGCTGAGGAGGGCAAGATAACAGAGAGGGAGGCCAAGAATAGAAAGAAGGACAATTTCGATTGCGGTTATCATAGTCACCGGCTCTTCACAACAATCCCTGGTTCCAATCCCCCCCTGTCAGGAGGCCATTAAGCGCCCAGGCCATCATCGCAGGGCGATGCGAAACGTAGCGGATATTGTAGGGCAGATACGGAGTGCCGAAGGGAACATACACCCTGACCGGGATCCCGAGAGGCTCTGCCGCGCTCTTCACAATCGAGGGCAGTCCGAGCATCTGTTCCAGTTCACACCGCGTATCCGAGGCACGCAGGATCGTGAGCGCTTCACGGGCGAGGTGGCGATCGTGCGTACCGACGAACACATGCGGGCAGCGCCCTGCGAGAGCGTCGATCAGGACGCGGAAGTTTCTCCTGCAGTCAAGCCCGTTTCCCCTCGGGTCCGACCATTGTCCTTTTACAACACGCACGGAGACCCCGGTCCTGACCGCCCTCAGGAGTTCGTTGAGCGAATCTTCATCTCTGAAAAGAAAGGTGCTCGGTTCCTGCAGGGTCGAGCTCCCGAGAATTTCCAGGCGCCGGACGCCCCAGCGGCGAACCATCACCATTGGTGCTGCAGCGACGAGCTTTTCTTCGTCCATGATGAGAATAATCCTCAGCTCATCGGGAGGGCTCACCGCCGCCGCGCAGGAGGCAAACCATTCATGGGTGAGTAGCGGGTTCTGGAATTCCAACGCCAGCGCGTCCCATTCACGCTCCAATTTCATCAAACCCGCAACAGTATCAACGACTTCAGTCACGCTTCTCCAGTGATGATGAGACGATTCACACCCTCTACTCCATCATTGCCGGCCTGATCTGTGCTTCGTGAGGCTCGGGCGGCTTTTGAGAAATTGCTTGTCCCCTCATCCGCCGTCTCGAAATAAACGCATGCTCACCCGGCTTGGGTACCTTCATTTTCACTCCGAGCATCCGCAGGCCGTTTCTCAGAAGGAATGCCAGTGCCGAAACCACAAACGGAAGCGGGTCCCTGGGATCGAAGACGCGGAAGTGAAGCTTCGCCGCCATCGACCTCACGTACGAAATGAACGTCCACTCTCCGGTGTGCCGATAACCGGTCCAGTACGCCCGAAGATCCTGTTTAGCATACAGAAGGCGAGCGTCATCGGTGTACGATGACCGCCACTCCACCGACTCTCCGCGCTGGTCATGGTAGGCCACCGATGCCAGATTAACACCCGCATAAGCGCCCAGCAGCTCCCAGAGGTTGAAACGAGGATTGATCTCCAGAATATTAAATACTTTCGTCCGGTCATCCCATTTGTAATCTATTTTCACGATTCCCTGGAATCCTATTCGTCTAAGATACTCATCGCTTAATCGGGCGAGAGTCTCGTTATGGATTGTCCGCACATAGGCACTCCCGCCCGTATGCGGCGGGTAGGTGCGTATTTTGCGCCCGAGAAAATATCCGAGACAACGCGAGTGCTTGTCGAAATACCCGTGGAAACTGTCGATTGATTCATCCCGCCCGTCGATATATTCCTGAATCACGACCCCGGCCTCTCTCTCGGGCAGTGCGCCGCAGAAGTCCAGAAGCTGGGCTTTTGAATCGAACCTTCGCAACGCCTTCTTGTATGATCCGAATCGGGTCTCCTGCTCGGGCGTATCCCATATCCAGTCCTGGCTGTATGCCGGCTTGACGATACAGGGAAAGGTGATCGCACCATCGAGCTCCTGAAGCTCTTCGAGGCGCCGGAGCGTAGCCGATCGGGGGATCGGGAGCTCGTGCTCGCGGGCGAACTCTGCGAACAGCACCTTGTTGAATAGCTTCTCAATCAGATCGTCGGGAGGCAGCAGAAAACGGTAGAAAGGCTCAAGTTGATGGCGGTATCTCCAGACAAACCACAGTTCAGGGTCCGATGCGTAGAAGAGCACCGGCTTCTCGCCCGACCCGGAGCTGAGCTTCTGAAGCCGTATGACGATCTCGCCGTAATTCTCGGGCTTGAAACACGGAAGCATCCACCGTCCCGCGCAATAACGGGAATAAAATCCGATGTCCGAGGGCTGCGAAGAAGCGATATGGCTCAGGATTCCGGCCATGCCGAGCGACCTTGCAATGTCGTACGCTCCGGGAGACCATCCCGCCGATATGATCAGTGCCTCCGCGCTCTTTGCCGATCGGTTCTGCATATTCTAGTGTTCGTTCATCCGATGAAGTTGAGGTAATTCTCTTACAATCACATTCTGCGGACGGATTCCTCGCACCTGAATAGCCCCGCTCTTCGCGGCGAGGCGCACAGGGAGATGTTTGAGGATGCGCCCGCCAAGTCCCATGACGGAACGAACAAAGGGCAAGGGGTCGAGCGGATCGAATACCCGGTAGTATTTTTTCTTCATGAACGATTTTAAATATGGGACCAGCGCCCACTCGCCGGATTTCCGGTATCCGCCCCAAAATGCGCGGATATCCGGGAGGAAATAAAGCATTCGGAGATCGTCGGCATAACTCCCGGAGATCGCTACCCGCTCATCGCGCTGATGGCGATAGGCAATCAGCGGCAGGTTTACCCCGGCGTACGCTCCGAGCAGGTGCCAGAATTGAAAGTGCGGCTCTATTTCCATCATCTTAAAATCATTCGTCCGTGCATCCAGCTTATAGTCGATTTTCACAATGCCGCGCATGCCGATGCGCCTCAGGTAATCGATGCTCCGCTTCGCCAACGATTCGTTGTAAATGGTGCGCGAATATGCGCTTTCGCCGGTGTGGGGAGGATTCGTGCGGATCTCACGGCCCAGGAAGTAGCCGAGACACTCCGACTGTTCGTTAAAGTAGCCGTGGAAGCTGGTGATCGCATCGTCGCCGCCGTCGATGTAGGATTGAACCACAAACCCGGAAGCCCGCTCGGGGAGGGCGTCGGCGAATTCCAGGAGGTCATCCTTCGAACCGAATCGGCGCAGCGCCTGCTTGTATGACGGCAACCGGTCGCGTTCCTCCCGATTCTTCCAGAACCAGTCCTGGTTGAACGAAGGCTTCACGATGCAGGGAAACGCGACGGCGCCGATTCTTTTCCGCAGGTCGCGCACATCGGAGAACGACTCCGCGCTCGGAACGGGAAGATCGCATCCCCGCGCGAACTCGTAAAACAACGACTTGTTGAGGAGCGTCGTGGTGAGGCGATCCTCCGGCAGGAGGAACCGGAAGTATTCCCGCAGCCGATCGCGAAACTGTTGCACAAATGCAACCTCTGCGTCGCCTACATAAAAAAGCACCGGCTTCTCCCGCTCCGAAGTTCCGATCGCTTCCAGAGCGTCTGCGATTCTTCCGTATTGGCACGGCTGAAACTCCGGCAGATTGATTCTTCCCTCAACGTAGCGGGAATGGAATGCGATGTCGTCCGGCTGGGAGGAGACGACAATAGACTTAACTCCCGCCAGGCCCAGCGCGCGCACGATGTCGTACGCGCCCGGCCATCCGCCGCCCGAGAGAATGACCGCCCTCCGCGGCTCTTCATCTCGGCGCATGGTGTCGGCTTTCATTGAAAAAGAAGCGTTCACAGTAATTTATTGCCAATTTGTAGAGAAGAACGAGTTGGGATCGGAAAAAACGGAGACTCGCCATCGTTGAAGGTTTCTTGGTGATCACGAACCGCCTGAACTCGTGGTATTCCCGGCGAATCCGATCGAAGCTCTTGATCACGAACTCGCGCACGAGAAAGATCCGGAACCGGGCCCGTGACTCGCGGGAGCATCCCACTCCCCTCACGAGCCAGTTTTCGCTACGGACACACTTGAGCTCCTCATATTTGTAGGCCTCATTTCCTCTCAGGAGGTCGTAGATTTCCATGCCCTCCGCTATGCCGCGATCGATCGCAATACAGCGGATCAGGAAACCCGGACTGCACTTCATGATCTCCTCCGGTCCGCAGGCATGGGAGAGATAGACATGAATTCTTTTGTTGAAATTGAAGTCAAAACTCACCGCGACCCTCCGCCCGTCCACCTTGAGGAAGAAGAGCCTCAGCCAGCCGCGGCGAGCCATCCTCCGGGCGACCTCATAGTGGAACTCCCGGTGGACCTCGTCGTCAAAGGCGCTCCGGAACCCGAGGCCCTTCCACCGCCGTTCATGGATCTGAATGAATTCGTTGACGGCGAGGTCGATATCGTCCGAGGCCGATTTGAAGATTTCCACCTCCGTCCGGTACTGAAGATTCAGCATCTCCCTCTTCTTTTTCAGATGATGCCGCATCTTCTGGCCGAGTCCGGCGAGAAAGTCATCCCAGGAATCGGGCAGCGCGAGGCTCGGACAGACATTCCCCTGGTACGTGTAGACGCCCATGCCGCGTTCACGGAGGAGCCTCGGAAGCATTTTATAAAGCTGGGCGCGCTCGTTCACGTCGGCAATTTCGAAAATATCCCAATCGCCGGAGTGTGCGAACAGATACTGCGCAAACGCATGGAGGACGAGTTCCTCTTTCCCCCGGGCGATGATGAAATCACAATAGTCCGAGATGCCGCAGCCCATGAATCTCAGCCGCGTCGCAACCCTGACGCCCAGGATTCTCGCGTCTTCTATAAACATCGGGGCGATGCCGATTGTCCGGCCCTCTTCCGTTACAATGAGCGAGTGGAGCCTCCGATTAGCCCCGAAGTACCGCCACCAGGTCCTCAGCCACTCGAACGTCTGGAATGCGGAGACATCGGAACAACTCATGAGGCCATTCCACCGCTCCTCCAGGGCATCCAGTTCCACTTCGGTGCGCACGACATGGAGCTCGCAGTGCCCGTTCAGTGAACGCGGCTCGCCCTTCAGTGCCGGTAGGATCACTTTTTTCAGCATCGGCTGTCCACCGGGATGATTGTTAAAGGCTGGCATAGAAATTCTTGAGCATGTCGTGGCCGATCAGATCGGACATTTTTTGAAAACGGCTCCTGTCTCTCAGACCCAGCGCCTGCACGAGAATCGAAACGGGTTCGCTCCATTGATCGGCGCCCGCGCAGAGCGGACAACGGCGGCTTCTTCCGTGGGCGATCCTCATCGCGATCTGGAACAGCCCGCGCTCCGTCTTTCCTTTCGCAACGAAGAGATCGCCGTCCCTCATCTCCCTCGCAAGGCCGGGTCCCGCACTTGCCGGCGCGTAGGAATGATCCGCGGCGCGGAAGAGCGGCACATCTTCGTGAGTGTCCCCGACCGCATGAACCTCGCGCGCATTGAAGATCCGCCTCAGGTACAGGAGTCCGGCGCCCTTGTTCACGCTCTTTCCGACCACGTCTGTGACCGAGTTTCCCTTGATGACGCGCACTTCGTCGAGCTTCCACCGCCGCAGGATCTGTTCAAGCCAGAAAGCGGCAACCCGCCGGCGGGAGCCCTTTGCCGGCTGAAAAACGCGGACGGAATATTCATGACCGGGGTCGATGGAAACCCCGTCTTGATCGGCGAGAATCGCACGGAGTTTCCGAAGTTGTTCCATTTCCCGCGGGGTCACGAGAGTGGCCGTTGCATCGCGCCCCCGGTCCCAGACCACCGATCCGTACTCTGCGATGCCGCCCCGGAGGCGCAGGATCCGCGCTCGCTCGATCATGTCCGGTAAACTTCGGCCCGTGGCGAGCACAATCTGAAAACCGTGCCGCGCCAGCGTACGAACTGCCTTCACGGCCGCCGGCGACATCGCGCTGAAACCCAGGATGCTGTCCTCGAGCACGCCGTCGACATCGATCGCAACCATTTCGTCCGACTCCCAGCGCGCCTCCTGAAGGCGGAATGCCTCCGAGAGAAACCCGTTTGCGGTTTTTGACATAACCCGCTCAAGTTCTAATAAATCGAGCGTCACCCTTGCCGGATCGGCAGCGCCTTCGAATGCCTGTGATTCGAGCTCTGATTGCGCCGAAAGACACACGATCATTTTGCATGTTGGGAGTCGTTCCCACGCTCCGGTGTCGCCGCTCCGGCTGATATATTCGATCATCAACGTTTTTTCCAGATGGTCCGGGAGCCGGTGCTCGACCGAGAAGCCCGCCAGATCGATGACGGGATCGAAAACCGAGAGGTCGCTCCTGTCGAATGCATGTTCATCAAAGTCCAGCTTGAGCGGGTGCCCTCCGCCGGCCGGCACGATCCACTCGGCAGGTCCCATCCGGCCGTCGATCACGGCCCGGGGCGCGCCGAGGCATATTCTCGACAATTGTTTGCGCAGCGCATAGTAGGAAAAAGAGCGCAGCATCAGATAACTCCGCCCGAACGTCCGCGCCAGCAGGTGCCATCCTGTCTTCCGGTCTTCCAGGTCGCGATTCCCCTCATTGTCCAGGGGGAGGGCCCGGGATCGTTCCGCGACATATCTGGCAGCATGCCGGACGAACTGTTCATCACAGAGAGCCGGGTTTTCCGCGGCGGTGCGGCCCTCGATCCATGATCTGAGATGCAGGCCCTCTGCAAGCCGCGAGACCGGCGGCGCGAAATCCGGTATTCGGCGCGCGATTTCCAGCGCATGATCTTCAAACCAGCCGAACCCGGTTCCCCTGGCAATAAACGAGGAAGAGGCGGCCCCTCCCGGAGTTTCGAGCGTACTATCAAGCTTTAAATTTTCATGACGCCGCGCCCGCCGCACGCGAAAACGTTGGCCGCCCCCAGCCGATGCCGGATCGCCCGTTCCTGCGGGCGCTTCTTGGACAGAAAAGCCGTGGAGTTTCAGGATTCTCATATCCGCTCCGCCCATCTGCAGCATACCGGTGACTCTCCGGATCCGCCACTCGCGCTTCGGCAACAGAATCGTCCGGATGCGGGAGCGGAGTTCCTTCCAGGTTGAAGTGCCCGTCATTTCATCTACGCTAAAGAACGGCGCCTCCGGATCTTCAAAGACAAGCGCAATAATCCTGTTCGCCGCTATTCCCATGCGTTCCAGCATCCTGATGCACGAGAGAAGGCCGTCGCCGGTGAAGGGTGGGTCGTCGATGATTAAAATCGTTCCCGCCTGCGCTCTCCCGATAAGCAGGCTCTGCTCCGGGGAAAGGAGACTCACATCGGGCCGGATGGTCGCAATCGTGACATCTCTGAATCCCTCCTTCCGCAGGTAGGCTGCACAGAGCGGAGCCAGATACGAGCCGGAAGTCCTGATTCCAAGGACGGTGAGTGGTTCGTGGCGGTCTTCAAAAGTTTCCGCGATCTTGTTTGCGAAGACCCCGCAGTCATCCGGGTGGCAGTCGAAATCCTTGAAACATGCCGGAATTTTCAGCACGCGATTCAGGAGCGTGTCCGGGTAGGATTGTTCCAGCACCGTTTGTGCGGCCTCTTGCAATGGTGCATCTGATTGCTCCCCGGACCCCGTGCATTGTTCGGATGCGACGGCCTCTGAAGCCATCCTTTCGACCGCGCTCTTCAAAATTTCGGAGGCTCGCGCTAAATCGGACTCGCGCAGTCTCATGCGCAATTCGACGGCGGAAGCGGCAAGAACATCGGCCGCTCTCGATGGAATGAGCAACGCCTGAGACCGGATGCCCCTTTGTAGTACCTGAATCCAGTTCCTCGGGGAGCGGGCGCTCCGAACGGGATTCACGGCCTCGCGAGCAGCCGTCTTCATTCTGAGCTCGACCCGCAGCAATCCCCGGTGAAGGAAATCCTCGAGAATCTGCCAGAGAGCACAGGTAGTTAGATACCCGTCAAGGGTGATTTTCCGGTCGTTTTTTGAATTCATAGAAGCGGCGGCCAGATCCCGCAGGTGATCCAGGAGCTCCCGGAATGAGTGCAGCAGATTTCTCGACCAGGGGCGCGAGTTCTCCCGCCGGATCCCAGCTTCTGCGGAGGCCGGCGGATCCAGCACATAGTTCAGATGCGAGTGAACCTCTTCATGCATGAACATTGAGTTTCTCCGATTTGAATCCGGGACCTCGGCCTGCCGCACGCCCGATTTTCCGGGCAACCGACTCTGTTCGGAAGCGGAAATACCTCATGACCGAAGAGGGGAAAGGATATTGTTGAGATTGGACGCGCATGAGGAGCCGTTCTTTCCACCACCAGCGGATTCCCCCGTCAACAAACGACAGAATCGCCCGCGGAATGGAGGCATGCGCCGGCAAAAATGCGGTGACCTTCCAGTTGTGCGCGGCCTCGGAACTCATCTCAAACTTGTACGCTTCGTCTCCGCGAAGAAAGTCGACAGTCTCCGCATTCAACCCTCTCGCATCTTCGATCATTGAAAGCAGCAGGGCGATACCCGGCCTGCGCTTCGCGGCGGGGGATTGATCATCGAAACCCGAAAGGTAGTCATAGAACGCGTCATTGAAGCAGAATCCCAGCCGCACTGCGACCGTCTTTCCGCCCGATGTTGCGATTTTCAACCATACGCGGCCCCGTCCCTGCATGCGCCCGACAACGTCGTTGATAAAGCGCCCGAACCGCGCATCATAAAAAAGCCCCGGATAACCAATCCGGTTCCATCTCTGCTGGTGCAGAGCCGCCAGCTCCCGAACCGAACCGGGCCAGAGGGCCGGACCCTCGGCGCGTTCAATCGTGAACAACCCGCCCCCGTTCGCAGCCGTCTTTGCCTGGAGAAGCCGGCGGCGAACATTCGGCCCCAGTGATTGGAGGTACGCCTCTATGGAAGATGGCACTTTCAGGCGGGGACAGACGTCCGCGCGCGAGGCCAAAATCCTGAAGCCGCTTTCTTTCAGCCGCGGAACCAGCGCCTTCATGATCAGGCTCTCGTCAGGCACATTTGTGAACTCAATCGCATCATATTCCGAGAGGTGATCGCGCAGGTACTGAGCGATCGACTCCAGCGCCGGGCCGATATATCCCGGGTGGATGATGATGTCGAGATAGTCCGACACATCGTACGTGACGGGGATCCCGGAGGGTTCTTTAATTCGAATATTGCAGCCAACGAGCTTCAGGCACCGGCGATACGGAACTCCCCAGACAGATCCGGTTTCCACGCAGAACGGCGCAAGGCCGATGATCTCCCCGTTGTGCCGGAGAGCGATGATGTGCAAATCGAGTCCTGACCCGAAATGGCTCCACCATGTCCACTGCCAGTCGAATGTCTGGTAGATGCGGGCCTTCGAGAGCTGGGTAAGCCGCTCCCACGATTGAGACAACGCGGCGAACTCATTCTCCGATCGCACAATCTCCATTGTGACGAGCTCCGGCTCGCGCGTTGGAACCGCAATGTCTTGATATTCCGGGGCTTCCATTTGTGGAGTGTCAGGTTTCATGATCGAACCCATTCCCCGGAACGGTCGACATCGCGATATCCACCAGATTCCTCCCGCGTGCGGGAGTTGCCCGGCTCGAGAGCGCCTGCGAGGTTTTCCACCGGAGAAAGGAATATCGTTGGAAGAACGGAAGCAGCCGCAATCCGAACCGCAGAGGTCCGGTCGTATTTTTAATAGTAGTCCTCCGCACTTCGAGCAGGTCGTCGCCGAAGCGTACGGGACCGCTGGAGACGCCGCACCCGATCGTATAGCCGACTTCCCGGGCCATGTTCTTGATATTCTGATTGACGAGCCCGTAGGGATACGAGATGCTGTTAATCGCGGAGTCAAGGAGCATCTCGAGAAGAAGCTTCGAGTGGGATAGCTCTTCCCACGCTGCATCGTCCGGCAGATCGGTCAGGCGCGGATGGGTGAGGGAATGAGAACCGATTTCGATCCCCTCCCCCGACATCTCCACCAGATGTCTGGGCTCAAGAAGCGGGGCCGGCGGAACCCCGAGATGCCGGTCCCATATGTTGGACTTGACATTCTTGCCGGCGACAACGAAGACGACGGCTTTCATTCCCAGTTCCCGCAAGACGGGAAACGCCAGCCGGTAGGTGTCGAGATACCCGTCGTCGAAACTAATAACGACGGGTTTTCGCGGCAAATTCAGCTCGCCGGACAGGGAGAGCCGGTAATCGTTGAAGGTGATCGTGGTAAACCCGCAGCGATCGAGCATGTGAAGCTGTTGAGCGAGATTGTTCACGTGGACGCAGGTCCAGTGCCGTTGTGCAAGGCTTCCGTCGTCTACGATCCGGTGGTACATCAACACTTTGATTGAGGGCATGGCGCGGTGATCGGTGTACACCACGCTTCCATCTGTTGCCACGCAGAATTCTCCTTTCATCGGTGGAAGAGACTTACGTTACGTAAGCCGGCTCACGGTACTCGAGACGATCTCGATCCGCGTCCGCGCCGGCCGGGATGCGCGCGCTGCGCAGGACTTCGCAGTAGGCCTCATCGAGCCGCTTGTGCACGATGCGCCAATCGTACTTTTCCCGCACCAGCTCAGATCCGGTTCGCATCAATTTCCGGCGCAACCGGTCGCTATGAAGCAGCTCGATCACGCGGCAGGCAAACGCTTCGGGCTCATCGGCAACGAGAGCCGATTCCCCGTCGACGACGTCCAGCCCCTCGCACCCGATGCTGGTCGTGACGACCGGTTTCTTCATAGATAAAGCTTCCAGAATTTTCAATCGTGTTCCGCTCCCGATGCGCAGCGGGGCGACGTAGACGGCGGCGCGCTCGACGAACGGGCGAACGTCGTCCACGTAACCGGTGACGATGACATCGTCCGAGGCCCTCCTTAATAATTCCCGGGGCGGGCGGTTTCCGACGATGGTGATTGTTACCCCGGGAACCTTCTTTTTGATCAGCGGAAAGATTTCGTCCAAGAAATACAACATCCCGTCGGAATTTGGAACGTACGCCATCATCCCCGTGAATACGAGCGAGGGCGATGCCGGAGTCTGGTCGGCTGCCTTAAAGTATGATGCATCGACGCCGTTGGGGATGACGAATTTCGGAACGCCCGGCGAGAGTTTCTCCAGAAGTTCCAGATCACGGGCGGATGTTGCAAACACGGCATCGTGCTGCCGGCAGGCCCGCGTCTCTTCCCTTTTCAGCAAATAGGTCTCACGCCTGTACCAGAGCCGTCTGATCAGGGAGTTCGCGTGCACGGACATCCGGAGGTGATTCTGGTACTCTACATTGTGGGCGTCCAGGATTTTCACCGCCGAGGTCCTTAGCTTGTAACACCCCATCGGCGTGAATTCAGTCTGCACGATGTCGAACTCCCCGGCGGCAAGCACCTCGTCGATCGCCTCCTGCATCCTGCCCGATCGCCCGATCATGAGATGGAAAAAACTGTAAGGGGTTGCCATTGCATACATTTGCCCGAGCCGCCACCGGGTTCGGATCCAGGACTTTCGTACGACCCGGACGCGGTCGCCCGGCAGATGAAAACCCCCGGCAACCGAGTCGGCATCCTCGGGCGTACCGAATAACAGCACGGTCACATCGTGGTTCGCCGCCATGTGCTTCAGGAGGTGATAGTTGCGCAGGGCTCCCCCGAAGGTGGGGGGAATGGGGGAGTAAGGTATCAGGTGCAGAATTCTCATGCGCTCATCTCTCTTTGTGTCGGGAAAATGGTCTTCAAGTTACGGCTGGAAAAAAAGACCTGGAAAAATGCAAGCTCGGCGGGGCGAAAGGCGCGCATCGCCAGGAGCGCTGCAATGTACAGGCCCATCGCGATGATGCCGGCCGGTACCCATGGCAGTGACGCCCGGTTCCCGAGTACGATCGCAATCACCATCAGCACCCCGGCGCCGGCGCCCCGCGCGGTCGAGTAAATCCACGAGGTTCCGAGGAGGTGTGCCGGCATGATCCTCAGCGCCGCAATCATGACGACAACTTCGGTCAGGAGCGTCGCCAGAGCGGCTCCGATGCCTCCATTGCCCGTCCGGGATTCGGCGATCGGAATCAGCACATAATTAAGCAGAGGATTCAGCACCAAGGCAATGAACGCCACGACCGTCCACTGCCGCTGCCTGTCGGAAGCGAATAACATCGTCCCCAGAATCATATCGATGTAGAGCATGAGGATGCCGAACGAAAAAATGCGAAGAATGATGACCGACGGCCCGTATTCCTTAATTCCGAAGAAGAATTGAATGATCTGTTCGGCGTACGCGAACGTGCAAACGCCAACGGGAATCGCGGCAAGGATCACAAAGTCGAGGCAGCGGTTCGAGGTCCTTCCGAGGACCGCTTCGTCCTGGATCCATAGCCGTGACAACACGGGAAACAGGGCCGTCGTGATGATGCTCGGCAGAAACATGAGGACGTCAAAAAAACGATACGCCGCACCGTACCATCCCACTTCCGGCTCCGGCGCCATGAGCGAAAGCATTACGGCGTCGACACGGTAGTACACAACGGCAAACACTGAATACAGAAAGTAGGGCAAACACGACCTCATGATCCGTAGCGCAGCCGCAGGATCGAAGCGGGGAAGCCGGGGCACAAACCGGCGAAAGAATTTCGCGACGGTCAGGAAATTCAGGAGCGTACTTACGGCCATGATCGCCGCAATCACCGCCGTTCCCGCCCCCAGGCAAAGCGCAACGACGCCAACCGCAGTGAGAAACGTCCGTTCGACGATCGCGGCAGCCGATGTGTATTCCATTTTTTCAAATCCCTGGAGGCAATTGCGCACCACTCCGGCGATCCCTTCCCAGAGCTTCGCGGTGCCGATAATAAAAAGCAACCCTTTGACCTCCCGGGGGTAGCTGGCGAAATTCGCAAACCCGGCGAGGAGCAGAATTGAGACAACCCAGAGGAGGATTCGAATGAGAATGAAATTCATGACCAGCGAGGGGGCGCTTTCCCGATCCCGCGAGACCTCCTTCGGGATGTAGTAGTTGCCGCCAAACTCGATGATAATCTGGATGATCATCCCGACCGAGATCGCGAGATACAACCTTCCGTATTCCTCGCTGCCGAGATAGCGGGGAAGGAAGAGCATGAGGATGAACGTGGAGATCCACGTCACGACCTGAGAGCCCATCATGACGGCGGCGTTCTTCGTGACCGATCGGGCGGCATCGATTGTCATCGGAGCGCTACCCTTCGATCATGAAGCATCCGGAGCTTCCGCGGAACAATCCGTTTGGCGATCACCAGGGCCAGGAACATCGGGATTTCGAGAAACACCCGTTTCCATTTCAGCCGCGGTTCCTGAAGGAGACGGAAGATCCATTCAATTCCCGCCCGCCGCATCCAGGCCGGGGCGCGTTCGACGGTGCCGGAGAGAAAGTCGAATAGCCCCCCCACCGCGAGGCAGACTCCGACGTTCAGGCATCTTGCATTTTTCGAAATCCATTTTTCCTGTCGTGGGGTGCCGAGCGCAACAAGGAGAATATCCGGCTTCTTCGCATTGATGTCCCGGATGACATCCTGTTCATCATCCGCAGTGAAATAGCCGTGATGCAGTCCCACGATCTTTAAATTCGGGTATTGCCTCAGAAGGTTTGCCCTGCACGAGACCACCCTTCCCAGCTGGGCGCCGAGAAGATAAACGCTGAGGCCGTTCTGCTGCGCGGCATCGAGAACTTTGGGTGTAAAGTCGGTTCCATTGAGGTTTTCGCGGATGGGGGTGCCAAAAATCCGGCCGGCGATTTTCAATCCGCTCCCGTCGGGCAGAACCAGATCCGCGAGATTAACGCAATGCATCAATGTACGGTCGCGCCTCGCCTCACAGATGGTGTGAACGTTGGTAAAACACACCGTTCGGGCAGGCAGACCGTCACGATGGGCGGCAAACCCAATCGCCATGCGAAGCGCGGTGCATTCGTCGATGTTGTCAACGCGGGTGCCCAGGAGGAAGATCGATCGCGGCTGAGGAGTTCTGAGGTTCATGGCAATGTCTCCTGCCCTTCACCCGCCGTGTCCCGGTCGAGATTCCGGATCGCCGGCAGCAGGCCGAGGAGGGCTCCAAGATAGATCATGTTCCGGTAATACGTTAACTGGAGGTCGTAATACGACGTCACCATCTGGTTGATGACCGCCGCCACAGCCATCACGCACACGGCTTTCAGATACGGATCGTGCAGCCGGGACACGATCGACGCGCCCCGGTAGACGATCCCGTCGAAGAATAGCCAGAATAGAAAAAAACCCAGTCCCCCCATCTTCACGATCAGCCACAGGATCTGATTATGAGGAATGTAATCCCTGAGCGTGAACGGGATGGGCACGAGCTCGATCGGCTTATCGTATTTTTTCCCGAATCCGATACCGATTGCCGGGGCATTTCTTACTGTGATGGCGAGATCATATTTCTCGTGCTCCCGATAGAGATTGGAATAGAACCGTTCTCCCGCCGTTTCGCGATCGTTGGAAAATCCGGATTTGACCAGCTTGACCGGCATGGCCCACCGGCTCTCGCTATTCCACATGACGGCGCAGTAAAGCGAGAACAGGAGGATGGCCGGAGCCGCGTTCTTGAGAAGCCGGCGCCGTTCTTCTTTCGACAGCAACACGACGAACACGGCGAGCGATGCGGCTCCGGATGCGTAGGCGGCGCGGCGCTGTGCGACAAAGAACCCCAAAAGAAGCGGTCCGAGGAGCGCAAGGAGGGCGGCGCGCTGGGATCCACCCGTCCGGAACAGAAGGAAGCCGAGGAGCAGAATGACGAGCGTCGTCATAAAGACGGGATCCTCATGGTTCGTCAGCGTTGGATAGCCCGCCATCGTGAGGCCTATAAGAATGTAACGCGCAATCCCCTGAAACGCCTTGATCGAGATTGTCGCAATCATGACCCAGAGAAGCGTCCGGATCTGGGTCATCGACTCGACGACCTGCGGGACAAACGCGTAGACGAGGGCAAAATAGAATAGCGCTCGGATCTCCCACAGCGCGGGAAGGAAATCGCCTCCCCTCTGCAATCCAAGGACCAGCGACACGACAACCCAGACCAGCATCGAAGCGAGTGCCGGCCAGAGCATGACCGGCGTGAACTTGATGTTCCGCCGCAGGCAAACCACAAGCAGCCAGATGAAGAACAGGAGGAACAGGTGGAGCTCGAATGGATTCATCACCGCCCATTCCGAGCCCATCAGATAGGACAGCTCCTTGAGATTTGTGAAGTAGCCCGCCCTCAGCGTCCAGGCATAAAATCCTGGAATATCAAACTCATCGCAAAGCATCGCAAGGCCGATGAGAATATCCAATCCGACGTCGATACGGTAAAAGCTTATAAAGGCGACCGCGAAGGCGGCGAGACAGGCATAGGCTGCCGCCAGGTTCCCGTAGGTGAGGATGATGATTGCCGAGAGAACGATCGAACCGATCACCGCGAACCCGAGCACCAGTCCGCGTTGACTGGCGAGAGTCAATGTCATGGACGACTCACCGAGGCCGGATCCCGACATGGCGCCCGTTTCAAAGACGAGGGTGCTGTTTCCGGGACGGCTCATATCGTCGGGGGCTCCAGGGTGAACATGTCGTACACCACTACGGCTGCCTGGGCGAGCGCTATGGTCGTAATGATCGTGTAATCGACCCAGGTCATCGAGCCACCGCGCCGTTTGCCGATCAGCATTGCTATGATGCAAAGCAAAACGGTTCCCCCGAGAGTAATCATAGGAATGCTCTTCTAGTGATCATCGGACTCAAAGCAGTTAAACACGAATCCCACCACCTGCTTTTTATGAACGCGCCGGAAGAGCCGCTCAAGATCGGCCCGTCTTGTCTTTCGCGAGTCCACGACAACGAGCAGGCCGTCGAGGTGGTTGGCGTACAGAATTGGAACCCCTTTCGATTCAATCGAGGGCATATCGACGATAACAAAGTCGTATTGCTGCTCCAGCGAGAGGATGATGCTGCCGAAATCAGCCAGGTGATTCAGCCCGACGGTCGGGGCGGTCCCGCCGCGGTTGCGGAATTCCACCGATTTCCCTCCCTTGCTCGGTTTGAAGTGACCGTTCGTCTCGCCTGCGGTCAGAATCGACAGGTGTTCGATCGCGGTCCGCGAGATCTGAATCGGCCCCCGTTGCAGGGCATCGACCAGACCGGGACCTTTCGGCGTGCCGAAGATGTCGTGGATCCTCGGTTCTTCAAGGTTGAGGTCGACGAGCACGGTCTCCTTCCCATACCCCATCGCAAGAGAAACCGCCAGATTGCAGGCGACAAGCGTCTTTCCCTCTCCCGGATTCGCGCTGGTAATTCCGAGCGTGAGGTTGACCGACTTGCCGTCGGCTGACAGGAGCGAATAGTTGAAACAATTATAGAACTGGAAGTCTATGAACCCTTCATTGATGTCGCTCGCGATCTCCGGTTTGAGGATAATCGACCGGGTTGCGCGCTCAAGCTCCTGTGTTCCGGGTTCCTGGTTGACTTCTTCGCCCTTTTCTGGAGTATCCGTTGTTGGGGGCAGCATTTAGAATCCTTTCAGTGGTCCGGCCATTATTGCAGCGTTTCGGGGATGAACGCGATGATCGGCTTTCCATACACTTCGACATCCAGCGGCGACCGCACCCGGGTGTCCATAAGCTCCGCTCCCACCGCGGCGAGAAGGCCCATGAACAGTCCGAGCCCGAATCCCCCCGCGATCAGAAGCGTCCGGTTCGGCTTTGTCGCTTCAGCCGGCACCTGTGCGGGATCGATGACGACAAACTGATTTGCCGCCCGCTTCCCGAGATCGCGGGCCGTGCGGGCCTGCTCCAGTTTGACCTTCATTTCGTCATAGAGTTTCTGGTAGATGCCGTAGTCCGCCTCCTTGTCCTGATCGACGCGCTGGGTGACGGAGGACTGCTTAAGGTCGTTGATCGACTGCCCCCTCTTCTGCTGGAGGGTGAACAGATCCGATTGCTGCTTCGATATCTCGGTTTCGAGCGCCTTGCGCATGCGGTCCAGCAACTCGGTCACCTGTCCCCCGAGCTTTTGCACCTCAGGATATTGCGGGGTATAGCGCTGGAGGAGTTCATCGCGCTTGGCGAGCACCGTGTGGAGATCGCCCGATAACGGTAGATCCGCGCGCTGCAATTCGTCAAGAGCCTGCCTCCCCTTGGCGCTCTCAAGAGATTGTGGCAGTGAGCGGAGGACGCCCAATTCGTGCTCATACGTCTTTATCCGCGTATCGATATCGCTAATCTGCTTGTCTGCATTTTCCACCTGCGTGTACAGTCCGCGATTCTCCGTCGGCTGTTCCTGAATTCGCTGCCGCAGGAGGGAGACCATCTGTTTCTGATTCTCTTCGAATTTTTGCCGCAGGTCGTCGAGCTTTTTCTCGAAAAATTCCACGGTGAGTTCGTCCCGCTGGTGCTCAACCTGAAGCTCGGTCTTGACGAAAAAGTTCTCAATGGCCGAGACGGCCGCTTGTGCCCGAACGGGGTCCACGTCGACATAGGTGATCGAGAAGGAGTCGCCCTTCCGGTCTGTCTTGATGTTTTTGCGCAGTTCTTTTATTAAATCCTCCTGTTGCCGCGTTGAGCCGATCGACCGTCTCAGGCCGATGCTGTCAATAAGAGCCTCGATGCTGGGGCGGCTGAAAATGATCTCGTTGAAAGTCCTCAGCCGGTCTTCCGACGCCATCGAGACCGCCATCTCATAGCTGACCAGCGGATTGAGCGTTTCGTCGCGCTGCACGAGGATCGTGATGGACGATTCATATTTCCGCGGCAGGATGAAGGCGCAGAGCGTGCTGAGAAGAAAGACGACGGAGAAGGAAACCTTGATCAGTTTCTTTCTCCGGACGATAAGATTGACGATGTCATGTGCGGAAAACTGTGCTGGACTCACCGGAGGATCCTTTCTGGCTCTAATGGGATACTCATGCCGACATCATACGGGGGGCAATTATCATACCAAATAGTTTTTCACACTTTAGCCGCTCTTTATGTGGATTTTGGTTCGGAAAATCATCATACGAAAGCCAACCCCTGGGGGCTTCTGCGCAAATCTTGCACCCCTCACGTTCCTGCAGATCGAAATTTGCGCGGGAGGATTCCGCCTTCCTCAAGTGCCGGTCAACCCGCTCCGGTAGATTTCTTTCGTTTCTCGCATGAAACGAGCAGGAATCAACCGCGGCACGATCTGAGCCCCCGACTGGTACGCTTCTTGTACTTAGCCTCTTGAACACAGCCATGAAGGCCATGCGATACTTGATAAAATCACTGGGAGGCATTCCATAATGGACGCGAAACGAACTATCTACAGGCATAGCCTATGCAAAAACTAGTCGTTGTGGAGCGTGCCGCTGTGCAAATAATGCACACTCTGGTGCTCCTTTTCGCCGGACTGTTCATTATCTCCTGCAGCACGCGAGAGGGTGCCGTACGGGACAATTTTGCGGGATATTCCCGATCAGGTTCGGGTTCGCTGGGGGTTGCGGCCGCCCAGCCGAAAACCTATCGTATCAAACAAGGCGATTCCGTCGACGTTTCGGTATGGGGATACCCCGAGTTCAGTACGAAGGGCATCGTGCGGGAGGGAGGGCTGATCATCGTTCCGCTCATCGGCGAGATTATGGTCGAAGGACTGACCAAAGAGCAATTTCAACAACTCCTGAAGCAGAAGCTCTCGGATTACATCCATGGCGACCCCAGAATTATCGTTGCGATCTTCAGTCCGCTCGGCCAGAGGGTCACGGTCATCGGCGCTGTCGCGAAGCAGGAAAATTTCCAGGTGTTGGCTGAAGTACCGCTTGTCGAAATGATATCCAGCGCGGGCGGAACAACCCCGGAAGCGGATCTGCGTCACGTGAAGATTATTCGCGCCGGAAGGAATGAAGATCCCACCGAGGTCGACCTGGCGACGGCTCTTGAAAACGGGACCGTGGAGCGGCTTCCGAGAGTGAGGCCCGGCGACACCGTATTCGTGCCGAAGACAGAGAACGCCGTGAAGCAATTTTCCGATTTCCTCCGGGATGCCGTGCTCCTGTTCGGCTTTTTCAGCTTTGTGCACTGACGGGTTGGTCGATGAATAGCGGCGCGCATATGATGCATTTCCGCCTGGCCTGGATTTGTGGAATGGCTATCATGATGACCGGGCACGCGTTTTCCCAGCAATTACCCGATTATCATCCGCTCACGGTCGATGGGGGAGCCCGGAGCGCGGCTCTTGGCGGTGTTTCGGCGGCCGAGGCGTTTGACCCGAACAGTATGTACGGAAATCCGGCAGCTCTTCTCTTTATTGAAAGAAGATTCCTCGCCGTGAATCATGTGCAGGAAGTGCCCGATCCCTCGATGAGCGAGGGGGCCGCGTTCGCGTTCCCGGCATCGAGAGAGGACATGATCGGCGTCGGTTTGACGCTCACTCATACGGGAAATCTGAATCAGACCGTCGGGCCGGCCTTGCAATTCATGCAATACGGAATGGATATCGCCTACGCCCGGGCAGTCACGCCAACCCTCGGCCTTGGCGGCAGAATAGGCGCATCGACAGCCGAAAGCGGTATGGAGCGGGCGACGGCGCGTTCATGGTCGGCGGGATGTTTTTACAGTCCGACTCCCGGCTCGACCTACGGCCTGGTCTACACGGGGATCAGCACCCGGATCGACGTCCGCCGGGACCAGCCCGGAACGGCCCTGGTAACGGAGTCCGTTCCGGCAAGCCTCGGTCTCGGGCTCAGCCTTCAATATCCTTCTTTCGTAGGACGGCGGTTGCTTGTTCTCGCTGTCGCGGATGAAAAGAGCATCGGTGAGAGCGGATCCCGGTACAAAGTCGGCTTCGAAGTCTACCCGGTGCGAACCATCGCTCTTCGCGCCGGTTATATCGCACTCCCCGGCGCCGCGGCTGCACATTACGGTGCTGGATTCATCACCGACCGGATCGAGATCGATTACGCCATTTCTCCAAATAACGCGGTATCGCAATTCCACGAGATAAGTCTTTTAATAGGACTCTGAACCACGATGAGCAACGAGACCGTCAGAACCGTCTTCAACGTCGTCCTCACCTTCGGCATTCCGCTTGTTCTTTCGCTGATTGCGACGCCGTTTGTCATCAAGCTGGCCGGACTTGTCGGGGCAATCGACAAGCCGGACCCACGAAAGATTCATACACGCCCGATGCCGCGGCTGGGGGGTGTCGGGATCTACATCAGCTTTCTTCTGGCTTTGGTGATCCTGTATCCGATCAATCCCTTCTTGCACTCAATTTCCCGGCTTCAAACGCACCAGGCAATCCTGCTTATCGGATCGCTTATGCTAATGCTCGCCGTGGGAATCTGGGATGACATACGGCCGATCAAGGCGGGCCAAAAATTCCTGGCGCAAGCGCTCGCCGCGTCGACCGTTTACGCCGCCGGGGTCCATATTTCATCGGTGACAAATATCCTCGGCTCGAACCTGCTGGATTTAGGCATCCTCGATTTTCCCGTCACGGTTCTATGGATCGTCGGCGTGACGAATGCCTTTAATCTCATCGACGGCCTCGATGGACTCGCATCGGGAATCGCCGTCATCGCTTCGATCACCGTCTGCGCGATTTCCTGCCTCTCTCAACATTATGCAATTGCGATGATCTCTCTTGCCCTGGCCGGAGCCCTCATCGGTTTCCTGAAATATAATTTCAACCCGGCGCGGATTTTCCTGGGAGACTCCGGCAGCCTTTTCCTCGGATTCTCCCTTGCAGTGCTTTCCATCCAGAGTTCGACCAAGGGATCGACGGCATTTACCATCCTCGTCCCGCTGCTCGCGCTGGGATTGCCGATCATGGACACGCTTCTCTCTATGATTAGACGGATGTTGAAGTCGCTCCTCCCGACAGGTTCGGGCCCGGCGGGGCTCCTCGCGAGGCTTCACACAATTGTCACACCCGATAAAGCTCATATCCACCACAGGTTGATCGCGAAGGGATTATCGCAGCGCGCCGTGGTGTTTGTCTTGTACCTGGTCTCCTGCATCTTCGGCGCCGCCGCGTTCGCGCTCCAGGTCAGCAACAGCAGCACCAACGCGTTCATCGTTGCTGCGGTCTCGATTGCATCGGTTGTCGGGGTGCGGAGACTTCAGTACCGGGAGATCGCCGTGCTTCGAAACGGCATGCTGCTGCCGATCTATGACTCCGCGCTGATGCATCGCACGCTCTTCCATGCGTTTCTCGATCTTTGTTACATATTGATCGCCTTTTCAGCTTCATATTTGTTGACGACTCCGGACGAACTGTACTCGGGTCGCGAATTTTTCTTCTCCTTGGCAATGGCCGGTTTCCTGCAGCTTTCCATATTTTGTGCATGCGGCCTTTATCGGGAGACCATCCGGATGTTCGGGCTGGGAGACTTGCTGAACATATTAAAGACGGCAACAGCCGCGGTGGGAATAACTGCGCTGTTTTTTATGGTCACATCCTGGTCTTCCGCCGCCCTGGGTGTTACAGGGCTCATTCTGGATTTTTACATTCTGGCGTCATTGGTCGCCGGAACCCGGGCGTCATTCCACGTTCTCAGGTACCTGTCACGCCGGGAGCTTGAAGGAGGCAAGCGCATACTCATCTACGGCGCCGGAACCGACGGAATGCTGCTGCTCCAAAAAATCCTGGATGATCCCTCACCGAAACTGATCCCGATTGGATTCCTGGACGACGACGCAGACCTCGAGGGCAAGAACGTCAATGGCTACCCTGTCTTCGGCGGTCACTGGAAGCTCGAGGGGTTGCTGCACAAGATGAAAGTCGATGAGCTGTTGATTGCAGACCAGACCGTGAAACCCGAGATCCTGCGGCGTATCGAGGCCATCGCACGCCTCAATGCCATCGGCATCCGGAGGTCCGAGATTCGACTCGAAAACATGAGCACTCATGAGGAGAGAACAACAGTCGACGGCGTCCTTGTGTATGCGAAACGATGAGTTCATGATGCCCGCCGTGCGGCTCTCTTGCGCATTGTTCCTCTTGTTCCTTGCGGCGGCTCCCAGGACAATGGCCCAGGTGCTTCCGGCGCCCAGGCTCCTGTCTCCTGCTGACAGCTCCATCAATCAGCCGACGTCGCTCACGTTCGCCTGGCGCGCAGTCCTCGGTGCGAGCAGCTACGAGCTGCAGATCTCCGATACTCCGTTGTTCACATCGCTCGTGTATCACGATTCATCGATTGCAGGACAATCGACCGACGTCAGCGGCCTTCATCGGAGCACAACATACTACTGGCGCGTGAGAGCGCAGAATCTTGTAGACGTGTCATCATGGTCCGATACCTGGATTTTCGGGACTGTTCCGGTGCCTCCGCCGTCGCCCGTTCCATCGAGCCCCGCCGACGGGGCGGTGGTGCCGACGAGTGTGACGCTGACATGGGGCGCCTCTTCCGGGGCGACTTCGTACAGGGTGCAGCTATCCGCCTCTCCTGTTTTTTCCACATTGGTAGTGGATGATTCCACTCTCGTGACGACCGGCCGCCTGGTACAAGGCCTGCAGAACAATTTCGATTATTATTGGCGCGTGAATGCATCCAATTCCGGTGGGGCGAGCTCCTGGTCAGCCAGCCGGAGTTTCACGACGGCGACGGCGCCGCCCGCCGCGCCGAATCTCGCCTCGCCTCCGAACGGGGCCGCAGATCAACCGCCGACAGTGAGTCTCAGCTGGTCGTCCACTCCGGGCGCCTCAAGTTACCATCTGCAGGTCTCGGCCGGCTCGGGCTTTGCCACTCTCGCCCTTGATGATTCTGCCCTGACCGCGACATCCCGCAGCGTTGGGCCGCTGGCGAACGGCACCATCTACTACTGGCGCGTCAGCGCGAAAAACGCGGGGGGACAGGGCGCCTGGTCGAATGCCTGGTACTTTGCGACAGTTCCCGCCGCTCCCCCGGCTCCGACGCTCCTCAGCCCGCCGAACAGCGCCGCCAACCAGCCCGTCACGGTCACGGTCTCTTGGAATGCAGCTTCCGGAGCGTCGCGCTACCGGCTCCAGGTATCGATGAGCCCCACATTCGCAACACTCGGGTTCGACGACTCGACCATCACCGGCACCGCGCAGGCTGTCGGTCCGCTCGCTAACAGCACGACGTTTTACTGGCGGGTCAGCGGGCTGAATTCGTCGGCAGCGGGCCCATGGTCGGCTGTCTGGAGTTTCGTCACCGGCGCCGCACCGGCCGCCACGACGAAGCCCCCGGTGGGCGTCGATGCGATTTCCGCAAACTTTCAGGGAATCGTCAATCCGAACGGGACCTCGACTCAGGCAAAGTTCGAATTTGGGACAACAACGGCATATGGCAACGCAATCACCGCCGTGGAAAGTCCCGTCGCCGGAACCAGCCCCGTCAACGTCTCCGGTGTCATTCGCGGACTTTCGCCAAGTACTCAGTACCATTACAAGCTCGTCGCCTTCAACGGCGCAGGAACCGGAGAAGGCGGGGATGTGGCATTTTTCACATTGACCGATCAGGTTGCCCTGACAAGTCCCCCGAACGGTTCCGTGAACCAACCATCAACATTGACGCTATCCTGGGGTTCGGTCGCAGGCGCCGACGCGTATAGACTTCAGCTATCGACAAATTCTTCCTTCGGTACTTCCGCCGTGGACGATTCCGGGGTCGTGAGCACGTCACGATCGGTTGGCCCCCTCGCCAACAACACGACGTATTACTGGCACGTCAGTGCCCGGAATTCCGCAGGCTGGGGTAGTTGGTCGGTTCCCTGGAGCTTTACGATCCTGCCTGCGACCCCCGGGATTCCAACGCTCATCTCTCCCGCCAGCGCCTCCGTGGATCAGCCGACGACACTTGCAGTTCGGTGGAGGGCATTGCCGGCAGTGAGTTCGTATCGTCTGCAAGTTTCGCTTGATTCGCTCTTTGTGGGTGTCGTGCTGGATGACTCTCTCGTCGCCGACACATCGCGGCAGGTTAGCTCGCTGGCAAACCAGACAAAGTATTTTTGGCGTGTTCGCGCAAAGAACGCCGCAGGAACGGGCGGTTGGTCGAGCATCTGGAATTTTACGACCGTTCCCTCACTCCCTGGGCCGCCCGCGCTCATCGCGCCTCCGAACGGGGCGTCAAACGTGCCCACGACCCTCAACCTGAGCTGGAATGCCTCGACTGGAGCGACATCATACCGTGTCCAGGTATCCGCTGATCAGTCGTTCGGTTCGACGACCTTTGACAGCAGCGGGATCACGGGCACAACCGCTACCCCGCATGGCTTACTGACGAGTACGCTGTACTATTGGCGGGTTGACGCCGCGAATGCCGCCGGAACAACCGGTTGGTCGAGTGTTTGGAGCTTTACCACGGTCCCTGCGCCGCCGCCAACACCGGTGCTACAAAGCCCACCGAACAACGCAACGGGGCAACCCACTTCCCTGCCGCTTTCGTGGAGCCGGTCGGCAGGTGCCTCGGTGTATCGGCTCCAGCTTTCGGTCAGTTCAGTCTTTGGTACAACGGTCATTGATGATTCTACGATCACCGATACCTCGCGCCAATCCGGACCGCTCTTGAACAGCACGTCGTATTACTGGCGGGTCGAGGCGCGGAATCCGGGCGGTTGGAGCAGCTGGTCACCGGCGTGGACCTTCACTACGAGCCCCGCATCCCCGGGCGTACCGACGTTGCAGGCACCGGCCAATGGCGCGACGAACCAGCCGGCAATCCTGACACTGATCTGGAACACCGTCTCAGGCGCATCGGGCTACTGGCTCCAGCTCGCGACGAGCGCGGCGTTTACCGTGGTCATCCGCAACGATTCTCTCCTGACCGCCACCGCGGATCAAGTCGGGCCATTGGCCGACAGCACGACATATTTCTGGCGAGTCCGGGCAAGAAACACAGGTGGACTCAGCGACTGGTCGAACACGTGGCAGTTCACGACGGCGCGTGTTGCTCCGCCTCCACCGGCAGTTCCGGCGCTCGCAAGCCCTCTTAACGGAGCCGGAAATCAGCCGCTTTCCCTGGCACTCTCGTGGAACACTTCTTCGGGCGCTGCTTTCTATCACCTGCAGCTTTCCACAAGTTCCTCGCTCAACCCCCTTCTACTCGAAGACTCATCCATGACGGTTACATCGCGCGATGTCGGCCCCCTGTCGAACAGCACCGCCTATTACTGGCGGGTGCGCGCGCGGAACTCCGGGGGTGTGAGCGGATGGACGGCGCCTTGGGCATTCACCACCACCGCGCCCCCGCCACCGCCTCCCGATCTGAGCAGTCCCCCGAACGGCGCAACGTATCAGGCTACAAGCGTCACCTTGCAGTGGACGCCCGCTTCTGGGGCGAGCGCCTATCGGCTGCAGGTCTCCCGGACGACAAGCTTTGCCACGTCCGTTCTTGACGATACTTCCGTTGCGGCAAGCTCCAGACAGGTAGGACCGCTGACGAGCAACACGATCTATTACTGGCGGGTCAGGGCCCGAAATGCCGGCGCCTGGGGCGACTGGTCGCAGACATGGGGCTTTGCAACGGGCGCCACGCCGGTTCCTCCCACGCTTTCGAGTCCGCCCGATGGCGCCACCAGTCAGCCGGTCAGTCCAACCTTGAGCTGGAATTCCTCGGTGGGGGCGACAGATTACGAGGTCCAGGTTTCAACGACTGCGTCGTTTAATCCGATCGTGGAGGACGATTCTCTTATCACAGGAACATCGAGAGTCGTGGGGCCGCTCGCGCGCAATACGACCTATTATTGGCGGGTTCGGGCCGGGCTTGCGGCACTGACCAGCGATTGGTCCGCGGTCTGGAGCTTTAGCACCGCGACCTCTTCTTACCCGGGCACATTCTCGCTCAGCGCCACCGTCCAGTATCCGGCGTACTCCGACATCAGTCAGTTCAAGCCCGCCGATTACAGACTCGTCGGGCTACCGGGGGCGGGCAACGCGGCGATCAGCAGCTCGCTTTCCGGCAGCTCCGGCACCGATTGGCAGGCGTACTGGGACAACGGTGCACCAAGCGACTATCTCGTACTGTACGACGGAAGCGCCACCTTCCGCTTCACGGTTGGGCGCGCCTTCTGGATCATCAAGAATGGACCGTGGAACGTGAGCGGGACGGTTCCTACCCCGCCGCTCGATTCGTCGGGAAACGCGCGGATTCCGATGCACGCCGGGTGGAATCTGATTACGAATCCCTTCACATCATCGTTGGCATGGACTACGGTCCAGTCGGCGAATAGCATAACAGATCCGATCTATTCCTTCAACGGATCGTTTGCGCAATCGCCGCGTCTCGATCCGTATGTCGGGTATTATTTCTTCAATTCGACGAATCTCGCGGTTCTCAAGGTTCCCTATACCTCAACATCCTCGAGTCCTCCGACTGCCGGAGCAGGCAACGGAGAATGGAGAATGAATATCATTCTGGTATCCCCGGATATTACTGATCGGGCCGCCTGGTTCGGCGTCTCAAGGCAGGCGATGCGCGGACTCGATCCGCTCGATTTCCGGAAACCGGCCGGGATATCCGGCGCGGCCGGACTCTCCTTCCAGCGTCCGGAGTGGGATCCGCTTTATTCAAGCTTCGCGACTGATGTCCGTCCGGAAATCAGCGATGTCGAATCGTGGCCGTTCGATGTCCATGCCATTGACGGGCAAATCCAGCACCTTCGGTTCTCGGGCGTTCGGACAGTCCCGCCGAAACTTGAAGTCTACCTGGTGGATGACGAACGAGGTGCAGCGCAAGATCTCCGGCACGATTCGGCGTACACGTTTGTTCAAACACGTGGCACGATGAAATTTGAGATACTCGTCGGCAAGGAGGAAGCGATGAAACTGCGATTGAGTTCGATCCGGCCCAGGAGGTTCGTGCTCGAGGACAACTACCCGAATCCCTTTAATCCAACGACAAGTCTTTCAATCGGCATTCCGGCAGAATCATTCGTATCGCTGGGTGTTTTCGATATGCTCGGCCGCCAGGTGAGAACTCTTTATAATGGTACGCTGAAACCGGGCCTTTATGCCTTCACATGGGATGGCAAGGACGGGACCGGGGGCAGCCTCGCGAGCGGAACGTACTTTTCCCGCCTGCTGACGGACAGAGGAGTGATCCTCACAAAGAAAATGATCCTCCTGAGGTAATGCGCAACCCGAAAGGACCGGAATGATGACGCGAATATTCGATCAGAAACTAAAGCGGGTCCGCTGGATAGTGGTTCTTTCGCTTCTATTGCAAACGGTTTCGTGGGCCGGTGGCGACGATATCCGGGCAATAAACGTCAAGTTCACATCGTCGGAGAACCAGATCGTCATTCATTATGATCTCCTCGCGCCCGCCGATGCAAAGCTGGAGGTATCCGTCCGCTTGAGGAAAGAAAGCGATCGGGCATTTATCTATACTCCGGGGAGTCTCACGGGTGATGTCGGGCCGGGAATTCCGCCCGGATTGGGCAAGACCATCCAATGGGACATTGCGAAAGAGTTTCCTCAGGGGCTGGCCGGCAGCGATTACTTTTTCGAGGTCAATCTGAGCGGCGGAGAGGAGTCCGGGGGCTCGGCTGTCCTCACGTGGATCGGAGCCGGAGCGGCAGTCCTGGGCGCGGGAATCCTCGCCATTGTACTGTCGAAAAATCACAGTGAGCCGCCTCCTCCGGGCTCAAGTTTTCCGGCTCCCCCGGGAAGACCGTAAATGACCGCTTCAATTATAAGGTGATCGAATGTGCGGCATCGTAGGATATCTTGGAACCAGGGAAGCAGCGCCGATTCTCCTTGAAGGGCTGCGCCATCTCGAATATCGCGGATACGATTCGGCCGGAATCGCGGTCGTTGCGGACAATCAATTGCATGCATTCCGGCGCGTCGGAAAGGTCAAGAACCTCGCCGAGTCGCTCAACGGTTCGCTTCCGAAAGCCACGCTCGGCATTGCTCATACGAGGTGGGCAACGCATGGAGTGCCTTCGGAGTCGAATGCTCATCCGCACACCGATTGCACGCGGAGGATAGCCCTCATCCACAACGGTATTATTGAAAATCATGCTTCCCTCAGGACGATCCTCGAACGTGGAGGCCATCGTTTCTCTTCCGCAACGGACACCGAAGTTCTTGTGCACCTGATTGAAGAACATCTTCGCTCGACCGATGACCTCGAGACCGCCGTGCGGCGGGCCCTGGCTCAGGTGGAGGGAACCTACGGCATTGCCGTTATTTCGACGCATGCACCCGGCACTTTAATCGTCGCCAGGAAGGGAAGCCCGCTGGTTATCGGCATCGGAAGCGGAGAGTACATTTGCGCATCCGACCCGACGGCGCTCGCCGGCGCCACTCGTCGGGTGATTTACCTTTCGGACGGCGAGATGGCCGCCATGACGGCAAACGGCCTCGTGATTAAGAATCGCGAAAACGTTAAAATCGAAAAGGATGTCTCGGAGCTTGATCTCGAGCTGGAAACGATCGAACGGTGCGGCTATCCCCATTTCATGCTGAAAGAAATCTACGAGCAGCCCGAAACGATCCATGACGCCCTTCGCGGCCGGCTCCTCGAGAGCGATGGGCGCGCCAATCTGGGCGGGCTCCGCGAAGTCATGCCGCGAATTCTGGCGTCGCGGCGAATCATCCTCACCGGGTGCGGGACATCCTGGCATGCCGGACTCATCGGCAGGTACATGATCGAGCAATACGCGCGCCTCCCTGTTGAGGTGGAATATGCCTCGGAATTCCGATACCGCGACCCGATGCTCGACGAACGCGATACCGTCTTTTGCATCAGCCAGAGCGGCGAGACCGCCGACACAATCGCGGCAATGCGCGAGGCGCTCAACCGGGGAGCGCTCGGCCTCGGGATCTGCAACGTAGTGGGCAGCACGCTGGCAAGAGAGAGCGACGCGGGCGTCTATCTGCACGCGGGTCCGGAAATCGGCGTCGCGTCGACGAAAGCCTTCACTTCCCAGCTTTCGGTGCTGGCGCTCATCACGCTCGCGTTGGCCCGTGAACGCGGACTGACGAAAGAACAGGGGAAAACGATCATTCGGGAATTAAAATCGCTTCCGGAGAAAGTATCGCGGATCCTCGAGCACAGCGATGTCATCCAGAAGTACGCCCGCGAGTTTCAGGATGCGCAGAATTTCCTGTACCTGGGCCGGGGGTACGGTTTTCCCGCAGCGCTCGAAGGCGCGCTGAAGCTGAAGGAAATTTCCTATATTCATGCCGAGGGGTATCCGGCGGCGGAGATGAAGCACGGTCCGATCGCACTCATCGACCGGGATATGCCTGTAGTCGTGATCGCCCCAAAGGATAAGACATACGAGAAGATCCTCGGGAATATCGAGGAGGTCAGGGCGCGGAACGGGCGTGTCGTCGTTGTTGCAAACGAGGATGACCCATGGATTCATACGCTCAGCGACCATGTCATCCGCATTCCGAAGACGATTGATATGCTGCACCCGATCCTTGCGATGATTCCCCTTCAGCTCCTGGCTTACTACATCGCGGTGCTGCGTGGGTGCAACGTCGACCAGCCGCGAAACCTTGCAAAAAGCGTAACAGTTGAATGACAACGAGGGGATCAAATGACGGGAGAGGAACACCGGAGGATGCTGTACAAGGAAAGTCCAAAGGAGGAGTCAAGCCATGAAGACTCTTATGAGAAAGGCCACATCACACCGGCTGCCCCCGAGAGTGGAATTCAAGGCCCCCGTGACAACCGAGTACAAGCGGGTCCTGACGCAGGATGCCATGGAGTTCGTCGCCCGGCTGGAAAAAGAGTTCGGTGAACGGCGCAGAGATCTCTTGCACCGGCGGTGGGAGCGCCAGGTCGAGATCATCGCGGGCAGAATGCCGCAGTTCCTTCCGGGGACAAAGAGCATCCGGAACGGCGAGTGGACGGTAGCCCCCATCCCGAAGGACCTCCGTGATCGCAGGGTGGAAATCACCGGTCCGACCGACCGGAAAACGGTCATCAACGCGCTTAATTCGGGCGCGAATGTCTACATGGCCGATTTCGAAGACGCCAACTCTCCGACATGGGAGAACATGGTCAAGGGGCAGATTAATCTTTGTGACGCGGTGGACCGGACCGTCAAGTTTATAAGCGTCGAGGGAAAAGAGTACCGGCTCGGTGAAACGACTGCAACGCTCATGGTTCGCCCGCGCGGCTGGCATATGGTCGAGAAGCATGTTCTTGTGGACGGGCATCCCATCTCCGCTTCGATCTTCGACTTCGGGATCTTCCTTTATCACAATGCGAGAAAGCTGCTGGAGCGCGGATCGGGGCCGTATTTTTATCTCCCGAAGCTTGAGAGCCATCTGGAGGCGCGGCTCTGGAATGATATTTTCCTCATGGCGCAGGACGAGCTGGGAATTCCCCGGGGGTCGATCCGGGCTACGGTCCTCATTGAAAACATCCTGGCCGCGTTCGAAATGGACGAAATTCTCCATGAATTGAGCGATCATGCAGGCGGTCTGAACTGCGGAAGGTGGGACTATATTTTTAGTATTATAAAGAAATTCCGTCACTATCCCGAATTCATGCTGCCCGACCGCTCGCGCCTCGGGATGGCGAACCGGTTTCTTCATTCCTTCTCGCTGCTTTTGATAAAAACATGCCACCGGCGCGCCATTCACGCGATCGGGGGGATGGCGGCCCAGATCCCGGTCAAGGGCGATGCGGAGGCGAACGAGGAGGCGCTCGTGAAGATCCGGGCAGACAAGGTGCGGGAAGCCCGGGACGGCCACGACGGCACGTGGGTGGCGCATCCCGCGCTCGTAAGCCTCGCGCGGGACGTCTTCAACGAGTATATGCCGGAAGCGAATCAAATCCGGCGCATGCGCTACGACGTGGAAATCGAGCCGGCCGACCTGCTTTCGATGCCCAAAGCGGTGGTGACCGAGCAAGGGCTTCGCGCCAACATTCGCTCGGCGCTGCTTTATTTCGAATCCTGGTTTCGGGGGATCGGCTGCGTACCCGTCAACAACCTTGTGGAAGACACAGCCACCGCGGAAATCTCCAGGGCCCAGATCTGGCAGTGGCTTCACCATCAGCATCATTTCTTCGAGAACGGAAAAATTACGATCGAAGTTTATCGTCGATTGCTGGCCGAGGAATTCGCGGCAATTCAGACGGCATCCGGTCTGCGCGAAGGTCAGAGAAAGACATTCACACTCGCCAGGGAGCTGCTCAACAGGCTCACGACCGAAAAACTGTTTCCCGAGTTTTTTACGCTGCTCGCCTACGACGAGCTTGATTAGCCTGGCGATTTTATACGGACCCGCCTCGATGGCCGGTCCGAAGGCTTGGGCAGAAGGGTTCGCGATTCACCCAGGAGGTGCGAACAGACTATGAGCGCGCGGTTTATCAAGGAGCTGGATGAATTCCGCCTTCAGCTCGACGAGCTCCGGAACCGTGGGGCCGATCCCGACTGGCTGCGCACGGAACGGCACGTGAGGCTCCAGTACGCGGTCACCCGTGTTCTGGCTGAAGCGGCTTCCATCCCGGAGGGCGCCGCAAGGCTCCTGCAATCGCTTTGTATTATAGAAGGCTGGCACGCCGGGCAACTCTGGCAGCCGGAAGCAGGAAGGGAGCTTCTTCAGATTCAGGCAACCTGGCACAGCCCCTCACTGGACGCGTCGGACCTTATCGCCCGCAGCCGGAGAGTTTCTTACTTGAGGGGATCCGAGCTTCCAGGCAAGGTCTGGCTGAACGGCAAGCCTTCCTGGATCGCCGAGCTGCGGTCAGACACGAGCTGGGAACTCGCGCCCGCAGCGGTCAAGTTGGGCCTGCGCAGCCTCTTCGCATTTCCGGTCAGGAACCGCAGCGAGGTGACGGGAGTCGTCGTGCTGCTCTCGCGGGAGAGCAGGAAACCGGACCCCGACATATTCGAGATGGCGGATTCGCTGGGGCGGCAGATCGGCGACTTCATCAGCCGGAAACGCAGCGAGAATCAGATCGAAGAACGCGAAAGGCGGTTCCGTGCTCTCATTGAAAACAGCAGTGATGCGATACGCCTCTTCAGCAGGGAAGGGAAAATCCAGTATGCCACCCCCGCCGCAGAGAGGATACTCGGCTACGTGCCCGGAGAAATCGTCGGGAAAGATGCGGCGGATTTCGTCCATCCCGACGAAGCGCTGGAGCTAAGACAATTGCTCGCGAGATCGATTGAAAAGGCCGGCGTACCGGTCGTCGCGGAGTACCGGTTCCGGCGCAAGGACGGATCTTGGCAGTGGCTGGAGAGCGTCGCAACAAATTTGCTCTCGGAGCCGGGAGTGAAGGCGATTGTCGTCAACAGCAGGGATATTACGGATCGAAGGAGCGCGCTCGAACACGAAGCTCAAAGCCGCATCCGCGAAGAAATCGCCCGTGTGAAGGCCGAGAAAGAGCAGGAACAACTCACGTTTCTTACAAGGACGGGCAAATTACTTTCGAACTCTCTCGACTATGGATCAACCCTTTCAAACATCGTCCACCTGGCTGTTCCATCGATCGCCGATTGGTGCGCCGTGGATATGATTGAAAAGGACGAGACGCTCCGACGGGTTTCCTTCATCCACAGAGATCCGGGGAAGACGGAGCTCGGAGACAAGGTGGGATCCCTCTCATCTCTCACACCGGAACCCCGCGGCGGCAACGCGGATTGGCTCCGCAGCGGAACATCACAACTGATCCCCCGGGTAACGGAGCCGATGCTCGCCTCCGCATCCCTCGACGCCCGCCAACTCGCCGCCTTGCGCGAAATGGGATTGAGCTCCCTCATGATGGTTCCGATGGTGGCGCGCGGCCGTCTCATTGGCGCGATTACGTTTGCGCTTTCGGACCCGTCCCGCTTGTATGATGAGCAGTCGATGATTGTAGCCGAAGAATTCGTCCGGGGGGCGGCCCTCACAATCGACAACATCCGGCTCTACCAGGAGTCGCAACAGCTCAACGCAGAACTCGAGAAGCGGGTGGCCGAACGCACCGGGCAGCTCCAATTCGCGAATCAGGAGCTCGAAGCGTTCAGCTATTCTGTTTCCCACGATCTTCGCGCGCCTCTTCGTGCTATCGTGGGATTCTCACGCGTACTCCTCGACGAGTATGCGTCCCGTTTCGATACCGAGAGCGGCCGCATGATGAATATCGTGCGCGACAGCGCCCTCCGGATGAGTCAACTGATCGACGATCTCCTGGCTTTTTCCCGCATCGGACGCCGGCAGATCAAAAACTCCATGATCGATATGGCACAGCTCGCCGCGTCTGTCTACGAAGAAATGAGGCTGATGGACCCTGAACGAATCGTCGAGGTGTCGATTCATCCCTTGCCGCCCATGAAGGGCGACCCCCCCTTGATCCGCCAGATCTTCGTCAACTTGATTTCCAATGCGCTTAAATTTACAAATCGCGGGAATCATGCCTTCATCGAGATCGGGTCGAAGGCCGAGGGGGATGAGATTGTGTACTACGTGAAAGACAATGGAGTCGGCTTCGATATGGAGTATCAAAACAGGTTGTTCGGAGTCTTTCAGCGGCTGCACACCGCCGAAGAGTTCGAGGGAACCGGAGTCGGGCTCGCGATTGTTAAAGGGATTGTCAACCGGCACGGCGGCCGCATATGGGCCGATGCGAAGCTGAAGGAAGGTGCGACCTTCTACTTCTCCTTCCCCCGACCGCACTAATAAAGGAGGCCTCAATGAATCTTTCAGCGGTGGAAATACTTTTTGTCGAGGATAACCCCCACGACGCCGAGCTGGCGCTTCGAGCTCTGATGAAACACAAACTCGCCAACAAGGTTCTGCATGTGAAAGACGGCGCTGAGGCGCTCGAGTATATCTTTTCAACGGGGGCCTACGCCGGCCGGCAGTCCGGCATGAATCCGCGGGTGGTGCTTCTTGATCTAAAGCTTCCGAAGGTCGACGGAATGGAAGTGCTGCGGCGGATGAAGGCCGATGAGCGCACGCGGTCGATCCCCATCGTTATTCTTACCTCTTCGTCTGAGGAACGGGACATCGTCGACAGTTATCGGCTTGGCGTCAACAGTTATATCGTGAAACCCGTCGATTTTGACAAGTTTCTGACCTGCGTGCAGGAGCTTGGGCTCTATTGGCTTCTCATCAACCAGCCGATCCCCTCGCCATGAATCATAAACTCCGGATATTGCTCCTCGAAGATGTCCCTGCCGATGCCGAACTCGTCGAGGTCGAGCTCCGCGGAGCCCAGATAAGCTTCACCTCGAGACGGGTCGACACCAAAGATACCTTCCTGAAGGAAGTCGCGAACTCGACTCCGGATGTCATCCTCGCGGATTTCGCGCTGCCGCAATTCAATGGCCTCGAAGCCCTTTCACTCCTGAAAAACCTGAAACTCAACATCCCGTTCATTCTTGTCACAGGCTCCCAATCCGAAGAGGTGGCCGTGGAATGCATGAAGGCCGGAGCCGATGACTATATACTCAAGACGAGCCTCAGGCGGCTCCCCTCGGCGCTTGTGAATGTGGTGGCAAAACACACGGCGGAGCGGGAGAAGATCGAAGCGGAAGACGCATTTCGGCGGAGCGAACAACGCTACCGTCTGATCACGGAAAATACGCGCGACCTTATCTGCATGGTGAATCTGGAGGGAGTATTTACCTATGTGAGTCCGTCGTCCATGTCGATGCTCGGGTACACGCCGGCCGAATGCATGATGACCAGCTTCTATTCCCTGATCCATCCGGCGGATCGGGCCCGTGTACAGCGGGCGGTACGTGACGCCTTCTCGAAACGGGGCAGCATGCGGCTGGAATACCGCTTTAATCACAAAAGAGGCGATTGGCGTATCCTCGAATCCGTCTGGAGCTGGATTCTCGCACAGGAGGGAGATCCGGGGGGAGCGGTGGTCGTATCCCGGGACATCACCGACCGCCGACAGGGGGAGGAGCAGTTGAAGAAAACCAGCCAGCAATTGCGCGCCCTCGCCGCTCGTCTTCAGGCTGCCCGGGAGGAAGAGCGGATAAAGATCGCGCGCGAAATCCACGATGAGCTGGGTCAGATTCTGACGGCTCTCAAGATCGACCTGACGATGGTCGACCGGCGGCTTTCGGGGCAGCCCGACGATGCCAGCGTCACCGAGGCGAAAGCGGAAATCGCCTCGATGGAGCGGCTGATCGAAACGACAATTCAGACTGTGAGAAAGATCGCGACCGAACTGAGGCCGGATGTCCTCGATAATCTGGGATTTGTGGAGGCGGTCCAGTGGCAGGCGCAGGAATTCGAGCAGCGCTCCGCCATTCCGTGCCGGGTCAGCCTCCCCGAGAAAAGGATTTCCCTCGACCAGGAAAAGGCGACGGCGGTCTTCCGGATCTTTCAGGAGACGCTTACCAATGTTGCGCGGCACGCCAACGCCACGAGCGTCGAGGTGGGCCTGGAGCGGACCGGCGGCGATCTCATTCTGACCGTGAGCGATAACGGCCGCGGGATCACCGATGAGGAGATCGAGGGAACTGCGTCGCTGGGATTGCTCGGAATGCGCGAGCGTTCTCACCTTTTCGGAGGAGAGGTGAGTATTACCCGCCGTGAAGGCGGCGGAACGACGGTCTCCGTAAGAATTCCATTGGCCGATGAAGTCATTGGCGCGGGTCAGGATGATACGCGTCCTCATCACTGATGACCATCCCCTGGTCAGGGAAGGCCTGATCAAGATCCTCCGCAACGAATCCGATATGGATGTCGCGGGCGAAGCTCGTACGGCGCCGGAAATGCTCGACCTCCTCCGGCAGGAGAAAGTCGATGTGCTCGTTCTGGATATTTCCCTCCCCGGTAAGAGCGGACTCGATGTCCTGAAGGAGCTGCGGGCTGAACATCCCAAACTTCCGGTTTTAATTCTCAGCATGCATCCCGAGGACCGCTTTGCCCTCCGCGTCCTGAAGACCGGCGCGGCGGGTTACGTCACAAAGGAGAGCGCTCCGGAGGAGCTGGTGAAAGCGATCCGGAAAGTGTATACTGGCGGGAAATATGTCAGCGCAACCATGGCCGAGAAATTGGCCGTGGGTATCGAGGAGGATACCGGGAAACCGCTCCACGAATCGCTGTCCGACCGGGAGTATGAGATTTTGCAGATGATCGCCACCGGAAAGAAACCGGGGGAAATTGCCCGCCAACTCTCTCTCAGCGTGAGAACGGTCAACACCTATCGCAGCCGCATTTTCGAAAAGATGCACATGAAGACAAACGCCCAACTGATCCACTATGCCCTCGAACACCACCTGATCGACTAGCTCCCCGCCGTTATGCCCCCGGGGCCCGTCCATTCCCCGGGCCCTCTTCTCTGCACCCTCCTTAGTACTTCATACCAACCCCCTTTCCCCTCAATTTTCGGCATCTATTCAGTCAATGCCGGTCTACTGCGCACTTCTCTGCCATTCCGTCACCAAATAACCGACACGCTTGTTTCCATTAAGACTACACGATTTTCAGCGTTTTCCCGATACCGCCGGGGTGCCAAACTCCGTAGCTTGTACACAGTTGAAGCCGAAAGGCGGTTGAACATGACACATGCACAAACAAATTCGGGAGATGGCGCTGTGAAAGTACTGATAGCAGATGATTCGCTTCTCGTGTGCGTCCGGCTGATGTCGGTCTTATCCAAGCTGGACGGGCTGGAACTGGCCGGATATACGCGGGATGCCGCGTCGGCGATCGAGTCGGTCAGCCGGCTCAAACCCGATATCGTCATTCTCGACATCCAGATGATCGGGGGAAGCGGCATCGATGTTCTTCGCATCGTGAAGCGCAATCAACCCGGCATCATCGCAATCATGCTGACCAATCTCTCCCACCAGCAGTACCGGAAGAAATGCATGGATGCGGGAGCTGATTTCTTCTTCGACAAATCAACAGAATTCTTTGAGATGGCGGAACTCTTCGAGCACCTTGCTCAGCGGACTCATTCCCTCACCTCGATCGGCACCGTGGGCGGCGCCGCGAACCAGGCGGCCCGGTAGCCGGGACCGTCACTCAAGACTGAAATCAATCATCACAATGGAGAATGCAATCGTGCGAAAGCGAACGTTGTTCATCACCATGCTCGTGCTCTTTATGGGCATCAGTCTCAATGCCCAGACCGGCCCATGGGTTAGCGCGTACTACGCCGGCTGGAACCAGGGCCAGGCCAACGACGGGG
>DASQAZ010000035.1:0-4536 GCA_035635475.1 Bacteroidota bacterium | reverse complement strand
GGGTTCCCGGGTGGTTGAAGATTGCCGGCATCGCGCTTGTCGCCGTCATCGGCGTTGTCATCTGGCAGCTCCTGAAACCGCCCGCGGCAGTCTCTGAAAATCTGATATTCAAACCGCTGCAAGTCCCGTTCACGACCATCTGGTATCCGGGTCTTTCGTCGGACGGAAATTGGATCGCATTCCCTGCAACCGATGCGAACAATAATACGGAAATCTATTACATGCACGCGTCGGGCGGTGAGGCGAAACGGCTCACGAATGACTCGCTCTTCAAGTACACGGCGGATATCTCTCCCGATGGGAGTCAAATCGCCTTTACAGAAGGGAACTCGCGGCAAACGCTGGCCTTTCCGTTTCACGCATCTATCGTATCGACGTTGGGCGGCCCCAGCAAGAAAATCGCAGATTTTGCCCTGGCTCCTCGTTGGAGCCCCGACGGGAAGTCCATTATTTATATGAGCGCACGGGGATCGCGGCGCGGGTTTATGATGTGGATGATGAACGCAGATGGAAGCGATAAGCGAGAAGTGCTCGGCGATTCCGTGCAAGGCGGCCGCGTGAGTCTCGCCTGGTCGCCTGACGCGAAGTCAGTTGCATGGATTAGAAATTTCGTTGGGACAACCGGAATTTACGAGGAAATCATCACTCACGAAATTGGCACTGGAACCGAGCGGCAACTGACCGATGACAAGATGAATATCGACGAGGTTTATTGGCTGCCTCAGGGTCAGATTCTCTTTTCCTCAAACCGCGGGGGGGCTTCAAACCTCTGGACAATTCCGTCCGGCGGAGGAACTCCGGTCCAGATAACGAAGGGTCCCGGTCCTGATCTGGGTATTAAAGCGTCAAAAGACGGGAAACGGGTTCTCTACCTGCAGCAAACATTCAACGGATCGATCGTCGTCGCCGATCTTGCGGGACTCGGCGGCAGGCAGCTCACCACGGATGATCAGTCGGTCTTCACTCCCTCATTTTCTCCCGACGGGAAGCAGATAGCATATCTCGTCGCAGATCAGGATCCTCTCAAACCGTTTCGGTTTTTCTATCTGGTGAATCGGGAGGACCAAAGCCGCCGCCAGATAACGATGACCGGGGAGAACATTGAAAATTTCGTCTGGTCGCCCGATGGGCGAAAGATTGCCTACGCGCTGCATGTCGATGTGGAGGTCGACTCGGCTCACTTGATTGTAATCGTCGATCTTTCGGATCCGGCCCAAAAAATTGTCATTGGCAAGGGCAGAGTTATAGGATGGACGAGAGACGGGATGTCGTTGAATGTTGTGCGGAATTGGACCTCTTGGAAGGTCCCCATCCGGGGAGGAATAGCGGAAAAATTCGCTGAGGATTCCGTAATTGTTTCGGAATCTCCCGATGGGGCAAAACTTGCCATCGTCGATACTCGCCCCGACAAGCTCGGACTATCGCTTAAGATAAAAGACAAACCGCCGCGCAGGATTCCGGACGCAGTGCCGACTATTGGGTTCGGGGCGTTTTACCGCTGGTCGCCCGACAGTAAGAATTTCATATTTTCTCAGAGAGGTTTGCTCTGGACTGTTTCCGTCGAGACGGGAAAGATTCAACGGTACGTCTGGAAGAATCAGGAGGCGGTTGGATTCGACGACATCTCGCCGGATGGCAGGCAAACGGTGTTCGTCAAACAGCGGATGAACGCGAAATTGATACTTATCGATAATTTTCAATGACCCTGATCTCGACCGGTCAAACGATATCCCATTATAAAATCCTCGAGAAATTGGGCGAAGGCGGCATGGGCGTGGTGTATAAGGCCGAAGACACCAAGCTCAAGCGCACCGTCGCGCTGAAGTTCCTTCCGCAGCGCCTCTCTGCATCGGAGCAGGACAAGTCGCGTTTCATCCAGGAGGCGCAGGCCGCGTCGGCCCTGAATCATCCGAACGTCTGCACGATCCATGACATCCAGGAACATGACGGCCAGATGTTTATCGTCATGGAGTTTGTCGACGGGCAGACGCTCGAAGAGAAGAAGGGAACGATAAGCCTGAAGCAGGCCATCGACATCGGTATCCAGATCGCAGACGGACTCGCTGCCGCGCACGAGAAAGGCATCGTGCACCGGGACATCAAACCAGAGAACATCATGATCCGAAAGGATGGCATTGCCCAGATCATGGACTTCGGACTCGCCAAACTGAGGGGAAAAGTCACCCGCCTAACGAAAGAGGGCAGCACGGTCGGGACCGCCGGTTACATGTCTCCCGAGCAGGTGCAGGGAAACGATGCCGATCACCGGTCTGACATATTTTCGTTCGGGGTTTTGCTCTACGAGCTGTTCGCGGGACAGTTGCCCTTCAAGGGTGTGCACGAGACCGCGCTGGCGTACGAAATTGTGAATGTGGATCCGGCCCCGATCTCCTCGATTAAACCAGAGATCGATCCAACGCTCGACGCAATTGTACTGGAGTGTTTGGAAAAAGATCCGAATGAAAGGACACAATCGGTTAAGCAGGTCGCCATCGACCTGAAACGCTTCAAACGGGAGTCGAGCCGCCAACGGGTGAGCCGTGTGTCCGCTGCCCGGCCGATCGTGAAGCCCGAGTACAGCGGCCAACAGATCCCGTCCGGAGCCCCGAAAGAAAGGCTGCGGGTGTGGCAGATTATTTCCGCCGTCCTTGCTGTCGCCCTCATCGCATCCGGATGGATGCTCATGCATAAGAATAGCGTCGTTCCCACCGTGGCGCGGTTCGCAATCGTGGTTCCAAAAGAGCAACAGATCGATGTACAGAATTATCCGGCGGTTGGGATATCTCCCGACGGTTCGCGCATTGTCTATAAAGCAAACGGCAGACTCTATCTGAGAAAAATTGAAGGTTTCGTCGGGGAACCGATACCCGGCACGGAAGATGGAGTGAGTCCATTCTTTTCACCCGATGGACGCTGGATGGGTTTCTTTGCCGGCGGGAAGCTGAAAAAGGTCCCGCTGAACGGCGGAGCTGTCGTCGTCATTGCTGATGCCCAGAACAATCGGGGTGCCTCGTGGGCAAAGGATGGGACAATCATCTTTACTCCCACCGGCCGGGGTGGGTTGTGTCGGGTGAAGGAAGAGGGCGGGGATGTGCAACCATTTACGAATGCTGACAGCGCGCGGAACGAGCGAACTCATCGATGGCCGCAATGTCTGGCCGATGGGAAAACAGTGCTTTTTACGGTCGGGTCGATGGGCAGTCCCGACTACTATGAAGATGCAACAATTGAGGCGGTCAACCTGACGACCGGTGAACGCAAGGTGCTTTTGAAGGGAGCTAGCACGGGGCGTTACCTGCCGAGCGGTTACCTCGTGTATTCACACTCCGGAACGTTGTTTGCGGTACCGTTCGATCTCGACCGTCTTGAAGTCAAGGGAGCGCCGTTCCCTGTACTCGATGGCGTCTCGAGCGATGTCACAACGGGAGCGGTAAACTATTCATGCGCCGAGAATGGGACTCTTGTCTACATTCCGGGTCAATCCACCATCACCGACCGCATGCTTGCTCTGATCGATCTGAACGGGAAAGTTTCCGTGCTTCGCGCGGCTGAGCGGTCGTATGTGGACCCACGCATGTCTCCTGACGGAAAACGCATTGCCGTTGCCATTCAATCAACAAAAGATTTCGACGTCTGGGTGTATGACATCCTGCGAAATACGATGACCCGGCTGACATTCGGCGGAGCGAATCGGTCCCCGGTATGGTCTCCCGACAGCCGTCGCATTGCGTACTCGGATAACACGGGCGGCCCGAACGTTACCGCCGGCAAATCCCGGGTAGTGATCATCCAGGCGGACGGTAGCGGCACGCCGGTAGCAATCGCGATGAATTACGACAGAACCTACGTCAACAGTTGGTCTCGTGACGGCTCAATGCTCTTCGCCACGGTCCCCCAGCAGGGGATGGGGTGGGATCTCTGGGTCTTGCCGCTAAACGACGACCGCAAGCCGTGGGCGTTCCTTTCGACTAGATTTGACGAAGCGTTTCCATCCCTTTCTCCCGACGGGAAATGGATTGCTTACGTTTCGAATGAAGCGGGATCATCGCAGGTGTATGTTCGCCCATTTCCACGCGGAGAGGGGAAATGGCAAATCTCGACGGATGTTGCTTCGACAACACAGTGGTCTGGAGATGGAAAATTGCTGTTCTACGGCACAACAAGCGGAATTATGTCCGTCCCTATCACCGGAACACAATCGCTTACCGCGGGACAGCCGCGCGTAGTCCTTAAAGGGTATCGCGGGGTAAACGTTGAGAGCGCGATGAGCTACGACATCTCGCCGGATGCTCACTCCATCCTCGTGACGAGACCGAAAGAAGGGGAGGGAGTGTTTCAAGAGATCAATGTCGTCCTGAACTGGTTTGATGATATCAAGAAAACGGTGACAGCGGGGAAATAGCGCTTAAGCAATTAGAAACTTACACTGGCTCCGGAGGTTCGCTTCTAGTCACCGGTAGGCTGTATTGCACTCGTTTCCACCATGAGCATGACGGTTTTCCGGGGGGCTCTCGGTCTGTGCATCACTCCTTTTGA
>DASQAZ010000034.1:0-45788 GCA_035635475.1 Bacteroidota bacterium | reverse complement strand
CACACGCAGACGGCGGGTTGCTCATTGACCGCCCAACAGCCCGAGAACAACATTATCCGGACCGCCTACCAGGCGCTGGCCGGTGTGTTGGGCGGAACCCAGTCGTTGCACACCAATTCCATGGACGAGACGCTCGCGCTTCCTTCGGAAAAGGCGGTGACCATAGCGCTGCGGACCCAGCAAATTATCGCCCACGAGACCGGCGTCGCCAATACGATCGACCCTCTGGCGGGAAGCTACTTCGTCGAATCTCTGACGGACAAGATGGAGAAAGAGGCCGAAGCCTACTTCGAGAAAATCGATTCACTCGGCGGCGTCATACCCGCGATCGAGGCGGGATTCTTTCAACGGGAGATCGCCGAAGCGGCCTACCGCTACCAGCAGGAGCTGGACCGGAAGGAGAAGATTATAGTCGGCGTCAACGAGTATGTCCTGGAAAACGAACAGGTTCAGATCCCGATCCTTCTGATCTCGCCGGAGGTGGAGAAGAAGCAGAAAAAACGGACCGCGGAGGTTCGCGCGAACAGGAGCAGCGAGCGCGCCGCGGAAACTCTCGGCGCTCTGCACAGGGCCGCGGAAAGCGGATCGAACCTCATTCCGCCGTTGATCGAGTGCACGCGAGCCTACGTCACACTGGGTGAGATGTGCGGCGCCCTCGCGGAAGTGTTTGGCGTCTATGAAGAACCGGCAGTTTTCTAGTGGTGATGAGATCGTTCATCGCCTCGATGAGGCTGCAGCAGTGGATTAAGAATCTCTTTCTCTTCGCCGCTCTCGTCTTTTCGGGCAATCTCTTCGTTGTGCACGATGTCGTGCTCGTTGTCGGGGGGTTCTTTCTTTTCTCCCTCGTGAGCAGCGGGGTCTACCTTTTCAATGATATTACGGACCTCGAGAACGACAAGCTCCACCCCGTAAAATCGCTGCGGCCGCTCCCGTCGGGGAAGCTGCGGGTCGGTCCGGCACTCGCGGGCTCGATTCTGCTCGCCGCAACCGGTTTGCTCGGGGGCTACCTGATACGGCCCCAATTCAGCCTCGTTTTGATTTTATACCTCCTGATCAATCTTCTCTATTCGCTGAAACTCAAGGAGATCGTGATTCTCGACGTGATGACAATCTCGGCCGGATTCGTTCTGCGCGTCGTCGCGGGCGCCGTTTTGATCAACGTTCCGACTTCGGAGTGGCTGATCATTTGCACGCTCTTGCTCTCGCTGTTCCTGGGATTCAGCAAGAGAAGGAATGAACTGACGGTTCTGGAAGAGCAGGCCGATATTCACCGCTCCGTGCTGGCTCAATACAGTCCATACTTCCTCGACCAGATGATCGGAATTGTCACGGCTTCGACAGTCATGTCGTACGCCCTGTATACTATTTCGGAGGAGACCGTCAGAAAATTCGGCACAAACCGGCTCTTTTACACGGTTCCGTTTGTTCTTTACGGGATTTTTCGCTATTTATATCTTGTGCACAAGAAGGAAGCGGGAGGCAACCCGGCGCGCCTTGCGCTCACGGATGTACCGCTGCTGATAAACATTTCGTTGTGGATACTTACCGCAACGATCATCATCTACGGAAGATAGTGGTATGCCAAAATCGACCGTCGCGGTCCTAAAGACTAGCCCACAAACCGTTCTGGAGGACACCGACCGGCTCATGAATCTCGCGGGGATGGGTGCTTCGCTCGCGCGGGGGGCGACGACAATTCTCAAGGATAATATTTCGTGGCATTTCCCTTTCCCGGCCGCAAACACGACGCCCTGGCAAATGGAGGGGAGTATTCTTGCCCTCCGGAATGGCGGCTATGAGGACCTCGTCTGCGTGCAAAACAAGACCGTTGTCACGAATACGTTCAAAGGAGAGGATCTCAATAATTACGTGCCCATCTTCCGGCGATACGGGGTCCCCGTGCTGTACAATTTCAGGGAGAACGATATCCGGTGGATTCAGTATACCCCGAGGGCGAAAATGCGCGTGCTCGACAAGATCTACCCCGAGGGGATTACGATCCCGGAGTTTTTTCAGGGGAAGAATATCGTCCACCTTCCTACCGTCAAGTGCCATATTTACACGACGACGACCGGCGCGATGAAGAACGCATTCGGCGGATTGCTGAACACCAAGCGCCACTACACGCATAGCTGGATTCATGAAACGTTGGTCGACCTGCTCGCTATACAAAAAGAAATCCACGCCGGCATCTTTGCATTGATGGACGGGACCACCGCCGGAAACGGCCCCGGACCGCGCACCATGGATCCGGTCGTCAAGGATTACATGCTCGCCAGCGCCGACCAGGTCGCCATAGATGCGGTATCGGCGAAGATGATGGGCTTCGATCCGATGTCCATTGAGTACATCAACCTTGCCCACCAGGACCGTCTGGGGGTGGGCGATGTCCGGGACATCACCATCGTCGGGGCCGACATCTCGAATGAGTCCTGGGGATTCTCCGTGGGTGACAACGGTGCGAGCCTGGTCGGCGACATGATGTGGTTCGGACCGCTCGCGAAGTTTCAAAAACTGTTCTTCCATACTCCCCTCGTGAACGTCTTCATCTTCGGTTCGGAGGCGTACCACGATTATTACCGGTGGCCGTTGAAAGACCGCAAAATTTTTACGCAGTGGAGGGAGAAGACACACTGGGGGCAGCTCTTCCATAAGTACGAGACCGGCGAGGTGTGGGAAGGAGTGACTCAAGACCGGACAGCCGTCACCTAACCCCGATCGCCTTTCTTCCAAACCCTCGCTTGACCGCCCGGCGCCGCGCAGAGTTTTACCTTCTCTCGATCACAGTTGTGTGGGGCAGCACCTTCGTCATCACGAAGTCGTTGCTCGAGGATAACTCTCCTCTATTCTACACGGCGATCCGGTTCCTGCTCGGCTCGCTCATCCTCCTCGTTCTTTTTCCCCGCCGGCTGACCAAGATTTCGCGCTCGACTCTCATGCGCGGCAGTCTGCTGGGCCTCTTCCTTTACGGCGGGTTTCTGGTTCAAACGGTGGGGATGCAATACACGACCGCCTCAAAGTCGGCGTTTTTTACGGGCATGCTGACCGTGTTGACCCCGGTGGTGCAAATTGCCGTCCAGCGTTTCTTTCACGTTGGGCGAAAGCAGTTGAAAATCGGGAATCTGCTCGGGGTCGTTGCGGCCGGGATCGGACTCTACCTGCTCACCTCCCCCGCGGGATCGCCGTTTAACAAGGGGGACGCACTCACGCTCGTTTGCGCGCTCTTCTTTGCGTGTTATATCGTCTATCTCGATCTCGTCTCGGACGAGCCGGACAAGCTCCGATTGTCGTTCGTCCAGTTTCTTTTCTGTGCAGTCGTGGGGATGGCGATGGCCTTGTTGTTCGAAAACATTCGGGCGGCAAGTTCGGGCACCTACGTTCTCTCCCTTCTGTATCTGACCATTGTCGCGACCGTCATCGCGATGTGGGTACAAAACCGCTATCAGGGCGATACGTCGCCGACCCGGGCTGCCGTAATTTTTGCGGTCGAACCGGTCGTCGCCGCGGTGTTTGCGTACTTTGTGAGGGGAGAGATTATCGGTCTGGCCGGCATCGGCGGCGGAGCTTTGATAGTCGGCGGGCTTCTGGTATCCGAGTTCTCGGATGAGCTCCCCGTTCTGAATAGGGCCATCGCCGCTCCGGCCGGTCATTCCACCCAGGCAGATACACCGGGGGCGGCGGGCGAAAAGCATTGACTTTGAGCCAATTTCATCGTATGTTCACGATGCCGCCTCAAACGGGATGACAGTCGGAGCGCAAATTATTATCGAGGGAATGGTTCAGGGGGTCGGGTTCCGGTATTTTGTTTACACGAAGGCGTCGCGTTTGGGGCTCACGGGATTCGCCCGGAATGTTTCTGGTGGAAGAGTCGAAATTGAAGTCGAGGGTGACCGGTCTCTGATTGAAGAACTTATAAAATTTCTCAAAGTGGGTCCGCCATCCGCGCATGTCGCCGACGTGAAGGTCGACTGGAAGAAGCCGGAAAATCAATTTCGGAGTTTCGAAATCCGGTAGGTTGACCCCTCACAGATTCTAATCGATCGGACTGGATGCGTTTCGGTTTTGGCTATGATATCCACCGGCTGGTGGTCAACCGGAAGCTGGTTCTGGGAGGCGTTGAGATTCCCTTCATTAAAGGCCTGATCGGGCACTCCGACGCAGACGTTCTCTGCCACGCCTTCGCGGACGCCCTGCTCGGATCAGCGGCACTGGGAGACATCGGCAAACATTTCCCGGACACCGATGAAAGGTTCAAGGACATCTCGAGCCTCGTGCTGTTAAAACACGTCGCGCAGCTCCTGCGGTCAAACAATTACGATATCATCAACGTGGACGCGACCGTGATCCTTCAGCAGCCCAAAATCGCACCGTACATAAAGCGCATGAGGGAAAACGTGGCCCAGGCGCTTGGAGTTCAGGTTGAGCGGGTCTCGGTGAAGGCGACAACAAACGAGGAGTTGGGTTTCATCGGTATCGGCGACGGCGCAGCCGCCTACGCGGTGGCGTCGATCAGGGAAAAGCAGCTCCCTCTCGACCTCTGATCGCCGCCGGATGGTAGAATTCCTGTATTCAATTGACAAGGCGGTATTTTACTTTTGCAATCAGACGATCGCGAATCCGGTCTTCGATGCCGCTATGCCGATCCTGACCGATTGGAACCAGCACTGGTACGGCCGCGTGCTCTTCGGCATCCTGTGGCTGCTTCTGGTTTGGAAAGGAGGGAAGAAGGGGAGGACTGCCGCGTTGCTGCTCATTCCCCTGATCTTCATGAGCGACCAATTGAACAACAACCTCCTGAAAAGAGTGTTCGCACGCCCGAGGCCATGCCACATCGTCGATGGGAAGATGGTTCTGGAACATGTCCGCCTGCTCGTCAGCTGCGGCGGCGGTTTCTCGTTTCCTTCCGGTCATGCCGTGAACAATTTTGCGGCGGCAAGTTTCTTCTCGCATTATTATCGCCGCCGGGCATGGGCGTTTTACACGTATGCCGGCCTCATTGCCTTCTCCAGAATGAGCGTCGGCGTTCATTATCCGTCCGACGTTCTCGCCGGGGCCGCGGTCGGGGCGTTGTGCGCATCGGTCGTCATCCATCTCTGGCGATTAGTGGAAAGGAGGTTTCCGGCGCTTTCCATTGATACTCCGCCGGTCCCGGTTCGTGCCGATGAATAATAGTTCAGGCAGGAGGGAACTATCCCTCGCCCTGCTCGCCGGTTGCCTGCTCGGCTTCTCCTTTCCACCGGTGCCGACGGGGATCTTTGCGGCAGTGGCATTCGTACCTTTTTTTCTGCTCCTCGAGGGGGTACAAGGTTACGGTGCCGCCATCCGGCGTTCCTATGTCACGTTCTTCGTCTTCAATGTGATTACATTGTATTGGACGGGGGGATTCACGCACGGCAAAGATCCCTACCTGATGGCGGCGGGGGCGTCGCTACTGCTCGTCCATCCGCTTTTTTTTTATGTGCCCGTCGCCGGCTGGATCTTCATCAGAAAAAGATTCGGCGGGCTTTATTCGCTTTGCCTGTTTCCATTTTTATGGGTCTCTTTTGAATATCTCCACTCCCTGACCGAGATCTCATTTCCCTGGCTCACGCTGGGCAATAGCCAGACCTACGACCTCGCGTCGATTCAAATTGCCTCGCTGACGGGGGTGTTCGGAATTTCCTTCTGGCTTCTGTGGCTGAATGTTGCGGTCTATCTTTTCTTCTCGGCGGTGACCACCGGACGGTTGAAGTTCCTGTCGGTTCCCTCGGCTGTTTTCGCGGCGGGAATTCTCGCGTTGTACCTCCTCCCCGGGGCGTACGGCGCGAGCGTTCTCCGCCGTGCCGCAGACGCCGCCCCCGATTCGATCCGGGTCGGTGTTGTTCAGCCGAATATCGATCCATTCGAAAAGTGGGAGCAGCGGCCGGACCTTCAGCTCCAGGTTCTCGAGCGGCTTACGTGGGAGGTCGCGGGGAAAGGGGTGGACTTGATCATCTGGCCTGAGACCGCCGTTCCGTTCTATATCCTCGATCCGAGAAACCGGCCGGGCTTCGAAACCCTCAAACGGGAAATCGACAGCCTGGGAATTCCGCTCCTGACCGGAATCCCCGATATCAAATACTACGGTGAAGGCGAACCCGCTCCCGGAAGCAGCAAGGTTTCACAGGATGGCCGCCGCTACGATAATTACAATAGCTCGATGCTTCTCCAGCCCGGAGACCCGGAAATTCAGAAATATGCCAAGATGATCCTCGTCCCGTTCGCGGAGCGCGTGCCTTTCTCCGAGGCCCTCAGCTTCCTCAATGCGATGCAATGGAATTTTGGGCTGGGAGGATGGGGAATGGGGAGTACGAAAACAGTGTTCCACCTGAGGGGAAAGAGGTTTGCGGTCGATTCCTCCAAAAGGTTTCTATTTTCTAATTTTATCTGCTATGAATCGGTTTATCCCGGTTTCGTCGCGAGTTTCGTGCGGGAGGGAGCCGAGTTCCTGACGGTCATTACGAACGACAGTTGGTGGGGAAATACATCCGGGGCGTATCAGCACGCCCAGTTTGCCGTCCTTCGGGCCGTCGAGAACCGTCGTTGGGTCGTCCAGTGCGCGAACGGAGGGATCTCGTGTTTCGTCGATCCGTTCGGTCACCTTCTCGAGCCCACAAGGATGTTCACGCAGCAGGTTCTTATAAGCAGCGTCAAACCGGAACGCGCGCTGACATTCTATTCCGCCATGGGGGACTGGTTCGCTCAAATCTGTCTCGTTCTGAGCTCGTTTAGTCTGGCCGCCGCGCTGGGTTCGAGGATGTATTCGACGATTCGAGGCCGCTGAATCAATGGACGCAATCGATCTCCGGAGCGATACGGTCACGAAGCCCTCTCGGGGAATGCTCGAGGCAATGATGAGCGCTGAGGTGGGCGATGACGTCTTCGGCGAGGATCCCACGGTCAATGCCCTTCAGGCGCGTGTCGCCCGGTTGTTCGGGAAGGATGACGCCCTCTTCGTTCCGAGCGGCACGATGGGAAATGAAATTTGCATCAAGGTCCATACCCAGCCGGGGGATGAAATAATCGTCGATGCGGATTCGCATATATTCGTCTACGAAACCGCAGCTCCCTCGCTCCTTTCGGGTGTGCAAATGAATCCGGTCAAGGGGAAGAGGGGCGTCTTCACAATCGAACAATTAAAAGCCGCTGTGCGCGCGCGGGCCTATTATCTTCCGGCAACAAAGCTCATCTGCGTCGAAAACACGCACGGAAGGTCGGGCGGCTCGGTTGTACCGGCCCAGGCGATTCGGGCAATCCGCGAGTTCGCAGCCGGGGAGAAGATCATGGTCCATCTCGACGGTGCGAGGATCTGGAATGCCTGCGTTGCGAGCGGCTCAGATCCGAAAGAGTTCGCCAGGGGGGCCGATTCGATCTCTGTCTGCTTTTCAAAAGGGCTCGGCGCCCCGATCGGTTCGATGATCGCCGGCGACGCCGAGTTTATCGAGCGGGCGCGGCGGTACCGGAAAGTCTTCGGCGGAGGCATGCGCCAGGTGGGTATCCTGGCGGCGGCGGCGCTCTACGCACTCGACCACAATATCGAAAGACTGAAAGAGGATCACGCGAAGGCGCGGTACCTTGCCGGAGAGCTCAACCAGACGAAGGGATTGCGCGTGGAAATGGAAGAAGTGCAGACCAACATGGTGATCGCCGAGACCGAGCCCTCCGGAAAGACCCAGGCGGAGGTCCTGGAGATCCTGAAATCCAACGGTGTCCTCATGACGTCTGAACGCCGGTCGGCGATCAGGGCGGTCACGCACCTGGACGTCTCGATGGAGCAGGTACGCCGCGCGGCGGCGATTGTACGCTCGCTGTTCTGACATGGACAAATCGAAATTCAAGCATAAAACCGAAATCCGCGTTCGAAACTACGAAGTGGACTGGCAGGGGATTGTCCACAATGCCGTATACCTGCAGTACTGCGAGCTCGGACGGGTCGACTACCTCAGGCGGCTCGGCGTCAAACTCGACCTTACGACGATCCGTCACGATGCGCGGGTGGTTGTCGCGCGAAATGAGATAGACTATAAGTCGCCCGCCCGCTTCGACGACGCCTTAACTGTATGGACACGGGTTTCTTACATCCGAAATACGAGCTTCGGCTTCGAGTCCATTATTGAAGAATCTTCAAGCGGGCGGCTCGTGGCCGAGAATTTCTCGGTCCATGTCTGGCTGAACCCCCGCACGGGGGAGCCGACGACCGTGAGGGACGATTTTCGCGCCGCCGTGCTAAAATTCGAGGGTGCGGATGTGGCGATTCTGGGGCCGACGCTGCTCACCTGATTTACCCCCCTGCGATTTGCTATTGTAAAGGGCGAGTGTTATATTATTTACGTCCTCGTTTGAAAGTCCCTCCTATGGGACTTTTTTTTTGAATGAGGTTGAAAGGCCTTAAATTCAGCGATATTCGGATGGTTTCGGATGCCCCTCCCAGAGCGCATTGAAGAAATTGCCCGACCGGTCGTCGAAAGCCACGACGCCTACATCATCGATGTGAAGGTGCGCGGCGAGTCCGGCGCGAAAATCGCAGAACTTTTCGTCGACACCGACGAGGGCGTCACCACCGGGCTCTGCGAACGAATCAGCAAGGAGCTATCGGGCGTGTTGGACGCGGCTGAGCTCTTCCGCGGCAGGTACCATCTCGTGGTTTCGTCGCCGGGCGTGGAACGTCCACTGAGATTTCCCCGGCAGTTCCCCAAAAACGTCGGCCGGACATTGGACGTCAAAATCCGAAGCGGCGAAGCCGTCGAGCGTGTTCAGGGCAAATTGGTGGGAGCGACGGGCGAAGACATACGGCTGGGTCTGACCGGGGAAAACATCCGAACGATCCCGTACCGGGACATCATCGAGGCTCGGGTGATGGCTGACATATCGAATAAATCTTTGAGGTAAGAATGAATTACGAAATTGTTGAATCGTTTCAGCAGATGGTCCGGGAAAAACGGATCGACAAGGACACGCTCGCCGGCATCATCGAAGACGTCTTCGCGATGATGGTCCGGAAGAAATACGGCCAGGAGTCGCGATTCGAGGTCGTTGTCAATGTGGATAAGGGAGACATCGAGATCTATCTCGAGAAGAAAATCGTGGAGCAGGTAACCGACCCGACCACGCAAATCGACCTGGAAACGGTGAAAAAAAAGTCGGACGAACCGCTGAATGTCGGGGATGATTTCGTCGAAGTGGTCGATCTGCAAACCTTCGGCCGGAGGCTCGTTGTGAGCGCCAAGCAGAACCTGAATCAGCGAATCAAGGAAATCGAGAAGGAGATCATCTACAACGAGTACAGCACAACGGTCGGCGAGATCATCGTCGGCGAGATTTACCAAATCCGCAAAGGGGAAATTCTCGTCATTCATAACCGCAACGAGCTCATCCTGCCAAAGAGCGAGCAAATCGCCCGGGAACGATACCGGAAAGGAGAAACGCTCAGGGCAATCGTCAAAGAAGTTCGCAAAAGCGCATCGAGTCCGCTCGTCATCATCTCGCGCGCAGACCCCAAGTTTCTCGCGAAACTGTTTGAGATCGAAATTCCCGAAATCTACGACGGCATCATTGAAATTAAAGGCGTTGCCCGAGAAGCAGGGGAGCGCTCGAAAGTGGCCGTGGAATCCCATGACGACCGGATCGATGCGGTCGGCGCCTGCGTGGGCATGAAAGGCGTCCGAATCCACGCGATTGTCCGGGAACTCAATAATGAGAATATCGATGTGATCAACTATTCCAACAAGCCGCAGGTCTTCATCCAGCGTGCGCTGTCACCGGCTAAACTCAAGAACGTCGAGGTGGATGAAGCTACCAAGGCCGCAACGGTTCTCGTGGACAAGGATCAGGTCTCGCTCGCGATCGGAAGGAACGGACAAAATATCCGGCTCGCCTCGAAGCTCACCGGCTTCGAGATCAACCTGATTAAGGAAGGGGTCGAAGAGGAGTACGATATGGACCTCGACGAGTTTCGTGAAGAGCTGGGCGAACCGCTCTATGAACGGCTTGTGGACGAAGGATATGACACGGCCCGCAAAGTGATCGATGCCGCGGTCATGGACCTTCTTGAAATTGAAGGGTTGACGGAGGAGAAAATCCAGTCGACCAAGGCCATGATGCAGCGCGAGCTGGAGGAGGCGGACATCGAGGAAGAATCCGAGCAACAGGCGGCGATGCAGCCGGCGGCGGCCCCTGCTCCCGCTGCAAGCGAGGGCGAGGCGAAGGATGAGGTGACAGACACCGAGACCGAGCCCCCCGAAGAGGCGGTTGCCAAGGATGAAAAAAATGAACCAACCGGCACCGAAGCGGAAGCCCCCGATGAGGCGATCGCCAAAGATGAAAAAAATGAGGCAACGGAAACCGAGGCGTGACTGAAGCATGGCAGAGAACTTAACGGCACATAAGAAGATCTATCAGATCGCGAAGGAGATTAATATCTCCCACGAGACCTTGATCGATTATCTGAAGCGGAAGGGGCACTCGGTCAAGGGTCTGATGTCGTCGGTGGACGACGCGATGATGCACGATATCCTGTCGCATTTCAAGAAGGATCGGGAAGTCGCGGAAAAGCACCAGCGGAAGATCCAGACGATTCGCGAGACCAGAAAGAAGGCCGAGGCAAAGGCCGCGGTCCCCGAGGTGGGCGCTCAGAAAGCGAAGCCGGTAAAGAAAACAAAACCCGAGGAAGCCGCACAGCCCGCACTAAAACCGGCGGCCTCGGCCGCGGAAGTCATTTCCCAATCTGTCCCCCTCGAAGCGTCCCCAACCGTTGATGTGTTAGAACCTCCCGGGGCGCATCTCCCGGGCGAAGCGGAGACCGTTGAGGCTCCCCCCGAGAAAGCGCCCGCAAAGGGAAGAAAAGCGCCGGAGGTAATGGCGCGGCGCACTCCCAAGATGGGATTGAAGATCAAGGGGAAGATCGATCTCGACGAGGTCAACCGGGCTACCGCAATCCACGAAGGAACGGCTGCTCCGGAAACCACGACGGTTTCAGAGGAGGAGGCCAAGAAAAAGAAAAAGAAGAAGAAACGCATACGGGTTGCCGCGCCTCCGCCGGTGCCGGAAGAAACGGACGAGCTGCTCCGCAAGGCCAAGAAAAAGAAAAAACTGCGGCACCAGGAGGTTGATAAGGAAGAGGTCGAGGAAGCCATCAAGCGGACGCTGGCGGAGATGGATGAAGCGAGCGTCGTCGTACAGCGGGCCACGTTCAAGCGCAAGCGCAAAGAGAAGAGGATGATGGAGGAGCAGCGCCAGCTTGAGGAGCTGAAGAAAGAGGAGTCGATTCTCCGCGTGACGGAATTTGTCTCGGTGAACGAGCTCGCGAACCTCATGGGCGTCAATGCCGCCGACGTCATCAAGAAATGTATCGAACTCGGCCTGATGGTCTCCATCAACCAGCGTCTCGACAAGGATACGATCACGCTCGTTGCCGACGAGTTCGGTTATGAGGTACGGTTCTTCTCCGAAATCACGGAAGACATCGTCCCGTCCGTCCCGGAGGTCGATAGCGAGCTTGTAGCGCGCCCGCCGGTTGTTACAATCATGGGGCACGTGGATCATGGCAAAACGTCTCTGCTCGACTACATCCGGCGGAGCAACGTCGTCGCCGGGGAGGCGGGCGGAATCACGCAGCACATCGGCGCCTACATGGTCGCCGTCGACGGCAGGAAGAGCATCACGTTCCTCGATACGCCGGGTCACGAGGCATTTACCGCAATGCGCGCCCGCGGCGCCCAGCTCACCGATATCGTCGTGCTGGTCGTGGCCGCTGACGACAGCGTCATGCCCCAGACCGTCGAAGCGATCAGCCACGCCCAGGCCGCGAACGTTCCGATCATTATCGCGATCAACAAGATCGACAAACCCGAAGCGAACGCCGACCGCATCCGGCAGCAGCTTTCCGAACACAATGTGCTGGTCGAGGAGTGGGGCGGCAAGTACCAGTGCGTCGAGCTGTCCGCGCGGACCGGCAAGAACGTCGACCTCCTGCTCGAGAAAATCCTGCTGGAGGCGGACGTTCTCGATCTGAAAGCGAACCCGTCATCCCGGGCCCGCGGCGTCGTGATCGAGGCCCAGGTCGATAAGGGGAGGGGGATTGTCACAACCGTCCTCGTCCAGAAAGGGATGCTGAAGATCGGCGATCCGTTTGTCGCCGGGATTCAGAGCGGGAAGGTCCGCGCAATGAGCGACGAGCGGGGCAGGCGCATTGAAGTTGCCAAACCCTCCACCCCGGTTCAGGTGCTCGGATTTGACGGGGTCCCCCAAGCGGGCGACAGCTTCGCCGTCGTCGAAAACGAGCGCGAGGCGAGAGACATCGGTGTACGCCGCCAGACCCTGAAACGGGAGCAGGACTTCCGCCTTGTGCGAAGCGTAACCCTTGACGATATCTCGAAGAAGATTCAGGAGGGTCAGATCAAGGAGTTGAAAGTGATTGTGAAGGGCGACGTCGACGGCTCCGTCGGAGCCCTCGCGGATTCGTTGATGAAGATCAGTCACGAAGAGGTGCGCGTCAATGTGATCCATCATGATGTGGGCGGAATCTCCGAGTCGGATGTTCTGCTTGCCGCCGCCTCCGGCGCCGTGATCATCGGCTTCCATGTGCGGCCCAACATGAACGCGCGCCGGCTCGCCGAGCAGGAAAAGGTCGACATTCGGTTTTATAATATCATTTACGACGCAATCGAAGATGTCAAGAAGGCCCTCGAGGGATTGCTTTCCCCCACCAAGAACGAAGAGGTAACGGCCTCGATCGAGGTGCGCGAAGTGTTCAAGGTTCCGAAGATCGGCTCGATCGCCGGATGCTCCGTTCAAGAAGGCAAGATCACGCGCGGCAATAAGGTCCGGCTCATCCGCGACGGAATCGTGGTGTACGACGGAGCCATCTCCTCGCTGAGACGATTCAAGGAGGATGTCCGGGAGGTGGAAGCGGGATTTGAGTGCGGCGTCGGCCTGGAGAATTTTAACGACATCAAGGTCGGCGACACGATTGAGGCGTACAAAATCGTCGAGACGATGCGAAAACTGGCGTAGGATGAGCCCATGTCACTGCGAACTGAACGCGTTGCATCCCTCATCAAAGAGGAGGTCGGGACATATTTTATCCGTGAATTCCGGGATCCGGCGTACGGGTTCCTGACCGTGACGGAAGTTCACATGACCCCCGATCTGCGGATTGCAAAGATCTACGTCAGCATCATGGGCAACGATCAGACCAAGTCACGGACGATGAAGCTGCTCGAGGAGCATAAGGGGGAGATCCGCACGTTCATCGGTTCGCGGATGAGAATGAAGTTTACCCCTTCGGTCCAGTTCTTCATGGATGAGACATTTGATCGTGTCGCCCGAATCGAAGAGCTTATAAAGAAAATCCGCAAGGAGGACGGGAGCTAGCGAATGCTGATCGCGCGTTCATTGGGCGAGATCGGGAAGCTGCCGGACTCGGCGGTGACGGTCGGAACGTTCGACGGGGTCCACAGTGGGCACCGCGCGATCCTTAAGGAGCTGACGGCAAGGGCCTCGGGCGGACGGAGCGTCGTGATCACGTTTGATCCGCATCCGAGAACCGTCGTCGGAACGGGTGAGGTCAGGCAGTTGAGCAACCTCGGTGAACGGCTCGAGTTGATCGGCTCACTCGGCGTCGATGCGGCGCTGGTTCTCGAATTCACGAAGGAATTTTCACGCCTTTCGCCCAAGGAGTTCTACGTGCAGTATCTGATTAACGGCGTCGGAATGCGGGAAGTCATCGTCGGCTACGACCATATGTTCGGGCATGAACGCGAGGCGGGAATCAAAGAAATCCGGCAGCTCGGCAGGGAATTCGGATTCGAGGCCAGGGTCGTCGATCCTGTTTCGGTCGGGGGGCGCATCGTAACCAGCTCGCGCATCCGGGAACTGCTTCTTCAGGGCGACGTGGAACGGGCCGAAGAGTGCCTCGGCCGGCCCTACTCTCTGACCGGCACGGTTGTGAAAAGCGACGGACGTGGCACCGGCCTCGGGTTTCCGACGGCGAACATTGAGCCCGAGTTTCAGCATAAACTCGTTCCCGCCGACGGAGTGTACCTCGTTGGCGCCGACCTCGGCGGCGTCCCGTTGTACGGGATGCTGAATATCGGTTATCGCCCCACGTTCAAGCCGGCGGGGGGGCGGACGATCGAAGTTCATTTGTTCGATTTCAGCGAAATGATCTATACGCGGAAATTGAAAATGTTTTTTCTTAAACGCCTTCGCGCCGAGAAGAAGTTCGCATCGGTCGACGATTTGGTGCGCCAGCTCAACGCCGATCGGGATGCGTGCCTACGGCATATCTCAGCGCTGCAACTCATTTTAAATTCAGGAGAGAATCAATGCCACTGACAAAGGAACAATCGCAGCAAGTAATCCTAAAGTACGGCAAATCGGCCATCGATTCGGGCTCGCCCGAGGTTCAGGTTGCGCTTCTGACAACCCGCATCAACGAGCTTTCGGGGCATTTCGAAAAGAATGTCAAGGATAATCACTCGCGCCAGGGTTTGCTGAGGATGGTCGGGAAACGCCGCCGTCTGCTGGATTACCTGCAGAAAAAAAATGTGGATCGCTACCGCAAGATCATTCAGGACCTCGATCTGCGAAAGTAAGAGGATCCGCTCTAACGAACGTGTTTACTCACTAACGATGAAAGCCATTCGATGGTAACGAAAAAAGAAATTGAAATCGGAGGAAGAACACTCTCGCTCGAAACGGGGAAACTGGCACTCCAGGCCGACGGATCAGTCATGGTCCGCTACGGCGACTCGATGGTGCTCGCAACGGTCGTTGCGTCATTAGAACCAAGAGAAGACCGGGATTACTTTCCATTGCAGATCGAGTACCGCGAGAGGACGGCCGCCGCTGGCAAAATACCGGGCGGATTTTTCAAGAGGGAGGGGAGGCCGACGGAGAAGGAGATTCTGTCTTCCCGCCTGATCGACCGTCCTCTGCGCCCGATGTTTCCCGAAGGGTTCAAATGCGAGACCCAGGTGATGCTGACCGTCTATTCTTCGGACCTGGAGAACGACACGGATGTGCTCGGGGCGGTCGGGGCGTCGGCCGCCCTGATGATCTCGGATATCCCGTTCGACGGCCCCATCGCCGAGGTGCGGGTCGGGCGAATCGCCGGGGAATGGATCATGAACCCGACGTTCGGACAACTCGAAACCAGCGATCTGGACATCATCGTCGCCGGCACACGGACGTCGGTCGTGATGGTTGAGGGATCAGCGAAGGAAATCTCGGAGCAGGAGATGCTCGACGCGATCCGCTTTGCCCACGAAGGCGTCAAACGATTGTGCGAGATGCAGATTGAGATGCAGCGGGAAATCGGAAAACCCAAGCGGCAAGTTCCGCAGAACCAGTTGAAGAAGGAACTTATGGGTATCGTCTCGAAGATCGCCCGTGAAAAGATTCGCGAGCTTTGCCATAAGCCGCTCAAGAAAGAGGAGCGGAGGCTTGCAACCGCCGACATTCGCCTGAACGCGATCGAGGGGTTGAAGAAGGAAATCGCCTCCAGCCGCCTGACGCTCGACGAGCAGGACAAACTCCTCAGCGCGAGCGATCCCTCCGGATTCGTGGAAAAGAAGCAGAAGTTGATCGACGAAATCCTCCATGACATCGAATACGAGGAGATGCGATCGATGATACTCAAAGCTGGAAAGCGCCTCGACGGCCGCGGTCTGCGTGATATCCGGCCGATCACGTGTGAGGTGGGGATTCTTCCGAGGACGCACGGTTCCGCCCTGTTCACGCGCGGCGAGACGCAGAGTCTCACGTCCACGACGCTCGGAACGAAGATGGACGAACAAATCCTGGACGGACTTCTTCCCGAAACGACGAAGCGGTTCATGCTCCATTACAATTTCCCCCCATTCTCCGTGGGTGAGGTGGGAAGACTCGGCGGCACCGGGCGGCGCGAAATCGGCCACGGTAATCTCGCGGAGCGGTCTCTCAAGAACCTGATGCCTGCGGAGCAAGAGTTCCCGTACACGATCAGGATCGTCTCGGACATTCTCGAGTCGAACGGCTCGTCGTCCATGGCTACCGTGTGCGCCGGTTCGCTGGCGCTCATGGATGCGGGAGCGCCCCTCAAGAAATCGGTCGCGGGGATTGCCATGGGACTGGTCAAGGAAGCGGAAAAGGTCGCCATCCTCAGCGATATCCTCGGGAACGAGGATCATTTCGGAGACATGGATTTCAAAGTCGCCGGGACCCGCGAGGGCATTACGGGATTTCAGATGGATATCAAGATTCAGGGGATTTCATTCGAGATTTTTGAAAACGCTCTGAACCAGGCACGGGAAGGGCGAATACATATTCTCGACGTCATGGCGAAGACTCTCGCAGAACCCCGCAAGGATTTGTCGAAATACGCGCCACGCCTGACCACGATGAAGATTCCGGTCGATATGATCGGCAGCGTCATCGGACCGGGCGGTAAAGTGATCCGTCAGATCGTCAAGGATACGGGCGCGGAAATCAACATTGAGGACGACGGGACCGTAATCATCGCTTCGGTCTCGGCGGAGGGAAGCAACAAGGCCTTCGAAATCATCAGTAAGATCATCGAGGTGCCGGAGGTCGGGAAAGTGTATCGCGGAAAAGTGACGCGAACGATGGATTTCGGAGCGTTCGTCGAGTTTCTCCCTGGCAGGGAGGGGCTCGTCCATATCTCTCACCTGGATACGGCCCGCGTGAACAAGGTGACGGACGTGCTCAACGTCGGAGACGAGCTCGAGGTCAAGCTGATCAAGAAAGATGATGAGGGTCGATACAATCTGAGCCGCAAAGCATTGATGCCGGGGTATGATGCCGAAAAAGAGGCCGTGCGCGATGCGGAGAGGGCTAAGGAGCGAGGACAGCGCGGAGACGGCCGGGGTCGCGGCGCCCCTCATCGCGAACACCGGCGCTAATACCGAATCCCCGTCCGGAGACGACCCCCGTCTCTCCGGAGCGTTCGACGGTAGACCAGACCGCTGATTCTTCGATGCAGGTCAGAAAGAAGGTTATTCTTATAATCCTCGACGGCTTCGGTCTGGGGACCGACCCCGCCGTCGACGCCATCGCCAAGGCACGGAAGCCCTACATCGATTTTTTGTTTACGACCTACCCCTGGACAAGGATCAACGCCTCCAGCGAGGACGTCGGTCTGCCCTCCGGTCTGATGGGAAACTCCGAAGTCGGCCACATGAACATCGGCGCCGGCCGCGTAGTGTACCAGGAAATCACGAGAATCAACCGTTCGATCCGGACGGGGGATTTCTTCGAAAAGCCTGCTTTCCTCGGCGCGGTCGAGAATGCCAAACGGCGCGGATCGGCTCTTCATTTGCTAGGCCTGCTCTCCGACGGCGGTGTGCACAGCCATATTACTCACCTGTACGCCCTTCTCGAGCTTGCCCGCCGGAATGGTCTTCCTCGGGTCTACGTCCATGCTCTCCTCGACGGGAGGGATACACCTCCCGAGGCAGGTGTCCGGTATATCCGTGAGCTGCTGGAAAAGGTGAAAGGCGTGGGCGAAATCGCCACCATCATCGGCCGGTATTACGGCATGGACAGAGACAACCGATGGGAGCGAACGGAAAAAGCTTACAGGGCGATGACTGAAGGGATCGGCATTCGCGCAACGGATCCTGCGGAGGCGGTTGAAGTCTCATACCGGCAAGGCGTCACCGACGAGTTCGTCCTGCCAATCGTTTTAGAGAAAGCAGGGCAGCCGGTTGCCCTGATCCGCGACGGCGATTCCGTTATCTTCTTCAATTACAGAACGGACCGGCCGCGCCAACTGACCCGCGCATTTATCGACCCCGCGTTCGACAAATTCCCCCGGAAGAAACTCGACCTCTATTTCGCGACGATGACGAAGTATCAGGACGATTTTACATGCCCCGTAGCATTCCCCCCGACCTTCCTCACAAGGACTCTCGGTGAAATCATTTCCGAACAGGGTTTGAAACAACTCCGCCTGGCCGAGACCGAGAAGTATGCACACGTGACATTCTTTTTTAACGGCGGCAGGGAAGAGCCTTTCCCCGGCGAGGAACGAATACTTGTTCCCTCGCCGCGGGGGGTTGCAACCTACGACCGGAAGCCGGAGATGAGCGCGTATGGGGTGACGGAGAAGGCCGTCGAGGCGCTCAACATCGGGTCGTATGCATTGATTGTCATGAACTACGCGAACGCCGATATGGTGGGGCATTCCGGGAATATGCAGGCGACCATCAAGGCCGTAGAAGTTGTAAGCGATTGCCTGAGCCGGGTGATCCCGGCCGCCCTCGCGCATGGCACTGTCGCCCTTGTCACCGCCGACCATGGAAACGCCGATAAGATGCTTGATGACGACGGGAAGCCGCACACGTCGCACACAACCAACCCCGTGCCCTTCATCGTGATCGGGGCGGATGGGAGCGGGCCATTGCGAAGTGAAGGAAAACTTGCCGATATCGCACCCACAATCCTCGGAATCATGGGAATACCCGTTCCCAGGGATATGGACGGCACGCCGCTCATACTACCCCGCCCGGTCCAATCGTAGCGGAAAACAGACTGAGTTGCTTACACGTTGAGGATCTGGTGCTTGAACCGGTCGATTTCGACGTCGTTTCTGAGCCGTTGGACGAAATCGAGCCCATACTTATTCATAAAGTAGACGATACTCAGCACGCGCTCCTGGAGATTCCCCCTCGGAACGATGCTGTCGATCACTTTCCGCACCTGTCGCAGTGCGATCTCGTGTTTTCTCTTCTGCGCCTCGATAACCTTTTCCTTCAGCACCAGCAGGTGTGATTCGATCTTCGCGCGCGTCGCTTCGAGCGGCCCCATGAGCGTGGAATCGATATAGTTCAACCCGTATTTCATTTCCGCCATCAGCTCGTTCGTCCGCTTCACGGCATCGTTGAACATCTCGTCGATTTTGACTTCGGAGATGAGCTCGACGACCTTCCGGCTGACCTTCTCGGGATCTCCGAAGAACTCAAGCAACTCGAGCTGGTACTTCTCCAGGATACGCTCGAATTTCTGCTCGTATATTGTGACGCTGGCCCGCGGGTAAATGATCGGCATCGTGAGGTCAAAATAGCCGTAGACCGGTTTTAGCTGGGCAAAATAGGCAATCTCCGAAGGTCCGCCGACGTACGCCAGTGTTGGGAGAAGCGTGTCCTGGCAGATCGGACGCAGTGCAACGTTCGGGCTGATGAGCTCGGGAGTCTCGGTGACGATCTTGAGGAGCTCCTCCTTCTGAAAATACTGGCGCGTCCCCCTCAGACTGAAGTCATGTTCACGCGGCTCGATGAAATATCTCCCCCCCTTGAAAAACATGAAAAGGTTCATCGCCTTCGTTTTGATCTGTGCGTGATAGCGCTCCTCCAGCTCGGCGCTTCGCTGGATTATAAGTTGCGATACCTTGGGATAGTCCTGGAGCTCCTTGAGGAAGATCGGGACAAGGAGTTCCTTTAGCCGGCGGTCGTTGGATGATATGAAAACGAGGCCGGCATCGTGAAACAGCGTGCCTATGAAACGGGAGAACGACGTGTTGAGCGTGGAGGAGGGGGTATACGCCGTTTTCAGCATGGAAAGAAGGGATGCCTTGAATTCCGAATTCGGGAGCGTCTTTTGTAACTGCTCGAAAAAATGGTCGAGAGTGCTGTTGAGTTGCATCTCGCCCACGGCCCCCGGGTTTTTCAGGATCTGCTTGGCCTTCGGCACGTACTCGATTTCCACCGGAGCGTGATCCGCATTCAGGACGTTGACCTTGTTGACTTCCGCGAAGTCATGGTCCTCGCCCTCCAGCCAAAATACGGGTACGAACCGGTACTCGGGGTAGGAGGATGCGAGCCGTTCGGCGAGCTTCAGCGCGGTGACGGTCTTATAAATTGTGTACAGGGGGCCGCCGAGGATTCCCACCTGCTGTCCTGTCACAATTGCAAAGGTATTGGAATCGCCGAGCCGCCGGGCATTCTCGAGGGTCTTCTCCGACGCGCCCATCTGCCGGTTTTGATCGACGAGAACATCGGCAACGACCGGGCGGTGCTTCGCCTGCCGCGCGATCTGCTCGGCATGGATCGGGAAATTTTGGAGAGAATGAAAATCTGCTTCGAAGTACTGGCGCACCTTCTGGAACTGGCCGATGTAGTCGTCAAACAGTTTGGAGAAGCTCCCCTCGGAATGAGGAAGCTTTTCGAAATCAACCCACTGTGACTCGGCCATTTCCGGGGGACTGTTGGTGAAGAATTCTGCGAAATATACTCTTTCATTCCAAGAGAAGCAAACCACGATCGTTTGACTCAAAGCAATTTTTTTGCTATATTTTTTCCGCTCGATCAAGGGTATCTGAAAACTCATCATTGGCGTAATGGATAACCCCAGCGGTCCCGGGACCGAGAATAAAACTCCCCCCCCGGCCGGTAACCCTCCGGTCGCATCCAGCTCAACATCGGCCCCTGCTGTAGCAGTGCCGCCTCCGAAACCTCCCGCTACCGCGGGGGCGATCAAGAAACCCAAGCAGGACAAACCGCCCGAAGATGATCTCGGCATCTGGCGAATCAGCCGTCGAAATTTCTTCTCGCTGGCGGGATGGGCCGCGTTTTTCGTGTTTCTGGCGACCTCGACCATCGGCACGCTGCGGATGATGTTTCCGCGCATTCTGTATGAACCGCCCTCGGCCTTTAAGGCCGGTTTTCCGCAGGACTACATCGTCGGTGAGGTGAGCGAGAAGTACAAAGATGACTACCGGGTCTGGATCATTCGTGAAGCAGACGGGTTCTACGCTCTGTCAGCCATCTGCACGCATCTTGGATGCACACCCCGATGGCTTGAAGCCGAGAACAAATTCAAGTGTCCGTGCCATGGGAGCGGTTTCCGCCGCAGCGGCATCAATTTCGAGGGCCCGGCGCCCCGCCCCCTCGAACGCCTCAAGATCGCATTGGCTGACGACGGCCAGATCCTGATCGACCGCAACATCAAGTTTCTCTTTGAGAACGGGGACTGGGTCAAGCCCGAAGCGTATCTGAAGTATAGCTGAGCTGCCGGAATGGAGAAGCGATGTTAAAGATACGGGAAAAACTGCAGCAGACGGAAGTCTGGAAGTCGATCTTCCGCCACAACTATCAGGACACGAACAGAAACCGTGCCCTCCAGATTGTCGACAACGTTTTCCTTCATCTCCACCCGGTGCGGATCCCGCGCCACGCAACGAACATCGGATACACGTGGGGGATGGGAGGGATAACGTTCCTCCTTTTCATTGTCCTGACGGTGACCGGCGTGATCCTCATGTTTTATTACCGTCCGGCCGCGGAATACGCGTATGAGGACATGAAATACCTCATGAACGATGTTGCATTCGGGCCGCTGATCCGCAACATGCATCGCTGGTCTGCCCACGCAATGGTCATCACCGTCATGCTGCACATGTTCAGAGTTTTTTTGACCGGATCGTATAAGGCGCCCCGGCAATTCAATTGGGTCGTAGGAGTTCTCCTGCTCGTGTTGACCTTGCTGCTCAGCTTTACAGGCTATCTTCTTCCCTGGGACCAACTGGCCATCTGGGCGGTCACCGTGGGCACAAACATGGCTCGCGCAACGCCGTTCCTCGGGCACCAGGGACCGTTTGGCCCGCAGCTCGGGATGCGTATTGACAATGACGTTCGCTTCGTCCTCCTGGGCGGCACGCAGGTCGGCCCGCCGACGCTTCTTCGTTTCTACGTGGGCCACTGCATTTTCCTGCCGCTCATCGCCTCGATCTTCATGGCGGTCCATTTCTGGAGGATCCGGAAGGACGGGGGTATTTCCGGCCCAGTCTCCAACGATCGCGAATAACTGAAACTACCGTGCAATCATGAATCACGTCTGGGAGCTGGTTCGAAAACCGGATAACATCCCGATCGTCGCCCTACTGGTCTTCGTGATCGTCTATACATGGTGGGCGTTTCACAGGGCACTGAAAAATGATCGCCAGGGATACCTTGACGAAGCCCGATTAAGCGAAAAAATTCAGGTCTGGCCGAATCTCGTGCGCGTTGAATTTCTCGCCTCGCTGTTTGTGATGGTTATCCTGGTGTTCTGGTCCTTTCTTATCGATGCCCCTCTCGAAGAGGCCGCGAATCCCACGCTGACGCCGAACCCCTCGAAGGCGCCGTGGTACTTTCTCGGGCTGCAGGAGATGCTCGTGTATTTTGATCCGTGGGTCGCCGGCGTCGTCATGCCGAGCCTGATTATTGTGGGCCTGATGGCGATTCCGTATATCGACATTAATGAAAAAGGGAACGGCTACTATACGTTCAAAGAGCGCAAGTTTTCAGTCATCACTTTTTGCTTCGGGTTTATCATCCTCTGGGTTTCCCTGATCAACCTCGGCACCTTCTGGCGAGGCCCCGGCTGGTACCTCTTTTTCCCATGGGAGGAATGGGATACCCACCGGGTTGTAGCACTGACCAACGTCGATCTATCGGAGGTCTTCGGCATTCATACCCGAAAGGCGGATTACAGCCTTAATCCCGCGGCCGTGGCGTTCGGGTCTGCCGTTATTCTTGGGTATTACTCGTTGATCGGGTTGTACTGGCTGAAGAAGAAAAACTCAGATTTGATAAAAAAGCTCGGCTTCCTTCGCTACAATATCGTGGCCTTCCTCTTTCTTACGATGACCGCTCTCCCGATCAAAATGATATTGCGCATCGGGTTCAACATCAAGTACATCCTGGTTACCCCCTGGTTCAATATCTGACACTGGCCCGCTGACCGCACGGTATGAAAGGACCGCTTAGCTTCTTCTCCGCCCGGGCGGAGACTCCGATCGAAACGCGCGATTACGGAAGGGTGTACTTCATTATGTCCGCTCTCCTGTTTCTGGGTACGATGTGGTCCGTTCTCGACGAGGTAACGACAAGGCGGCCCTGGAAGGAAGAGCAGGACCAGTATTTAGTTCTAAGCATCCAGAAGTGGCAGCAGCGCCTGAAGGATGCTCAGGCCGCCTTCGATTCATCCTCCTACCTTGGAATGACCGCCCGTTTAAAAGAGGCCCAGGACAGACTGGTCTCGCCCGAGGCCCGTGCAATTCAAAAGGAAGTCGACAGTCTCGAGGAGGTATTGCTCGACGCAAACAGGGATTTTACGTTTGCTAAAAGCCGGGCGGACGAGGCGTATTATTTCTGGAAGAAGTCGATCCACGAAGGCAAGGAGGACCCCGGGTACCGCAGCAAGGTGCAGGAGTTGACCGCGCTCATGGCAAAATACAGCGCGCGGGTCGACGGGCTCACCGCCCGGCATGATTCGCTCGCGAGGATCGTGAACGTCTACAAGAACGACGTCAAGGCGATACAATCTTCGATCAAGGATCTTTACAAAGACATCGATCTTGCTAACTCAAAAATCGAGAAGGCGAGGACTTCGCCCATTCTCATCAAGCAGGTAATGATTAACAACTTCGATCGCTCGAATTTTGGAATTCCAAAGGCGCGCATTGATCGGTGCCAGACCTGTCACGCCGGTTGGAAGGACGACGTCATGGAGGGTGCGCCCCAGCCGTTCACCAGGCACCCTGTTCCCGAGCTATTGAAAATACACAAGCCCGAATTTTTCGGCTGCACCCCGTGCCATCACGGTCAGGGGGCTGCTCTGACCGCCGGATTCGCCCATGGAGATGCTGATAAATACTGGGAGTGGCCTCTGCTCTCGGGGAAGGAGGTCTACGCTTCATGCACGGGCTGCCACGGCAATGAATCGTACGTGAAATACGCGGACCGGCTGAATACAGGCAAACAGATGCTCGAGGAAGCGGGCTGTTTTGGCTGTCATGAGATCAAGGGCTTCCTCGATTTGCAGAAGATCGGGCCCGAATTGAACCAGCTCAATGTCAAGGAGAAACCGGACTGGATTTTCCGCTGGGTGCGCAACCCGAAAGACTACAACCCCCACACGCGGATGCCGAACTTCCGCTTCACCGAAGACGATGCGGCGGCGATCACCGCATACCTGTGGAGCGTAGGAAAGGAAGGGCCCTTCCAGGTGCGAAAGGGGATCAGCGCCGGGGGCGATGCCGCTCGGGGGAAGGATCTTGTGGGAACGATCGGGTGCAAGGGGTGCCACGTGATCGGCGACGACGTGCGGATGCGGCAGGCGCGTGGATTTTCTTACGACGTTGCGCCGGAGTTAACCCGGGCAGGCAGCAAGCTTGATCCCGACTGGATCTTTGAATGGATCAAGAACCCCCGAAGTTTCCGGCCGACCACGCGAATGCCGAGCCTGCGCCTCACCGACCAGGAGGCGCGCGATATCGTTGCCTACCTGGCCACCCTCAAGGACGACCGTCATTTTGAACAGAAAATTCTAACGCTGGACGCTCCCGACGTGATCAAGCGCGGCGACAAGCTCATCCGCGACTTTGGGTGCTCGGGCTGCCACACCATTAAAGGCATGGAAAAAGAAGGAAGGGTCAGCGTGTCGCTTTCTAATTTTGGGCGCAAGCGGGTGGACGAGCTTGATTACGGCGACACGAAGGTTCCGCATACATGGGACGATTGGGTCTTCGGGAAACTCAAGGATGCGCGGATCTACACGACGGACCGAATCGTTTCGAAGATGCCCGTATTTGCCTTCGCCGACAGCGAAATTATCACGTTGCGCACGCTCCTGCGCGGCCTCACGAAAGACGTGCCGGACGAGGACTATCAACGGGAGTTCGACAAGAACCTCCAAACCATCGAAGCAGGGCGCAGGCTGACACACTATTACAACTGCATCAACTGTCACCAGATCGAGGAAGTCGGCGGAGCTATCAAGGCGGCGCTTGAGGATGAAGGGTTTGCGCCGCCGTTTCTGCTTCCGGAGGGCTCGAAGGTTCAGGAACCCTGGCTGCACAATTTCCTGACGGGGCCGACGCCGATCCGCCCATGGCTTAAAATACGAATGCCGACGTTCACCCTTACGGACGACGAAATTGGAGTCATCTCGCGGTACTTTCTTGCGCTACATAAACGGGAAATGGAGTTGAGGGATTACCGGGCGATCCCGCTCGATGAGAAATATGTGGTGAACGGCAAGAAGCTGTTCGAAGATTACCAGTGCCTCAGCTGCCACTATACGGGGAAGATACCGGAAGGGAAGAGCCCGGCAGATCTTGCCCCGAACCTGGCTCTGGCAAAGGAGAGGCTCAAGCCGGATTGGATCCTCGACTGGATTGCGCGCCCCGATTCAATTCAGCCCGGGACGAGGATGCCGAATTACTTTCCCGATATGCAGGCGTCGGATTCGTCGATTCTTGGCGGCAATGCGCGCGAACAGATTCGCGCTCTCCGCGACTATATTTGGACCATCCGGGAGTCCCGCTAGCGCGAGGCGTTACCTCGTTCCGATCCTCTCAACAACGCCGGTCAGGAGGGACTGCAGGGGCTCTTTCACGAGGGCCGCAACCTCCGTAACTTCCCTGTGCGTCAGTTTGTCGGTCGCGATCCCTGTGGCGAGATTGGTAATGCAGGAGATCCCGCCGACGCGCATCCCGAGCGCGTGCGCCAGAGAGACTTCGTTGACCGTCGACATGCCGATGGCATCCCCCCCGATCCGGCGGATCATCTCCACTTCGGCCGCCGTCTCGTAACTCGGTCCCTTGATCCCGCAATACACCCCCTGACGTAAATCGATATTCGCTTCCCGGCCGACGGCCCTCATCATGTCCCGGATCTCCGGGTCATACAGGTCGCCACCGCGCGAGGGAGGCCGGATATTTTTTATCGGGTTCTCAAACGTGAGGTTGATCTGGTCGGTGATGATCATCAGGTCAGCCGGGCGGAAGTCCATATGGAGACCCCCGGCGGCGTTGGTAAGAAGGAGAATCTTGATTCCCATCCGGTGGGCGATCCGGATCGGGTAGAGCACCGAATCGAGATCTCCCGATTCATACAGATGCACGCGCCCCTGGAAGACCAGGAGCGGGATGCCGCTGAGCGTTCCGGCGATAATTGTTCCGACGTGGCCCTCGACCGTCGCGCGCGGATAATTCGGGACCGAATCGATCGGCACGAGCTGGCTCGCCCGGAGTCCGTCGCCGAATTCTCCAAGCCCCGAGCCGAGAATGATGCCGATCTTCGGCCTGTGCTTCAGCCGGGACCTGAGGTGCGCCGCGGATGTATCGATTCTGGCGGCGATGTCGGGCACGCCCGCCGGAGGACTAGATCGCTTCTTTTTCATAGGGTATCCCGACGGACGCCGGCGCCGTCGAACGTCCGATGAATCCGGCGAGGACGACCATCGTGAGGACATAGGGAGTCATCTGGAGCAACTGCAGATAGCGGGAGGCCGATTCGAGCTGAATCGTCAGGCTTTCGGCAAATCCGAATAACAGGGCAGCGCAGAGGGCTCCGAGCGGAGTCCATTTGCCGATGATCATGGCTGCGAGCGCAATGAATCCCCGGCCGGCAGACATACCGTCGGTGAAACTATGCTGGTCGACCGCAAGCCAGGCGCCCGCAAGGCCCGTAAGGCCGCCGCACATCATGAGCCCTGCGTAGCGCAATCGCGCCACGTTCACGCCGAGGCTATCCGCCGCTTCGGGATGCTCGCCGACGGCTCTCAGTCGCAGGCCGAATTTCGTGCGGAAGAGCAAGATGTGCGATGCGACCACGAGTAAACCGGTTATAATTAGAAAGGGGTTCTTCAGCACAGGCACTGCCGCGAGGAAGGTCCACTGTTCGGTGCCGGCAATGCGGGCCGAATTGCTCGAGCTGTTGAAAAGCAACTGGCATGAAAACTTGGTTATGCCGACGGCGAACAGGTTGACGGCAATCCCGCTCACGATCTGGTCTGCCTTCAGGGTCACGCAAATCACGCCGTGGAGGAGGGCAGTGAGGATGCCGGCACAAACTCCGCAGAGAATTCCGAACATCGGACTTCCGGTGACAAACGCTGCAGCGGTGGTCGCGAACGCGGAGACGAGCAGGATCCCCTCAAGCGCGATATTCACAACGCCACCCCGTTCGCTGAATGTGGCTCCGAGCGCCGGAAGCGCATACGGAATCGAGATGCGGGCGATCTGAATCAGGAAGGCGAGCGTGAAGAGGGCGTCCATCATGCGGCCGGCCTCTGCTGGACGGCAAGCATCCAACGATCGACAAGCCGGGTAAGGACGATCACAAACATGATCATGATCGCCTCGAGAATGTTTGCCAGTTCCTTGGGAACAACCGTGTTAATCGTGAGGCTTCCATATCCGAGGATCCCAAAAAACAGGGAAGTTGCGATGATGCCGAGCGGGTGATTCTTCGCGAGCAGGGCGACGGCAATGCCGATAAATCCGACGTTTTCGGAAAAACCCAGCTCAAAGTAATGCTTGTATCCGAGGACAAAGTTGCTTCCAACCAGCCCTGCAAGCCCGCCGGAGACAGCCAGCACAAGAACCGTTTGCCTTGCCACATCGATGCCCGCATATGCGGCGGCATTCCTGCTGAGCCCCGTGGCGCGAAGCTCATAGCCCGGACGCGACTTCCAAAGAAAAATATAGGTCGCGTAGCAGGCGCAGAGGGCTAGAACCAGGCTCAGGTTCACCGGGGCCCCCTGGAACGCCCCGGTCAGGAGATCGAGGCGGGGAATTTCCGCGGCCCTCGCGATCGTGGGCGTGTGAACCGTGGCCGGAACAAGGAATACGTTGGTTACCAGGTAACTCACGAGGGCAGTACCGATGAAATTCATCATGATGGTATTGATGACCTCATGCGCCCCGAAGCGGGCCTTGAGAAATCCCGGAATCGCTCCCCAGAGGGCACCCCCCGCGATCCCCGCGATGAGAGCCGCGGGCATGAGCAGTGCCGAAGGGATCCAGGGCCCTGAACAGCCGACGAGAGCCGTTAGAAATGCCCCGACGGTAAGCTGTCCTTCGGCGCCGATGTTAAAAAGCCCGCCACGAAAGCTGATCGCGGCCGCAAGCCCGGTGAACATCAGGGGCGTCGCCCGGAAGAGCACCTGGCCGATGCCGTAGGAATTGCCGAATGTCTGGGAGAAGAACATGCCGTAGACATCGACGGGACTCCGTCCGATCGCCAGAATAAACAGCGCACCGATCGCGAACGATACCGCCGATGCGAGAGCCGGACCGGCGAGGGGATAAAAATTAACCCTGGGCAGTCTCAAGCCCGTGCTGCTTCTGGAATCCCGTCATATACAGGCCGAGCTCACGTTCGTTGGTTTCAGAGGCATGAAAGATACCGTTGAGGCGGCCTTCATACATGACCGCGATGCGATCGGCCAACTCAAGCAACTCCGCCAGATCGGAAGAAAGAAGAAGGATGGCCTTCCCCCGGTTTCGTTCCTTGATGAGTGCGCTGTGAACGAAATCAATCGCTCTGATGTCGAGACCGCGGGTCGGCTGGCTCGCCACGATGAATGCCGCGTCCTTCGACAGCTCCCGCCCGACGACGACTTTCTGCTGGTTGCCTCCGGAGAGGGACCTCACCGGAAGGTCTTTCCGCCGCGGCCGAATGTCGAACTCGTCGATCACGCGCTCCGCATATTCGTCGATCTTCTCCCAGCGAAGAAGCAAGAGCCGCGAGAACTCCCGCTCGCCGTGCCTGCCGAGGATCAGGTTTTCCAGGACGGTGAAGCCAAGCACGATGCCGAATTTAATCCGGTCTTCCGGTATATGGGCGAGCGTCCGAGGCGAAGGCCGGCCCGTCGCGCCTCTCGATTTGATCGCCACGCGTCCGGCAGCAAATCGCCTCAGCCCGGTGATAGCCTGCACCAGCTCAGCCTGGCCGTTCCCTTCGACCGCGGCGACGCCAAGGATTTCACCTTTATTTATTGTAAACGACACGTCCCGTACCGCAGGGAGCAGGCGGTCGTTCAGCGCGGTCACATGCTCGACATCGACAACCCTCTCGCCGCTGTCGCGGGGGGCCTTCTGGACGGGCTGCCCAACATCGTCTCCCACCATCATGCGGGCGATCTCCCGGGCGGAGGTTGACGCAGTCTCGAGCTCTCCGGCGACCTTCCCATGGCGCATGACCGTGACCCGGTCGCTAATCGTCATGACCTCGTTCAGCTTATGGGTGATGAGAATGACCGTTTTGCCCTGCGTCTTCAATCGCCGGATCGTTGTGAAAAACTCCTCGACCTCCTGGGGAGTGAGAACGGGGGTTGGTTCGTCGAGGATCAGAAGCTCCGCCCTGCGGTACAAGGTCTTCAGGATCTCCACGCGCTGTTGCATGCCCACCGAGAGCGTTTCTATTCTTGCCCGTAAATCGACGACAATGCGGTATGATTGCGAAAGCTGCTGGATCTCCCGCTCTGCCCGGCGCAGATCCAGCCCGCCCCAGCGGCGCGAGGGCTCGGAGCCGAGAACGATGTTTTCGGCGACGGTGAACCTGGGGATCAGCATGAAATGCTGGTGCACCATTCCGATTCCCAGCGCGATTGCCGTTCGGGGGGACCCGATCCTCACCTCCGTGCCTTCGAAGATGATTGTTCCCGCGTCCGGCTCTACCATGCCATAGAGGATTTTCATCAGGGTGGACTTGCCCGCGCCGTTCTCACCGACCAGCGCATGGATGTCTCCTTTGCGCACACGAACGGTCACGCGGTCATTCGCCTTCACGCCGGCAAAGGCCTTTGTGATTTCCTGCAGTTCAACGACGTACACGGCAGCGGAGGGTTTCTTGTAGGAGAAAATTATTGATTCGGGACTTTGATCTCGCCGGAAATGATCTTTGTTCGAATCTCCTCCACTCTTGCATGGATGCTGTCCGGGATGAGATCTCTGTTATGCTCGTCGTAGACGTAGTCGACACCCCTGCTGCGCACGTCGAAGACTACGACGCGGCCGCCCTGGAACGTTCCTTCTTTTACCGACCTGATTGTTTCGTAGAGTGCATGATCGACCACTTTGATCATACTGGTGAGGACGGTTCCGGGGGCCTCGAGATATTGGTCGGAGTCGACACCAATCGCGAGTTTGTGCTTTTCTCTTGCCGCCTCGAAGACTCCGAGGCCGGTAACGCCCGCAGCGTGATAGATAATATCGGCTCCGCGTTCATATTGGCCCAACGCGAGCTCCTTCCCCTTCTCCGGGTTCTTGAAGGCGTCCCCGGTGATTCCGGCGTAGGCGACAAGCACTTCGCAAGAGGGATCGACGTATTTCACTCCGGCGACGTATCCTGCCTCGAACTTTTTGATGAGCGGCGACTGCATTCCCCCTACAAACCCGACGATGTGGGTCTTGCTCATCAAGGCGGCCAAGGCGCCGACGAGGAAGGATCCCTCCTCCTCCTTGAATTCAAGAGCCACGAGGTTGGGAGGCAGGGGTTTTGCAGGATCGTAGGTATAATCGATGCACGCAAATTTCTTCTCCGGGAATTCGCGGGCGACGTTCGTGATGTCGTCGGTGAAGATGAAGCCGATGCCGAGGATGAGACCGATATCCGGCCGGCTGGCGAACTGGCGGAGGGCTGCTTCCCGGTCTGCTCCGGGTCCCGGCTCAAGGTATTCTGAATTAACTCCCAGTTCCTTCTTGGCGAGTTCGAGGCCGCGATAGGCCGCGTCGTTAAATGACTTGTCGCCGCGGCCTCCGACGTCGAACACGAGTCCCACGGTCAGTCCCGCCGATTTCGTACTGTCCTTCTTCTGACACCCTTCCGGGAGGATAAGCACGACCGCAAGGGTGGCGGCAATGGCGAACCGAGGGGATCTCATATTCAATCTTTCAGCATTTCGCCGTCGACGGGCGGCACAAAGCATTTCCGGCAACGGGCCTCATACACATCGCGTGCTCCCACGACCACAAGTTCCTGCTGCTTCGTGATCCGCTGAGTTCTGTCAGCAGGGTTCCCGCAAACCATGCAGATCGCCAGAGTCTTGGTGATGTATTCCGCCACGGCCAGCAGGTTGGGAATCGGTCCGAAAGGCCTCCCTCGATAGTCCTGATCTAGACCCGCGGCGATCACTCGTTTGCCCATGTTGGCAAGCCGATCGCAGACTTCCACAATCTCGAGTGGGAAGAACTGTGCTTCATCGATACCGATCACTTGAGCTCTGTCACCTAACTCCATTATTTCATACGGCTTATCAATTACATTTGAAGTCAAAGACTGCTCGCTATGAGACACGATGTGGCTCGTGCTGTACCGATTATCGACTTTGGGCTTAAAGATAACCACTCGTTGCCTGGCGATTTGCGCCCGTCTGAGCCTGCGGATGAGCTCCTCGGTCTTGCCGCTGAACATGCAGCCGCAGATCACCTCGATCCAGCCGGTGGACGACGGCATATTATGAAGAGTGACGGGTTCCATTTCTTTTATGCTTCGGGAGCAGCTTATCCTGAAAAGGGTGGGGGAGCAGGGCGGCTGACTTGTGCAAGCGGGTCTTTCCTCTGCGGTTCACAAGAACAACATCGATGTCGCCGGCGAGATCATGGATGACCTGCCGGCACGCTCCGCATGGGGGCACGAAATCGTCTGAATCAGTCGCGACGGCGATGGCCACGAAATGCCTTTCCGCTCCGGATACGGCCTTAAAAAGCGCCGTGCGTTCGGCACAGATCGTGAGGCTGAAAGAGCTGGATTCGATGTTGCAGCCTGAATAGAGTTTGCCGGCTCTAGTCAGCAGGGCGGCGCCGACCCGGAAATCGGAATAGGGCGCGTAGGAATATTGTTTAGCGTTTTGCGCTGCTTTGACAAGTCCTTGATACTTCACCGGCGGGCTCTGATATTGTGGATCACGCAAAATATAGAAAACCGTGGCGTGAGAATCAAGACCCCCTGAATCCCTCATAAATTGAAAATGTTTCAAAAAGGAACCTCTTGACCCAAACCCGCCCCACCGAAAAAGCGTGCGCCCTAAATATTTCCAGAACCTGGTCAATCCGCATGTCGGAGGAGAGGATCATCACGATTCGTGCATCCCGCTTCAGGAAACGCGAGGCATCGGCGATGAAATCGCGGATGACCCCATAATCAGCTCCTCCCCGCCACGCCATGTCCCTGACGTTATGGGGTTTGCCCAGGTAAAAGGGAGGGTTAAAAAGGATATAGTCGAACTGTTCGTCAAAAAGCGATCCGAAGAGGTTTCCGTCGAGGAACCGGATTCGATTATAAAGGTTGTTCCGGCGTGCGTTTTCCCTCGCCGAGCTCACCGCGATGGGGTTGATGTCGACTGCCGTGACAAAGGCGCCGGCGGAAGCCGCGATGAGCGAGAGAATTCCCGATCCGCAGCCCATATCGAGCACGTGCTTCCGGTCCAGGGGCAGCTTTAGGACATACTTCCCCATCGTTTTGCTGCTGATCGAGAGCCCGGGGTGAAAAACCTGGGGGGGCACTACCAATCTAAAACCCAGCATGCGGACCCGGTCGGTTCGCCCTAGCTTTGCGCGCGCGTAGGCATGATAGGTGGCCAGGAAGCACGCCCGCCGTGCAACCGATAAGATCGACATCTTACCTATGTTGCATACTGTTCCGCTCCCTCGGTCTCGGGCTGACGGTAGTGGAAGACCTTCGAGAGAACGAAGCGGATCTCATACGGCATCGCGTAGAACCCGAGGTTATAACGCCATCCGCTCAAGAGCCGCAGGAACTTCTTTCTTGCCGACGTGATCTTCAGATCCGAGATTGTGGGGTAGTACGCGTTCAGCACGCGTTCGAAGTTCCGAATTTTCGTGATGTGGGCGGGGGTCAGCCAGGGAGTCATGGGGTTCTTGCGCAGATCGAGGTGCTGCCATCGGGGCTCGAGCCACTCTTCAAGCGTCTTCGGGTAGTCGAATCCGTACCTCCTTGCCAGCTCGAAAATTTTCGCTCCCGGCAAAAGCACGGGGGCATAGACATAAAAAATGATCTCGCTCCGGGGGTTAACATCTTTAATCCTCCGGATAAACGAAATGTCGGCCTCAATCTCGCGGTCGATGTCTTCGTCCGGGCTGCCGAAGATGAATGAGAACTCGGGTACGATATCGAACTCCTTGATCCGGCGCGCAAAAGCGAGTATGGTTTCCGGCGACTGAGTCCCCCCCTTGTTCATGAGATGGAGCGTTTCTTCTGAGCTCGACTCCGCGCCGGTGAAGATCATCCGGCATCCCGATGCCCTCATTTCGCGCAGCGTACGGTCGGAGTATTTCAAAAGCGTGTCGCTTCGACCTTCGCCCCACCAGGAGATGCCGAGCGGTTTAACCCGCTCCGAAAACTCGAGTGTTCTTTTTTCCGAAACGAAAAAATTGTCGTCGAAGAACTCGACAGAATCGATGCCGTACTCCTGCTGGAGAAAGGCCAGCTCCCGCACGATGTTTTCAGCCTTCTGCGCGAGCCACTTGCCGTCGAACATCGCAACGACACTGCAGAATCCACAGTGAAAGGGACAGCCGAAGCTTGAATGATATGCGGTCGTCCTATTTCCGAGATACGTCCGCTGGAGGTAACGCCGGACATTGATTCTGCGATAGGGAAGAGCGGGGAGGAGATCTGGATGGATCCATTCCCGGGCGGCGGTGTGGACGACAGTCCCCTGCCTTTTGAATGAAATCCCGCGGACTCCATCGAGCGGGTGGCCGCCTTCAAGAGCCCTCACGAGCTCGGGCAGGGCGAACTCCCCCTGCGACCAGATGACGAAGTCGACGAGGGAAGACTTGAGCACCGTTTCGGCATGGATTGTTGGAAAGGTTCCACCCCAAATGATCTTGATGGCCGGATAATTGGACCTGAGAAACGCAGACAGGTTGATCGCCTGGGTCAGTTGGGGGCCGGGCATGACCGTCAGTCCGACGTACCGGACATCCCGGGCGGAGATGCGCGATTTCAGCGTCATCTCGATTCGGGGATCGTAGTTCTGATCGATAATCTCGTACTCGTACTTCCCCTCAAGTCCCGCCCCGACGGCGAGTACGGAAAGGGGAACCCGATGGTTCCACCGCGCACTACGCGGATTGATCAAAAGAATCATAACCTCGCGTTCAATGATCGCATCGCATTCAGCTCACGGGCGAGTCCATCGCCGGAGCGGGCACCCGTTCTTTGGTAAGCCGGTAGATGAGCCAGAGCAACGCCAGCCCTCCATAGACCCTTGGAAAACCGGCGTGGCCAAGCAGGGTCTTCTGAAACACTCCATCATAGTAAGGAATTTTCACCGAAAGAAGCAACAGCATAACCGCAAACGCTGTTATTTCCATCCGCGAGCTCTGATCAGAATCGATCGAGAAGGGCAGCCGTGGAACTCTTCCGAAGCGTGCAAACGCACGTCTGGCAGCGTTCGAGAACGTAGTCCCTCACCTTTTTCCGCGTTTCGATGATCCCGTCATTATTCAGCGATTGTTCCAGCTTCGTTTCCCGGGCGTTCCCGAAGCGGGGGAGAAAATAGCAGGGGAGTAGATCGCCGGTCGAGGTAATGACTGCGGAGACCATCGGGGCATTGCATTCATTGCGCGGAAAAGGGTTTCTGCCGATCAGCGCTCCAAAATACTCGACGATGTGGTAGAGTTTGTCCTGCGATTCGGAAATAAAGCCGGCCTCAAATTCCTTCCTGTATGCCGGAACGATCCCATCGACGATCGCCCGAAACTCCAAGACTTCCTCAGCAGTCAGGGCTATCGAGTCGGAGGGAGCCGGGAGTCCTTTCCCGCTTCGACCGAACCCATCGGAGAGGAGATCGGCCGCGAGAAATGAAATCCGGCCGACGCCGAGCGATTTGGCAAGCCCGATCAATTGAGCCAGCTCCCTGAAGTTCCGCTTCTGGACCACGGTTCTGATGGATACTCTTCTGGGTTCAGGTGCGGCTTGGACCGCTGAACGGATGCCTGCCAGGATCTGTTCGAAGGAAATCCCCCCGCGAATTGTGTTGTGGGTGCCGGGAGTTGCTCCGTCGAGAGAGACGATGATTTCATTAAGAAACGTCCGGATCTCCCGTAACCTCTTTTCCAACAAGAGGCCGTTCGTCAAGAGCGTTTGCTGAACTACGTACTGGCTGAAAATCTCGCAGATTTCGGGGAAGTCGCGCCGCAGGAGCGGCTCGCCTCCGGAGTACACGATATGCCGCAGTCCGTAGGCGGCCAACGTGCCCGCCAGCCGCTCGATTTCGTTCAGTGAGAGTTCACCCGGCCGGGCTTCACGATACGAGCACATGCAGCAGTGCAGGTTGCATCCCTCGGTCACATAGAGGATGACGATCGGCAGGGTGTGCGACGTTGTCGAGACCGTGTTGAGCCAGGCCTTGAAGTTCATTGCGCTGGGGACGGCGGCACCGCCGGCGGGAGCCCCCTTACAAGACGGATTTTTGTAATTTCCGGAGGGCAGTTTATCCTGACCGGGATGCCCACGGTCCCGATCCCTCTCGAAACGTACATCCGCGAGGATCCGATCGAATAAAGGCCCGCGACATAGGGAGAGGCCATTCGCGCGGGAGCAATTACCTCGTTGCCGATCCGCGCCAGGACGATCTGGCCGCCGTGCGTATGTCCGGCGAGGGTTAGATCGATGCTTCGCTGAGCGGCTTCTTCGAAGTAGTAGGGCCGGTGGCACATAAGGATCTTCGGTGTTCCTTCAAACGTTCCCCGAGCAACCTGATCGAATAATTGCGCGGCACGACGGCGATTGCCGACGTCATCCACTCCCAGGAGGTGGATCTTCGCGTTTCCCTTTTGGAAGTCGACGCGGTCATTTACCAGCAGCTTGATCCCCCCCGCGATCACTTCGCGGGCGACAAGGTCGACGTTTCGCGTATAGTAATCGTGGTTCCCGAGTACTCCGTACACCCCGAACGGCGCTTTCAAATCGGAAAAAGCCTCGGCGAACGGGTAGACCTCTTCCGCCATGCTGTTGACAAAGTCGCCGGCGATGATGATGCAATCGGGCTTCATCGAATTAATGACAGAGGCGTACCCCTTCATCGTCTCCTTGGTCATGAAGACGCTTGAATGGATGTCGCTGACGAAGGCGATCGTGAAACCGTCGAATTCGTCGGGAAGGTTGGCAATGGGGACCGGGATGTCGCTAAAGGCATAGTTGTCTTTCCCGAGTGCGCCAATCGCGGAGCCGACTAAGGCAGCTCCGGCCACGACCGTCATTCCGCGCCCCAGGAAGATTCTCCGCTGCGGGTTGAATGCCGCCGGGTCCGTCGGGCGCTGGCGTGGGACCGGACTGTGTTCCGGCGCCCCAAATCGCCGGACCATCCATCGCACGGCCCTGACCGGAAGCAGCGCAGCTTCTTTCACGACGATAGCGAAGAAGACAAGGACGGCCGAGGCATGCCAGAGGTAGATGGGAAATACGGTCCACGTAACCACCCACCCTGGCAGAAGGCGCAACTCACGCGACAAAAAAAGGAGGAGAATGACCGGGACATTAAACAGCAGGAAGAGAGCATTGAGGGTCTTTTGCAACCCGCCCCGATGAGAACGGCCATTGATCCGGAATGCGATCTCCCTGTAGAGAAAGAACTGGATGAGGAGAAGAAAGATTGATGCGGTTGTCTGGAAGATGATCCACATAGTGAGAATGTCTTACATAGTGAGTGAAGAAGTTTCCCGGCCCTGATTGCCCGGCTGCCCGCCGCGGTGGCCCTGTTTTCTTACATACGAGATGGATGCGAGAAAGATCGCCACCATCAACGCCAGCCGCGGATAAGCAAGAATCGTGAGCAGGGCTCTGCCATCAAACACTCTGAATATTCGATATGGGATGAAGCCTATTAGGATAAACAATCCGAGTATCATCTTTTGTTTCAAGCGCCACGGAGCGCGTTCGACACTGAGGAGGAGTCCAACGGGGAGAACCAGCAGGAGGAAATGATACGTTGCCGAAGCCGGCAAGAGAAGCAACCCTGCGATACTCACAAGAGCGAACTGAACGGATGGGGCGTTCGAACCGAGCGATGCGGCGGCGTCCCGGCACGCCCGGAAAGTCAGAAACGCCACAATTCCGTAGATTGCAAATTTGATGAGGATGTATCCCGGGGGCCATCCGACCAACGGCTCGGGATTCCAGGCCGGATCCCGAACAAAGATTCGTTTGAGGAGGCTGTTCCACGATTGAAACGTCGCGCTGTATCCGTCCTGGATATTGCCGTCAAGATGACTCGTCAACACCCTCAGGTACTGCCGGTGGACCTCGATTCCGAGGACGAGCACCGAGAGTGCATAGAGTATCAATATCGTGAGCAGGAAGGAAAAGATCAATTTCCACTCCTTCCGTACGATAAAAAGCGGGAGAAAGAGAACGGGAAAATACTTCAGGGCGGCCGCGGCGCCCAGGAGGCTGCCGGAACGTCCGGAACGCGCCTTTCGCCAGTACAGGTACCCCGCCAATAGCAGAAGCGACAGGGCGAGGTAAAACTGGCCCAGCCGGAAATTGTTTACGAGCGCGATTCCGCTTCCGAGGAAAAGGAGTGCGCTCCAGAGCCGATCGCGGCCGAGAATCCTCGACAGCAAGAGCACATTTGCGCCGAGAAGGAGGACATTGACGATCGTCCAGGCCTGAAGGGCGTACCGGGGCGGGAGGTACGCAAGAGGGATCATGATGAATGCATCCACGGGGGGAAACGGAGAGAATCTTCCCTCCTGGTCAATCCCCTCCCGCTCGATCTGCTTCTGAAACCACGCGTCATCGTAGAGGTTGGTAAGATTTCCGCCCTCGACGACAAGGCGTGCCGAGGTATAGTAATTAGGGAAATCCGAGTCGATCTTGGAGAACGCCGGGACGATCCCAAAGTACAAAAGGAGAGATGAGCCGACGACGAGAAGGGTCCATTGGAAGAGCCGCATCAGCCGGTCACGGGCAACGACTCCAATGCCCGTTCGACTTCTGCCACTTCAATCGCGCTCATACAGCGCGCATTGTAGGGGCACCGGAAGCTTTTCGCATCATAGATGTTCATGCACGGGCTGCAGGATACACCTTTATAGATCGCCGTGACCGAGCCGGAGATGGGACCGTAAAATTGAGGGGTTTCGGGGCCGTATAAAGCGACGCACCGGGTTCCGAGGGCCGCGGCGAGATGGAGGGGACCGCTGTCATTCGAGATCAGCAGCTCACAGCGTGATAAGAGCGAGATCAATTCGCCGATTGAGAGCAGTCCGGCGGCGTTGACACACCGGGCGGTCTTCGGGATCTGATCGACGACGTGCTGAACATACGGTCGTTCGCTCCGGACGCCCAGAAAGAGAAGGTGGGCATCAGGCCGCGAAACCCGGAGCGAGTCAATCAACGCCGCAAACTTTTGAGGCATCCATCGTCGTTCGAGGAACGTCTCCCCGGCATTCACGTTCACGCAAATCGTAGGCCCGTCCTCCACCGGGAGCTTCTCGCAGAGCCGGCGAGTGTCTTCGGAATCGATTGTTGGCGCCTCAACTTCCGGAGCCTTGGCGCGAATTCCAAGTATCCGTACCTGATCGCAAAACGCTTCGATCACATGCCGATCTTTCGAGAGGCGGACCTGGTGGGTCAGTATCAGCGAGCGCCAGCGGGTCGGCAGTTCGAAGCCGATTCGAATTGGGGCGCGGGTTGCGCCGCTCAGAAGCGTGGAGAACTTGGAAAAAAACTCGAAATCGAACACTGCGTCAAACTGTAACCGGCGGATATCCCTCAGGACATTCAGCCCATCGAGCAGAAATCCCCCAATCGAATCGGAATCGATGGTCATGATATTATCGACGAGGGGAATCCGGTCCAGCAGCTCTCTCTGAGCCCCGAAGGAGAGATACGAGATCTGCACGCCCGGAAACGACTCCTTGATAAGGCGAAGGGCGGGAGTGGATAGGATAACACTTCCCATTCCAAAGAACTTTATAATTAAGACGTTCCGTACGCCTCCTTCGGGAACGCTTTTCCGTCGGCTCGGGAAGAACGAGAGAAACAGACCGAGAGCCCAGCAGAAGGGTATGCCGGCGAACCGATCGATCCGTCGCATGCTCCCGACTCTCACGGCGTTTTCCGTTCCGCAACAATCACGAAATGGTCTCCCAACGCGTGAAAGGGATACACTCCCCTGATCTTATGGTCCAGGCGCTGGAGCCGGCTGGCTGCCACCGGGTGGGATGATGCAAATTGTTTAGAATTGAGCGTCGGGGAGAGGATGCTGAGGCCGTATACTTCCTGTATCCTAAACCAGGGCGATAACATCGTCCCAAATTCTGCCGGAGAATAGTACCACACAGGGAGGGAGGCCCGGCCTATTTGCGCGTTGACCTTGCCGAAGCGCATCCGCCGGAAGGCGCGCCCTATTTTTCCCCGAAGGAGGAATCCCCCGATTTCCCAGAGGCATACCCGGTTGAGAACTGACAAAACAACCGGGGAGCCCGGCGCGATCAGCGCGGCGATTCTCCCGAGGACAGCTTGAAGATCCGGGATGCAATTCAGGACTCCGAAATTCGAATAGGCTCCGTCATAAACGGTTCCGTTGAGAGCGTCGATCTTTTCGATGTTTAAATTGACAAGAGAAATCGAATGCTCCAGGTGCCGCGCCTCCACCTTCCTCCTGGCGCACTCCAGCATCCCCGAGGAGGAGTCGACAGCGGTTATCCGAACACCGCATTCCGCAAGCATGACGGCATCCGTCCCGGTGCCGCAGCCCAGGTCAATAACGTGAGAGCCGGCGGGGAAGCAATCCGCAAGCGTGTTCTGGACGATGGAGCGGAGATCGCGGTCAAACGGATGGACTCCCAGAGATTGATCGTAGAGGGGCCCGACGTCGTCGAAAGGTGAATCCAGCGGAACCGGCTGAGGTTCGTTCGTCCGCGCGGTCGGATCTTCAACCTGATTCATGCAGGGGGAACGGAGGATCTCACGAGCGGGCGCGCCCTGTCACCGCACGCTTCCTGCGGTCCGGGCAAATTCTTCCAGCCTGGCTTCGACGCGGGGGAGCGTTAGCGCATGGTAGGCGCTGGAGGCGATCCGGCGAATCGTCGTCCGATCCGGAATCGCGCGCCGGGCGAACGCTTCCTTGAGCAGACGGATTCCCTGCCACAAGCGAAACTTTTTATGCGTCAGACGGTGTAGCTCGCGGTAAAAATCGGGGGAGTAGGCGCCCGGATAAAGCAAGGCAAGGTCCTCGCTGTCGACCCAATTCCGTTTGTCGCCGAGCCGGGCCTTGACACTCTCATAGAACTTGGTGCCCGGCAGAGGGTAGGAGACCGAGACGCCAATCTCGTCCGGATTACAGTCTTTGACCATCTGGAGCGTCATATCGATATCCGTGCGCGTTTCTCCGGGATATCCATATTGGAGGAAGAAGCCAACGCGGATGCCCGCCGCATGAAGGAGATGCGTCGATGCATAGATTTGCTCGATGGTCGTCCCTTTCTCCATCGCATCGAGTATTTTCTGAGATCCAGATTCGGCGCCGATCCAGACGGTCCGGCAGCCGGCGCGCTCCAGATGCCGGACTGCTTCGTCTCTGAGCAGCAGGTCTGCGCGCGACAGGCATTTGAACGGAATACGGGCATCGCGGCGCAGGACCTCGTCGGCAAACGAGGAAATCCAGCCGGGCTTCAGGCCAAAAATATCATCGCAGAACCAGAGGTGATCCGGCCTGTAATCGGCCTTCATGGCCGACATCTCTTCGCAAACGTTCTCCGGGGTCCGGGAGTGATACGCCTGCCCATAAATCGGCTTCGCACACCAGTTGCAATGAAACGGACAGCCGCGCGTAGTGACAAGATTCATCGAAAAGTAACCGTGCCGTTTCTTCCACGCCGACCGGTAACCCGCGATATCGAGCAGATCCCTTGCGGGAAACGGCAGCGCATCCGGATCGTGGAGGGCCTCGCGCCCACGGGTCCTGGCAACGGCGCCTCGATTCGAATACACCAATCCTGGAATTGACAGCGCATCGTCGCTCAGGCCGGATGTGATATGCTCGATCAGTTCAGCGAGCGTCAATTCCCCTTCCCCGGCAATGACGTAATCTGCCCCGTGCCCGAGGTATTCCAATGCGTGATCCGCCGGATCCGACCCGTGGACGACGACAACGCACCCTCGTTGTTTGGCGAGACGTGTCATGGCAAACGCCGCGTCGCGCATCCGGGTCAGGCACATTTTCGTCAGGTAATTAAAGTCGTCGTCGTAGATGGCAACGATCGCCGGCTTGTGCCGGTCGAGCGAGGAAGCGATGCTCTCTGCCCCGGAGGCAAGCATGCTATCAAAGAGCGCAACTGTATGACCGCGTGTGCGCACCTGAGAAGCCGCGTACAATGTCCCCAGCGGAGCGTAGGGCATCATCGCCCGGTGTTCCTTCGGGTCAAGCGCGAGGAAGTAAGAGTGGGTGAAAAGGATCTCGGCCATTATAAGATGATTTCCGGATCGACCCGTGCCCCGTCCCGGGAATGTTCTTCCAGTTTCTTCCGGTAGATGCCCATAACCTTATCCGAGAAATTCCCGACATAGGCGCGAGATTCGGACGCGCTTGACCGGAAGATCCGCTCCCGGGTGGCGTCATCATAGTGAGGATAACGGGATTTCCACGTGCGTTTCATGAACTCCAGGAGCGATCGTTCGAGCCTTGCCGCCCACTTTCCTCGAAACGGCAGCTCCAGCGCATGTTGGAGGAAACTCTTCCGGTCACTCAATGTCACGCCGTGCACCGCAAAGATGCGATAATTTGGGAAGAAGCTCCGGATCCAGGCATTAGCGTTCATATACTGTAGATACAGGCCGGCGTTGAAGAGCGGCATGAGGTGAGCGATCTCGGTGGCAGTATAGTAATTGTGCTCGTCGAGCCCCAGATGCAGCGTATCAACATAGTAATTCAGACAGAAGTATTTCTTGCTGTTGAGAAGGAACACCTTTTTGAACGCCACGAGCAATGAGCGGCAGATCCACAGCCTTCCGGGCTCCGTTACAATTACGTAGTCGATATCGCTCTCCGGACTTGCGACTCCCTTCGAAAGATCCCCGGAAATAAAGATGGCGCGCACGAACGGAAACCGTTTGATCACGTGTGACATGGCTTTCGCGATCCAGAGCCGTCTCCTGGCCAACGCCGCGCGCCGCAGTCTCAAGCCCGACAGGTCGGAGCCGCCGCTACTCAAACTATAGAAACCCTTCTCCGACCGAAGGATCCCTGCCCTCGACATGGAATCCAGCGCTTCGTTCAGCGCGGATTTTGAAATCGAGTTCCGGGGGAGCAGGTGAAAAAGCTCATGGGCGGTGAGAGGATGGTCGAAGATCTCATAGTACAACAGCGTGCGGACGATATCGGAATTCAGAAGGGAGACCGACGTCATAGCTGATGAACCGAATGTAACCATTTTATCAAAGATAACAAAGACGGCAAAAGGCATGCCGCGCGGGCGGCCAAGCGGAGGACTCCTTACCTTCAGCAATCATGCGGATGACGCCCGATCTCGATCAATAGCTGCACCACAATTGTCTCATTCCTGTACCACGATTGGGACATTCAATCGATCCGGCATGTTGAAGTTCAAGCAAGATTTTGCTATATTTTTACGACATGAACGACAAAAATCTGCCGCGGAATGGATCGGGACATTAAGAGCATTCTCCGCTCCGCGCGCGCGAAGAGAGTCTACCTTATCCTCTTTATACTCTTCGTTCTCTTCTTCACCTTCAACGACATCATCTTCCCCTGGTATGTCAACCAGGGGGGAATTGTCGATGTTCCCTCCGTCGTCGGCCAACCACTCGATGAGGCGGTGAAAAACCTGGCCGCTCAGGGTTTAGAGGGACGAAAGGGCGATGTGCGCATGGACAAGGAGCATTCCGCCGGCATGGTCATCATTCAAAGCCCTTTCGCCGGTTACAAGGTCAAGAAGGGCCGTCGCGTCTATCTCACGGTGAGCGGGGGTGAGCAGGTCGCAACAGTTCCCAATATCAAAGGCAGGACGCTCCGGGATGCCAGATTCGGCCTTGAGCGGGAGGGCCTCAAGCTGGGGGCGGTCGATTATCGCCCCTCGGATGAATTTCCCCAAAACACGGTGATCGAGCAGTCGCCGGCACCCGGTACGAGCATGAAGCGGGATGGATACGTTTCTGTTGTATTGAGCCAGGGATCGACGCTTCAAAAGATCAGCGTGCCGGATATAACGGGCAAATCTCTGACTGAGGCCAAGACGCTTCTCGCGGCTGCCGGGTTGAAGTTGGGCAATATCACCTACATCCCGTCACTCGAACTACTCCCGAACACGGTCGTGGAGCAATTTCCCCGGAAAGGTGAGCTCGTGGCGAACGGCCAGGCGGTTGATGTTTTCGTCGTGCAAGGCGGGGAAAAGAACAGGGAGATCATCGAATATTGAGACATCCCCGGGGATGCTGAAAATCGCGCCGTCGATCCTTTCGGCGGATTTCAAAAATCTCGAACAGCAGGTTCGCCTTGCCGAACGGGGGGGCGCCGATTGGCTCCATCTTGACATCATGGACGGTCACTTCGTTCCAAACCTGACCTTTGGCCCGCTCGTGGTTCGGGCGATCCGGTCGGTTACCCGGCTCCCCCTGGACACGCACCTCATGATCGAGGATCCATCCCGGTATATCGATGACTTTCGCGCCGCGGGATCGACGAGGCTCACGGTTCACGTCGAGGCCGCCATTCATCTCCATCGCGTGGTCGAACAGATTCGGGAGAAGGGGATGAGCGCGGGTGTTGCGCTGAACCCTTCCACACCGGCATCGGCAATTAAGGAAATGATCCCGTTCGTCGACCTGGTCAACGTCATGACGGTCGATCCGGGATTCGGAGGGCAGGAATTCATCAGGCCGATGCTCAAAAAGATCCGCGAAGTCGCCGAGATGATCGCAGCCAATCGATCGAAGGTCTACCTCGAAGTCGACGGGGGAATCAGCGAGCACAATGCCGCCGAACTCGTTCGCGCGGGGGCGACGGTCTTGGTCGCGGGGCACTCGGTCTACGCCCGGCGCAACGTCAGCGCAGCAATCCGCAGCCTCCGAAAATCGGCTGCACGATGAAATAACGTACCCCGCCCGCCTCTCCAACCCATTCAACCTCCTGATTCCGGTCCATCCCCCCGCGGGGGACGCGGCAATTCGGACGTATATACTTGACAAACAAAGAGGAATGTTGTATATTGAACTGTCAAGAATAAACAAAAGGCTCGAAAATGACCCCCAAACCCCTTGCTAAAAACCCGAAATTCAGAGGTTTGATTGACTTCCATAATGCTTTCCCGGATGAACGCGCTTGCCGATTGCATTTGGAACGGATCAGATGGAACGGACAGATCGCTTGCGTTCACTGCGGAAGCATGAGGAAGATTTATCGAATCAACGAGGGCAAACTTTTCCGTTGCGCCGATTGTGGAAAGCAGTTCACTGTTCGCCTCAAAACCATCTTCGAGGACAGCGCACTCCCGCTTCGCAAGTGGTTCATGGCGATCTACATTTTCATGGCGCACAAGAAGGGCATTTCCTCTGTTCAGTTGTCGAAGGACATCCAAGTCACTCAGAAAACCGCGTGGTTCATGCTCCATCGAATCCGCTATGCCGTTCGTACCCGCAAGCTCGATAAACCCCTCAATGGCATTGTAGAGGCAGATGAGACCTATGTAGGGGGTAAGACGCATGGCGGCAAGCGAGGGCTTGGTGCTGAAAAGAAAACGATTGTCTTTGGCATGATAGAACGCAAGGGAAAAGTGGTTGCTCAAACGATCAAACACGCCGATAAGAAAACCCTGCAAGGCATTATGAGGGAAAACGTCTCCCGTGACGCGATCGTTATGACGGACGATAACAACGCATACCATGACCTCGAAGAGACTTTTGACAGCCACGAATCGGTCAACCATTCCAAGAAAGAGTATGTCCGGGGCGACGTTCATGTGAACAACATCGAATCGTTTTGGGCGTTGTTCAAACGCGGGTATCATGGCACCTACCATTGGATGAGCCCTAAGCACATGGACAAATACATTGACGAGTTTGAATTCCGATTGAATTCTAAGGACATTACAGACCCTTCACGGCTAACATTGATGTTGAATCATGCCGAGGGGCGGATGAGCTATAAACAGTTGATTCGCAAGAACGGTAGAATGAACAACCGCCCCTTGAGTGTATGAGTCGAAAGCATGGTAAGCTATGTATATCAGAAAATAACCGAGTGCTATCAACAAAATGCCCCCAAAGGCTATAGCGATGGCGATACGTCCGTCGTTCGTCATGACCCCCCAATGAGTGACGAAGATCATCCCGAAGAAAAAGCAGACCACAACACCGATCCAACAACTGATCCTAACAATCCAAGGATGCCATTCTCTTGGAAAAATGACGTTTGGAAGAACAAGCATGTTCGCGGTTGGGCTATGTTCTCCGCGACGTTCGGAGCTATGATATTCGCGGGCGTGTTGGTTTGTCAAAATGGAAAACTCGTTGACAATTCCAATCAGACTCTTCGACATCAGATAGGTGTTGATTCGATTCTGATCGATAACAGTCAAAGAACTGTCCGAATCGCAGATAGCACGATGCGAATTGGAAATCGTGCGTATGTTGTTGTTGATACGGTTTTCATGACCAAGGATTGGGCGGGTGAGCGTTTGACTGCGAATGTCTCTATGAGAAATGTTGGAAACACCCCCGCATATCACATGCAAGTATATGGAATGCTCAGCTTCGGAATATGGAATTTTGCTCAGGTTGACTATATATTTACCAAGACAAGCAATATCCCCGCTATTGACCTTGGTTCGGGCAAACCTCACGAACAAGAGATTTACTACGGCGGGCTTGGTGCTGTCCCAATAAGCGATAGCCTCGCTCGTGCTGTCCAGTCCGGCGCTGAGCCTGTCGCGTTTGGAGCCATCCGATATTTTGATATCTTCTGGAAGGAACACCGAGTACACTTTTGTTATAATTACAAGAGCGGGAAAT
>DASQAZ010000033.1:0-75265 GCA_035635475.1 Bacteroidota bacterium | reverse complement strand
CTCTCGCACGATCGCTGCCGATGCTCCCTAGATAATACACCGCCTCTCTTCGCAGATCATAGTTCTCATGCGTCCGGGCCACCTTGGCCAGGAAATCGACGGCACGTTCATTCCCGACTTCTGCTATCGAATAGAAGACGTTTTCCCGTTGATCGTTCCGGGAGTGCGGGATGACATCGAACAGTTCGATCAGGGTTTCGACAGACCGGTTCTTATCGTTCGTCAGCATGCCGATATAATCGATCGCCGCATTCTGAATCTCCCGGCTGGTATCCTTTTTCGCGGCTTCGAGGAACAGGGGGAGAACGTCGTATTTCTTGAAATCGATCAACCCTTCCATGGCGGCAATGCGCAGCTTCGGATTCTGGGAGCGGTCGAGCGCGATGTCTCTGAGCGCCCGAAAAGAGGTCGAATCCTGTTTGCCGGATCCGAGCGCCTCGAGCGCCTCCATCTTCAGGCGGGTCTCCGGATCAAGCTCGTCGTTTCCATCGATCCTGCCGGGGGCCAGAGCCGCGGCCGGAAACCTCGGCAGGCGTATCGAGTTCAGGGCGCGGCTTTGAAGTCGAAGCGCGTGGCTAAGCGTTCTGGTAGAAGGAGGCATTCCCGTCTGAAAAGGGTAGCCAAAGACGGGCTTGCCCTTCCAGGTAGTGACCTTTCCCGAATAAGGGGTGGGAACCTTCCCCCCGACCCTTCCGATCCTGGGGGTGAGATTCTTCGAATCTATCTTCACAGTATTTTCAGATTGATCGCTATCTGCAGGATCAGGGAACAGGGCCCAGGGCCCGTCGCTCGAATCGACGGAGTACGTGCGGCTGCTGCTGCTTGTGGATACGGTCCGACCGCTGACTGAGCTCGCCGCCCTCACATAAGCTCCGGCTTTCAGGTCGGAGAGATCCGCGATTGCGTCATCGTAGTATTGGCTCTTCGGGAAGCGTTGGATGAAGCGTTCATACGATTCGAGGGCCTTCTTCTTGTCGATGTGCATCATCGCATACGCCGACCAGTACTCCGCATCATCGACATACTCGCTCGAGGGATATGATTTGGCGACCGCCCGAAGCTTTTTTCTCGCTTTCTCCCATCGTTCGTCGAGAACAAGGTTGTATCCCTCCTTGTAGAGTTTGTAGGCGGGATCCCGCTTATTGTCCCCGGCATCGTCGAACCCTATCACCACGCCGGGGTCTCCCCCGCCATCGGGGAAAAGAGACTCGCGCGCGCCGATTGCCATCTGCTGGCCGGCGTGGAGTGTCCGGACGCCTGCGCAAGGAGAGGCGGCCAAAATGACCAAAACAGCTAGGTTGAGGATTTTCATATGTTTTCTAAAAAGTTTCCCGTGCCTGAATAAATCTTGTGGAGTCACATAGCGCCTCGGCCATGCGAATTTTAAAGAGAAGATTTTGGCGCTGAATCCCGCTTCGAATCAGTTCGACATTCGGCGTGCCGCCCTCCTCCTTGATATTTGCAAGCTCGATCAAGACTTTTTCGAGATCGCCGATAAGCCTTGCGGACCGCATGTCGAGCGGTTGATTCTTCAGGTACCGTGCCTGGGCAACCAGCTCGCGGGATACCCTGCGCTCCGCGCTCAGGTCGAACGGACGGTCGTCGGCCGTTTTCAAATTCGAGATGCCGACAAGCAGCACCTTTGATTTCCGGAAATAGTCTCCCATCCGGTCATCCACAGCAACCACCTGCGCAGGTTCTTCATCAGCCCGGACCGCTTCTTCGGGCTGTACCGGCTCGACACGAAGCAATCGTATCGCGAGAAATCCCACGATAACGAGCCCGAGAGAACCGCCTGTGATTGCTATTACGGGACCGCGGAACCGTAAGAGCGAACCAATCGCGTCGAGAATCCTGATCAAAGGCGACACTCGTTCGAGGCCGCGGGCTTCGATTCTTTCTTCTACCCCGTCTATAAAGGTATGCCAATATTCAGCCGATCGGTGATCGCTCGCCGTGCGCAGATGGGTTGCGGTCGCCGTGACGATGGTTCGGATTTGCTCCACCTCGCGGGCGCACCGGTGACAGGAAAGAAGATGGTTCTCGATTTCCCGTCCCTTTTCTTGGGAGAGCTCGCCCCGGGCGTATTCATACAGAAACGATCTGACGCGCGAATGTCTCATCAAAAACCTTCAACCTTGAGAAATCCCAGCCTCGTTCTCATTTTCTTCAACCCGCGGTGCAAATGCGTTTTGACGGTTCCATCCGAGCAGCCGAGGATTGCGCCCACTTCCCTGGTCGACATCCCATTGATATGCCGCAGAATCACTACCGCGCGTTGGAGAGTCGGAAGCTGATGAAGCGCGCGCTCGATATGAATGCGGAGATCCGGCTGCTCGACATTCAACAGGTCCGGTCCCGGTTGTTCGCGGTATTGAGTCTGCATCCTTACCTCGCGTTGTTCCTTCATTTTCCTTTTGCGGAGGCGATTAAGGGAAACATTCATCACGATCCGATAAAGCCACGTTCCGAATCCCGCGTCGCCGCGGAACGAACGGAGTGACCGGTGGACACGAACGAACGACTCTTGAGCCACGTCTTCCGCTTCGTCATGATCCCCGACCACGCCATAGGCAATGTCATAAGCCTGCTTCATGTAGCGTTCGACGATGAGACGGAATGCTCCGCGGCTTCCTTCCTGCGCGTCGAAAATCAGTCGCCGCTCGTCATCGGAGGGCATCCGGGGGAATCTTTCTATGTGATGTTCCAGAGGTTAGACAGTACCGCCGGCGAGCCGGTTGACAGCTGTTGTCAGTTTGTACGGCGGGCCAATAGGATAGTTGTCCCACGGCCTCCGTGGCGTCAAATGCCTTCCCGATACGCCGTATCGGGATCGGGCAAACCTCCTCCCGCGCCGCCTCTATATATAGAGTCTACCCGAAATCGAATGGTTGCAATTTAGGGCGTTTTTGGGGACATTGACAACCGATGACGGAAAAAAAGGCGCTCGACCAACAGGATCCCCATGAAATCAGAGCGATGTTCGATGCCATTGCACCCAGGTATGACTTTCTGAACCGGCTGTTGAGTTTCGGATTGCATCGGGGGTGGCGCAGGAAGGCGGTTTCATTCCTGGCGGAAAAGCGCGGGGGACTCATGCTCGACATCGCAGCGGGCAGTGGAGACGTCTCGTTCGAACTTCTTTCGCTGGAACCCTCCCGCGTCGTCGCAACCGACTTTGCGCCTGCGATGCTGGAGGTCTTGAAGCGCAAGCTGAATGGTCACGCAGGTCGGGGGCGGATCGAAGTGGTCATCTGCGACGCCTTGCATCTTCCATTTCAGGATCTGCTCTTCGACGGGGCGATCGTCGCCTTTGGTATAAGAAACTTCGCCGATCGTGAAGCCGCTCTCAGTGAGATGTTCCGGGTGTTGGCGCCGGATGGAATTTCGGTCATCCTCGAGTTCTCGAAACCGGATCGATATATAGTCAGACTGATCAATGACCTGTACATGAATCTCGGCGTGCCACTTCTCGGAAGAATTATTTCAGGACACAAGACCGCTTATCGATACCTTCCCCGGTCGATTGGGGCCTTTCCGGAAAGAGCTGAATTTCTCGCGTCGATGAAGGCGGCAGGCTTCACCTCCGTCGAGGCCCACTCACTCACGATGGGGGTCGCGACAGTTTATATTGGCAGAAGAGCGAAAGAATGAGACGCCCCCTTTCCGGTTCGTAGCGGCTATGGTTGCTCCCATAGGTCTCGATATTTCCGCTTTACGAATCAGTATGCCTCCTTGCACGGACGGCTCACCTGGCCGTGCGCTTTTTCCGCTTGGCTTTAAGGCTCGCAAGAAAGGCATCAAGATCCTCGGTTAGCTTGCCTTGGCGATACTCCTTGTGTCCTTCCTTGATTTGCTGCTTCAGCTCAGGATCCTGCATGTCGAGGTAATCCTCATACTCGTCCACATCCAGAAGAGCGGCAACAGGGATGCCGTCTTTTTCGAGGATGAAGTGCTCTTTATTGTTGTGAACCCTTCGGATCAGCGCGCCAAGGTTCACGCGGGCTTTGGTGAGGGGGAGGCGATGGACGATGGTTTTCGTCTGCATGATGACCGGCAAAAGGCTAAACTTGCATCTTCGTGAATAACGCCACGGCTTCGATATGATCCGTGTGAGGGAACATGTCGACGGGCTGGATTTCCCGTAGCGTGTACCCCGCATCGGCCATCTGCTTCGCATCGCGGGCCTGCGTGGCGGGATTGCAGCTCACGTAGACGATCCGCTCCGGTGAAAGTTTTATGATCCGATCGACAACTTTCGGATGCATGCCGCTTCTCGGGGGATCGGTTACCACCACGGTCGGACGTGGATGGTCCCCGCTCCAGGTGCTATCGTTCGTCAACTTCTCCTTCAAATCCCCCTGCAGAAAATGGCAATTCGTGACATGATTGACCTCGGCGTTTCGTTCGGCATCGCGAACGGCGCTCTCCGTAAGTTCAATCCCGAGCACCCGCTTCACAAAGGGCGAAAGACAGATCGCGATGGCTCCGGTCCCGCAGTACAGGTCGTACAAGACGTCGTCCGGTTGCAATTTTGCCAGCTCCCGGACCCTATCATACATCCGTTCCGCCTGCTCAGTGTTGGTCTGAAAAAAGGAATTCGCGGACAGCCGGAACGTAAACTTGCCCAGCTTTTCGGTAATGGTTCCGGGACCGTAATAGACCTTCTCTTTTTCGCCGAAGGCGACCATCGATTTTCGCGTGGTCATATTATTGACAACGGTCGTGATCCCGGGAAAGTGCTTGCGGAGCAATTCTGTGATGTTTTCCATCGCTTCCGGCCAATCGATTGTCGTGACCAGATTCACCATCACGTCGCCGGTCCGCTTCCCCTCCCGGATAACCAGGTGACGGAGATACCCCTCGTCGGTTTTCGTAGAATAGACGGAAAGCTTCCAGACCCCGCAAATCTCCCGAACGCTGTTAACGATCGCCGCGCTCAGCTCCGACTGAAGCCAGCATTCCTCGAGATTGAGAACCTTGTCGAAGCGCTCCGGCACGTGCAGGCCGAGGGCCACTTCCTCTTTCGGTTCCTCCCTTCGAGCGACCTCCCCGTCGGTGAGCCATCGATAGTTTGAAAAGGTGAACTCCATCTTATTTCGGTAGAAGTAGGGGTTTTCACACCCGAGGACGGGGTGTACGACAGGATTCTTAAATCCTCCGATTCGTTCGAACGCGTCGACCACCAGTTGATGCTTGTAGTTGAGCTGCGCGTCATAGGAAAGGTCCTGCCACCGGCATCCGCCGCACACGCCGAAGTGCTTGCATTTTGCGGGGGCACGAAACGGAGAGGGTGTGAGGATTTCGACGGCCCTCGCCTCGGCAAAATTCTTCTTTACCCTCCAGATCCGCGCGCGGACTTTGTCGCCCGGCACCGCCTTCTCGACGAAGAAGACCATCCCATCGATCCGCGCAACGGTCCTCCCGTCGCCCGAGAGGCTTTCAGGGTTGAGAATTATTTCGTCGCCTTTTTGCATACTCATTTGATCAGTGCACGCGCGCAATCACGAGCACCTGGTCATCCTCTTGCCGCCCGTGGGCGCGGACTCTCGCCAGGATCTCTTCGACAAGCTTTTCCAGGGACGCATCGCGATGATCCCGCTTGCCACAAAATAGCTGAGAACCTCGGGCGAGGAACGGTCCGCCGCAAGACGGGATACCGCGACCGCCCAAATCGGCGCGAAGGTGAAGAAGACAGCCCCACAGAACTTGAGCTGCGAGCCGGGAGGAAGCTTTTTGTAGAAGTATTTGAACTGTTCGGATCGATTCATGAGCGTCGGCCGGTCGGAAATTAATACATTATCGGTACCGCCTTGCGCGAATACACGCGCTTGCTTAATATACACATCCTGGGGAAAAGGAGGCACTTACAGCGCCAGTTTCAATGCGGGCAGATTCTCCAGCGGGGTCTATTTCTATCGGCTTCAATCCGGAAAGTTTGTGCAGGTAAGGAAGATGTTGCTCGCTAAATAAGTATAGAAACGGCCCCGGAATATCCCGTCTCGCGGGCTCTCGGTATCCTCCCGATCAGGCCGGCTCGCGATTCGCGAACTGGCCTTTGATTTTTGCCTAAAATCTCTTAAATTATAGTCGGAAGGTCACCCCCGAGGCCTCCACCACACCAACCTATGCATCCCAGGCTCAGGCCTTTTTTTTGCGCAATTCTCTGTTTAGTGATTAGTCAGTCGAGCCGTGCCGGCCCGACATGGACGAGCCACGGTCCCCTGTACAAGGTAATCAAAGCCATTTCCATCTCTCCCCAGGATACATCGGTCATCTACGCAGGCGCCTTCGGGTGGGGGGTCTTCAAGACTACGGATGCCGGCGGCACGTGGGTAAACCTAACGACCGGATTGACAAACACGTTCGTGCGCTCACTCGCGGCGCTCTCGAATACGCTAGTTTTCTGCGGCACAAACGACGGCGTCTTCAAGACAACTGACGGCGGCGTGACATGGTCGACATCGCTCCCGACCACCGTCTCTGTACGGAGCCTTGCCTACGATACCCAGACTAATAGTCTCTATGCAGCCACGTTTGGCTCCGGTTTATTCAAAAGCACCAATCAAGGCGTCTCGTGGATCGCCATTCCCGTGATTGACCCGGTCCCTCCAGAAACGCTGGCTCATCAGTGGTCGATTGCCATTTTTGGCCGGGACTCGTTGTACGTGGGGGGCTCCATTCTCGATATAGCAACCGGCGGTGCTCTCTTTCGCAGCCTTGACGGCGGTGCGAGTTGGAATCAAATTCAGCGTGGTATCGGCATCCGCCACAGCGTGCATTCCATCGCGATCAGTCCGATCAATCCCGGCTTTAACCTGATCATCGGCACGGCCACGAAGGGCGTCTACCATTCCACCAACGGCGGACTCAATTGGTCTAGCCTTAATGACACAGCGACAGCAAACCATCTTCCCGACTTCCATGTTCGCGCCGTCGCGTTCAACACAAGCTATCGGTATGCGGGAACCGATTCGCTGGATGGTTTTTATTCCAGAAGTGTCGTCGATGCAATAACCGGCTGGACCGCAGGCATAGGCCTGCCCGGTCCGCCGGCCGCTATCAGCTCGATCGCCATCAATCCGGTGAATCGCTCGGCGGTTTATGTCGGAACTGAAGGCATGGGGGTGTATCAAAGTGTAAATTCCGGATTCAACTGGTCGGGCCGTAATTCCGGAATGTTGGGAGTCGCGGCTCGAGCTGTCAAGAGAACCGGGTCGGGCAAACTCATTCTTGGAGGGGACTTCGGAGACGGAATATGGACATCGACCGATCTGGGTAATAGCTGGACGAAAGCAACGAGTCTCTCCACATCCAACGCCATTACTTCACTCGCGATCACCAACAATCCTTTGCTCGTCTATGCAAGCGCCTATGGTTCGGGCGTCTTCAAGAGCACCGACGGCGGATCGACGTGGGTTATCACCGATTCCGCAACGATTAACCATTTCCCCAGGACGTTGATCGCGAATCCATCGAATGCCGGTCTCGTATTCGCCGGCACCGACGACGGTGTCTACAAGACAGCGACCGGCGGGTTGAGTTGGCAGGCAAGCAATAATGGGATCCGCGCACGGACTTCGATTCGATCGATGGCCATGGATCCCACAAATCCCAATATCCTGTATGTTGGCACAGATTCACTCTATCTCTTCAAGACAACCGATGCCGGGGGGAGCTGGACGAACTACACGAACGCGAACGGATTCCTTCCGCAGGATGTCTTCATCCGATCGGTCACCATCGACTACAACGCACCCTCCACCGTGTATGCGGGGGCAGATAGCGGAAGGGTGTACAAAAGCACGAACGGCGGCGTATCCTGGCTTCTCCACTCCCAAATCCCAACAACACATTCTGTGCGCAGCATTCTCATACACCCGGGTGATCATAAGACCTTTTTCGCCGCCTCGTTTGGTAACGGAGTTTTCGTGAGCGCAGATAGCGGGACGAATTGGACCCCGATGAATAGCGGGCTTGCCGACCAAACCATCTATACTCTCGAGAGCGACCAATCAAACCCGCTCAACATTTTTGCCGGAAGCCAGGGCCAGGGGGTATACCACACGACACTCGCGTTTGTGAACCATCCCCCATCTTTGGCGCCGATTGGCAACAAATCGGTGCTCGCGGGGAATCAATTGCAGTTTATTGTTTCTGCCTCCGATCCCGATCTTACAATTCCGTCGTTATCGGCGCCGGGTCTTCCCGGCGGGGCTTCGTTCGTCGATAGTCTGAACGGCCGCGGATTGTTCAGATGGACTCCCACGATGGGTCAAATCGGCAGCTACCTTGTCACCTTTCATGCGTCCGATGGTTCGCTCTCCGACAGCCAGCAGGTGATGATTCAGGTCCTCGATCCCGGCGGATCGACGGTTATCTCTCTTCCGGTTGATAACGGATGGAATCTTCTTTCCCTGCCGGTGAGGGCGAGCGATCCGCGGAAGCGCGCTCTCTTTCCTCAAGCATCTTCGCCGGCGTTCGCCTATGCTGGCTCGTACATCATAAAGGATACGCTGCAACTTGGAATCGGCTATTGGCTGAAATTTGCGTCTTCGCAGACGATCGACCTGGGCGGCGGGACCGTCGACCGTGAGACAGTGACCGTCGCTTCGGGCTGGAACATGATCGGTTCGATCTCTCACGCGTTTCCGGTCAGTTCGGTGACGCCGATTCCACCCGTGGCGCTGATCTCGCGCGAGTTTGGTTACAAAAGCGGATACGTGATTGCCGATTCGATCAGGCCAGGAAGGTCCTATTGGTTGAAAGTGGATCAGAGTGGGAAGGTGGTGCTCAGTTCTGGACCGTCATGGCTCGCATCAGTCCCGACGGAGGTCATGAAATCGCCGCCGGAGACGGAAGGGCAACCGCTTGGAACTCTCAGTTTCGGACAGCGCTCCGGAACCGCCAGAAAGCTTTATTTATTTTCCGGCACTTCATCTCCCGAACGCAACAGGCAATTCGAGCTGCCGCCCATCCCCCCGGAAGGGAGTTTCGACGTGAGATTTCCGGCAACTCAGAGTGAAGCGGTATTCTTTGGAGGAGACGGAATCGGTCGATCGTTCCCCGTCCGGATTTCTGCGGAAGTCCCCGATCTCACACTCAGTTGGGTTCTCAGCGAGCCGAGATGCTCGCTCAGCTTTGTGGTGAAGAATGGCGAGCACTCATCGACCTACGTCTTGCAGGGGCAGGGCTCGTTCGACATTCCAATTCATGCGGCGGTCACCTATGCCGTGCTTATTCCTGCAATGAACGGGAAAGCGGGCGACATGGTCCCTCGGACCGTGGTGCTCGGTCAGAACTTCCCAAATCCATTCAATCCCACCACAACGATCGAATATGGTCTTCCGTTTTCGGCCGTCGTGAAACTCGTGCTCTATGATGTCCTGGGGAGGCAGGTGCAAGAGCTTGTAAGCGGAGAGGAGGAAGCCGGGTTTCACAGCGTGAAATGGGATGCAGGGGCGGCAAGCAGCGGCGTTTACTACTATCGGCTCGAAGTAGTGAATCCCGCGGACCCTGCCCGCATCCATCGCGAAACAAGAAAGATGTTCCTGGTGCGATGAGGACGGAAGTCCTGATGTTCGCTGACCAAGCCGGGTAATGATCCTCATCGCCGCGGTCGTCGCCCTCCTCGTATTCCTCGGTGTGCGCGAGTACCGGCGGCACCTCCACACCATTCTGTTAATCCCCCATCGCGTGCACGTTAACGGAACGCGCGGGAAGTCTTCCGTCACCCGGCTCATCACGGGAGGGTTGCAGGGAGGCGGGATTAAAACACTCGGGAAAACGACTGGCACGATGCCGTGTTACCTCTTGCCGTCGGGCAAACAGGCGCACATCGTGCGGATTGGGAAGCCCAATATTATTGAGCAGCTCAAAGTCGCACTGCGGGCGGTCGAGCTTGGTGTCGACGCTCTTGTCGTTGAATGCATGGCGGTTCTTCCCGACAATCAGCGGCTGACGGAAGAGAAAATGATCCGCTCGACGGTCGGAGTCATCACGAATGTGCGCGCAGACCATCTGGACGAGATGGGACCGACACTCAAAGATATCGCGCGCACCCTGTCGAATACGATCCCGCGCAACGGAACTCTTTTCACATGCGAGCAGAATTTTTTTCACGTCCTCCGGGAGGCCGCCGATCGCCGCGAGACGCAGATCCGCCTCGTGACAAGCGAGCACATCACCGACGAGATGATGAAAGGGTTTGCGTACATCGAGCACAAGGACAACGTCGCGATCGCTCTGGCCGCGTGCAAACATCTCGGAGTACCGGAACCCGAGGCGCTCCGCGGAATGCAGCGCGTCATCCCCGATCCCGGCGTGTTGAGAATATTCTCACTCACGCAGTCTGATCGCGAAATCGAGTTCGTCAATGCGTTCGCGGCGAACGACCCCGATTCCTACACCGTGATCTGGCAGCTGCTCAAACCGTTCATGACGCCTTCGAAGAGGATCATCGTGATCGTCAATTGCCGCAAAGATCGGATTCAACGAACGGAGAGTCTCGCTGATCTGATCGCGCATCATATTCCGGCCGATCATTTTATTCTCGTGGGCGAGCTTACGGTGCCGCTTGAAAATCGTGCACTCGCCCTGGGGCTCCCCGCATCGAGGATATCGAACCTGGTGGACGCGACCCCGGAGGATGTGTTCGAACAGGTGCTTTCTCAGTCGGATAGCCATTCGCTTGTCATCGGGATCGGGAACATCGTCGGCTTCGGCGAGGAAATTGTCGCCTACTTCACCAATAGAGGAAAAGAGTATGCATACTGAGGCCGCGCGAGAGATCATCATCGAGTCGGTTGGAATCGGTCTCGTACTGAGTCTGATCTTCACGGAGACGCTTGGGCTTGCCGCCGGCGGCATGGTCGTGCCCGGTTATGTGGCTCTCATGATCCATCATCCCCTCAGAATTGTCGGGACCGTGCTTGTGAGTCTCCTGACATTCCTGACGATGAAATACCTCTCGAACTACATGTTTATTTACGGCCGCCGCAGGATTGTGATGGTGATTCTTGTCGGCTTTCTGTTCGGCTGGCTTTCGCGGGCACTGTTGATCATACAGACAAACGTGACCACACTGGAACTCCAAACGATCGGATTGATTATACCGGGCCTCATCGCCAATTGGATGGAACGGCAGGGCGTCGTGAAAACCATCACCACGATGATCATTGCCGCGATTTTCATACGGCTTATCCTGATGATCACAACGGGAGGAGAAGTATTTAATATCGAGGATTGGGTGATATGAAATTGAATGAGGGTAAACCGGGCAACGTCACGCTGATCGGACTGGCCGCCTTCGCGTTGCTCATTTTTGCCGTCGCGGAAAAAACCGCCGCGCCGGAACGCCAGCCGTTCTACGACAAAAAGCTCCAGGCCGCGAAGACTGCCCTGCTCGCCGCGCAGGCCATAAAGGAGTATTCGCGCGTGCTCGGGATTCCGATCGATGTCCAGAACGATCCCTATCACACGGGCCTGATCGGGCAGGAGCGGACGCCGATTACCTCGGATCGCGGGATGGTGAACGCGAAGATCCTTGCGACCAATCCGAACTACGCAGCCGTGTTTGTTGACATGCTCCTCAAGGCGAAATTGAAAAAAGGTTCCGTGGTCGCCGCCGGTATGACGGGTTCCCTGCCGGGCTGGAACATCGCGTTCCTCGCCGCCTGCGACGCCTTGGAATTGACGCCGATCATCATCAGCTCGGTCGGTGCTTCGGATTGGGGCGCAAATCTGCCCAGCCTGACCTGGCTGGATATGGAACGCGTTCTCAACGAACGGGGAATCTTCCAGCTTAAATCCGTTGCAGCATCTATTGGAGGGCCGTCGGACAACGGGCGGGGCCTTTCGCCCGAGGGCCGCGATCTCATCAAGGCGGCGGTCGAGCGGAACCACGTAAAGTTTATCGATGAACCAACGCTGCAGGCAAGCATCAGCAAGAGAATGGAAATGTATGCCGCTGCCGCGGACGGGAAACCGATCGCGTGCTACGTGAATATCGGAGGGGGCAGCGCATCGATAGGGGGAGCAGCCAACGCGCGCCTCATCCCCCCGGGGCTCACGCAGCACCTCGCCGTAAAGAATTTCCCCACGCGCGGTATCATCAATCTCTTCGCAGAGCAAGGCCTGCCCGTCATCAACCTCCTGGAGTTGGAAAAGATCGCACTGAAATATAATCTCCCCATCGAGGTCACCGAGAAGGCGCCCGAGCTTGGGGAAGGATCTCTCTTCTTCAAAGACCGATATTCTGTCTCAAGCACGATAATCCTGACGGTGATACTGGGGGTCGTCGTTTTCGCGGTCATCCGGATCGATGTCAAACACTATCTATTCAAGAGAAAATCGATTCCACTCTCCCAAACGGAGGCTTGATGTCCTCGATGAAAATCGTTCGGTTCACGCTCGTTGTTCTCCTTTTCGTTCCCAACCTTCTTTCCGCAGCCGGCCGAAGTTCTATAACGCTGATTCCCATAAAGGGAAGACCGGTCATGGTGCTGATCAACGGCAACGAGAAAGAATATTACCTCCTTACGCCTCTGGAGCCGATCGGCGTTCGGATCGACGGACCGGGGAGACTCAGTGTCATGAGCCGATTGAAACTGCCAAAAGGAAACGCGGAAGCTCAAAAATATACAATCCTGATCAAGGAGGGAAACAACACGGTCAGCGCACACACGACGCAGACGGATGCTTCGGACGCCGTGTTGCGCTCGTCCAATGATGTCTTGGGAAAGAGCCGCAAGTTTTCCCTCAATGTTCCCGAAGGCTCGTTTTCGTATAAAATCTCGCTCGAGGATACGCCCTTTGATGCGGTGATTAAATTGCTCTTCCAGCCGTCCAAGGGGACGAATAAATTGGTTGCCATCGAACCGCTTTCGTACGATAGGATCGTCACAGCGACGATTGCGGAGAATCTTATCGCTTACTATGTCTCATCCAAGGACCGCCCCGTCCAATTTCGCGCAGTCGGACCGACACAGGTGCAGATCAGCACGCGGTTGAATTACGACGAGAAAATGAAAGGCGCGCAGAAATATTCGGTCGTCTTTCGGGAAGGCAAAACGATTGTCGCGCAAAGACCGCTGGAGACCACTAAATCTGTGGGTCTCAGTTATCAGGAGTGGAAAGAAGTCGTTCCGGGCAAGGTGAATTCTTTGCTTCTCGAAGTCCCCGCGGGCCAACATACGTATGAGGTAACCCTCAGCGAAACATCCGCAAAGTCCGTCTCTCTCCGGTTTTCAGTCCCCGAAAAAGATTTGAATAACGCGCGGTGACTCTCACCCGCAGAGCATTCCCAATAAACTCGTGGGGCAACGAGCCTTCTGTGGATGAGCATTAACCCCTTCCACTATATCCTGGCGTGGGTTCTATTCTGGTTTTCCTGGCCGCCCATACACACTCTTGCGCAAAGCTCCAACACGGCGACCGTGAGAGGGGTGGTCGTTGACGATTCATCGAAGGCTTCATTGCAATATGTCAACGCCCTTCTCCTCAAGAAGACCGACAGCACGCTGGTCACCGGATCTGTCACCGAATCAACCGGAAAGTTTGAGCTAAAGAACATACCGTGGGGGGAGTATTTCGTCCAGTACGGTCTCGTGGGTTATGTGGAAAAATCGACGCCGGTATTTACCCTCGACGCCCAGCATAAGCACCTGAATCTTGGGCTCATTACATTGACCTCTCGAGCGGTCAGTCAGGAGGCTGTGACGATTACCGCCGACAAACCGGAGATGATTCAATTGATTGATCGAATGGTCTATAATATCGATCAGGATGTGCTGAGCAAAGCGGAATCGGCGAGCGACGTTCTGGAGAATATTCCTTCGGTCCAAATTGATCTTAATGGAGAGGTGCTCCTCCGCGGATCGTCAAGAGTATTGCTCATGATTAACGGAAGGAGATCCCCGTTGTTGGAGAAACAGGAGGGGACGTTCCTGGAACAGCTCTCCGCCGGTTCAATCGAAAAGATAGAGGTCATCACGACCCCCTCCGCCCGGTATCGGGCCGAGGGGAAATCGGGCATTATCAACATCGTTTTAAAGAAAGATACCCCGCTTGGAACACATGGAAACCTCACAGCCCATATCGGCAACGATGGCCGCCACAATGGAAATACGCGCATAAATTATAGCCCCGGCAATTTTAATGTCTACGGCAGCGCCAGCGTCCGAAGAGACAACCGCAATCGCATCAATTCTGATGAGCGGGCGGTTGCCAGCCCGGCCGCTCCGACGTCGTTTGCATCTACCTACACCGATGATCTCCGTTCCTTTGCGCACCCCGTGACGCAATTATTCACGCTTGGGTTGGATTTCCACGTCGATTCATCGAATAGCTTCGGCCTGTCCGGCACGTACTTTCAGAATAGCTTCACGAGAAACGATTCTTCCGACAGGACACTGAAGAATTCCAGGAATATTGTTCTCACCGAGTACGATCGTAACGGCTCGGGCGATGAATTTGACAAGGAACGGTCGATCACCGCCAATTTTCACCATACCTTTTCACGGTCGGACCACAAACTGCGATTGGAATTTGCGACATCAGGATCTCCGCAGGAGGACGATTTCCGGTTCACCAATATCTACGTGTCTCCGGCCTTTCCTACTGCCTACGATAACTCTTTGATCAGTCAAAATGATTCCAAGACTCAGCTTTCGGCCGAGTATTCAAATGCATTCACCCGGACCTCCGCCCTGGAAGCGGGGTATTCCGCCGATATCAGCCGCACCAACCTCGAATTTTATGCCGAAAATTTTGATCCCGCCCAGAATCGGTTTATCGAGGACTCGGCGAAGACAAGCAGCTATCGTTTCAACGAATCCATTCACTCTCTCTATGCGACCTACAAACGATCCTTCGGAAAATTCGGGTTTCTGGCAGGATTCAGAGTCGAGCAGGACGACAGAAAATCGGATTTAGTCACCCTGGACTCTGTAATGACGAACAATTATTTTGACTTTTTCCCGAGCGTCCACCTCGCGTATAAAATGAGCAGGGTCTCCGAGCTTAAACTCAGCTTCAGCCGGAGGACGTCGCGGCCGCGTCCAAGAGATCTCGATCCGTTTCCCGAATATCGCGATCCGAAGAACCTTTCGTTCGGAAATCCCTCCCTTCTGCCGGAATATCTTCACTCGTTCGAGCTGGGATGCCAGATTCAGTACGACCGGGTGTTTATTCAACCAATCCTTTTTTACCGCCGTGAGTCCAACACGATCAGTTCGATAAAGGAGCTCGTCAACCGATCCACCCTGCGGACCACAAAGCAGAACGCAGCATCCGCTCGATCGGCCGGAATGGAATTGATATTTTCTTGGCACGCAGGGGATTTCTTCAACGGCCACCTGAGCACGACGGGTCTCTATGAAGAGCTTGACGCGACGAATATCGGAAACGCGAAGTTTCAATCGAGGATGTCTTGGAGCGGCACCCTTACCACGAATCTGAACATCACGAAGGGGTCGAGACTGCAGATCCATTCGCACGTGAGCTCATTGCGGTTGACACCGCAGGGCGAGTATTTTCCAAGCAGCGTCGTCAACCTCGGATTGCGGCAGGAGCTCTGGGACGGAAAACTTTCCTTGATGGCGAGTGCTTCCGATATTTTTGGGACTTTAAAAAGGCATTTTGAACTCGTGATCCCCAGATTGCGCCAGACTATCTTCAACACTCGCGAATCGCGAGCCCTGTATATCGGATTTACCTACCGGCTTGGCTCGATCCCGAAGAAAAGCAAAGAGGAGGAATTTCACTACGAAGATGAGGAATAGACGGTGCGGAGTGAAAACGCGTGACCGGATCGATCCAATTCCATCCGATGAATCCCCGGCTCATTGAAATTCATGGACCATTTTTCCAGCATGACGGAATTACTGAGTACACTCCCGGCTCGGGACAATTACACGATCCATATTGACGGTTCGCACGCGTCAAAAGTCAAAATCTTCGCTCCGCACGGCGGCTGTATTGAGCCGTGCACCGGGCCGATCGCTCTCGCCCTTGCCATTGATGACTTCGATTGTTTTGTCTTCAGCGGCGTCAGAAAAAAAGACTGTTTCAAAACGCTGCACGTAACAAGCACGCACTATGACGAGCCGCGGTGCCTGGCGATGGTGCAGGAGGCGGAAGTCGCGCTAGCCCTGCATGGTTGCGACGGCGACGACGCCTTTGCTCAGGTGGGCGGCGGGAATGAGGAGCTCGTCCGGAAACTGAGTGGTTATCTGATTGGACTTGGCTATTCGGTCGTGCCTGTTTCCGGGAAGCTGAAGGGGGAGGATCAAAGGAATTTTATCAATCGGGCTCGACAAAAAGGTATTCAATTGGAGCTCAGCGCCGGGTTTCGGAGAAACCTCTTCCCAAGTTTTCCCAGGAGCATCCAGCGTCACCCCGAGGAATTTCCGAAATTTATCGAGTCAATGCGGAGCTGGATGCTGGGTATCGAGCGGCCGCTCGCCTCGGGTATGCTCCCTCACGAACGAAGCAATTGAGTGACCTCAATACCAATTTAAACCTGGACATGAGGGACCACCGTTCGATCAAGCGAAGAAGGATCAAGAATAATGTGAATGCTACGTTACTGTGAAGGACTCTTGTTTTGCGGGATACTTGATCATAAATGCCCCGGGACGGCGCAAACTCTCACTCAGTAAGGCTTGACAAACAAGGGGAAATTTAGTTTATTGAATGGTTCCCAAAACGGGAATATTGATTCCCACTTTGGGAAGGAATCAAGACCGTCGTGAGAGTTTTAGCGCGACCCATCTTAATTCAGTTCGGAAAACGACACAAGGATGCCGAACAATCAATTAGAGCTTGGTACCACGAAGCAAAAAAGGCGGATTGGAATAATAGCAACGAGATTAAGGAGAGGTATGGAACCGCAAGCGTCCTAAAAAAAGGAAGAGTGATTTTTAACATTTGTGGAAATAAATACAGACTTGTCGTTGCAATCAAATATAAGCCAAAGATAGTCTATATACGATTTATTGGAACCCATAAGGAATACGACACGATAGACGCCGAGGCAATATGAACATTGAACCGATTAGAACAAAAGCAGATTACGAAAAAGCCCTTGCTTTCATCGAATCAAATTTCAATGCAAGGCCAAATACCAAAAAAGGCCGCACGGTCGAAGTCCTTGCTATCTTAGTCGAAACTTACGAGGATGAGCACTTTCCCATCGAGGCTCCAACACCGGTCGAAGCAATAAAATTTAGAATGGAACAGCTAGGGATGTCTAATACAGATCTGGCTAAAATTATTGGCACACGAGCGCGCGTATCAGAAATATTTAGTGGCAAAAGAAACCTATCTGTTAGAATGATGAGGGTTCTTCATCGCAAGTTGCAAGTCCCAGCTGAAGTACTACTCAGCGATTAGTTCCGTATGCAACCCTAAATTGTTGGAGCGAACTTACCCATCATGGCGAGCCCATCATAATTTCAGAGAGTCGAGTTTGCGGGAGTAATTCAGCGGTAATATTTTGGCCATCCAAGCAATGACAATCAAGAAAAAGAAAGTGTAGAAAAGAGTACTTCTTTCAGCGTTGTCGCCCCCTCCTTCACTCCTCATCCTATCCATCTTTTTTCTTCTTTGTCGAGTTTTTGTCCCTTTTCCGTCCCTCGTTTTTGTATATTTGTATTACTCACGTTCCACCAATTAACATTGAGGTTTCCATGGGCGTAAGACTCATCAAACGACAGTTCCCCTCCGGCTCCGTCCGTCTATTCCTCGATATCAATTCTAATGGCAAGAGGAAAAAGGAAGCCCTTGGTCTCTCCCTAGGGGGTAATAGATTCAATAACAGAGAGACGTTGAAAATGGCAGAGGAGATCCGGGCGAGGCGAGAGCTTGAACTTCACGAACAAATGCACGGAGTTCTCCACGCAAGCAAACGAAAACAAAGCTTCGTGAATTACTTTGAAAAACTCCTTGGTACAAAAAACGCACTCAATACTCGCTCCTCATGGGAGGATGCCCTCACGCACTTTAGGGACTTCGCGGGCGCCGACGTGATATTCGGCCAGCTCACCCGGGAATTTCTCGAAGGTTTCAAATCGTACCTCTTGAAGGAAGGGGAACTTTCCCCAAACTCCGCGCAGATATATTTCTCACGGATTAAGACAGCACTGAATCAGGCTGTAAAAGACTCGATCATTTCGTCAAATCCGGCGGCATTTGTTACCATCAAGAAGAAACCACACCTGCCGACATACCTACACTTTGGAGAAATCTCAACTCTCGCGAAGACAAAAACATCAAATGAGAATGTAAAAAATGCTTTTTTGTTCTCGTGCTTTTCCGGGCTCAGATATTCTGACATTATTTCATTGACTTGGGATAACGTGAAAGATGGCTATTTGATATTTAGCCAACGTAAGACCGGAAACCCTGAGCGTCTTCCCCTTTCAGAACAGGCCCGACGAATACTTGAGGATCAAAAGACAATGCAACCGAGCATGCGGGTAAAGAGACCCCAGCCGGACAAGGTTGTGTTCTATCTCCCAAGACAGTCGGTCATTGACAAACAACTGAAGAAATGGGCCAAGGATGCAGAGCTTGGCAAATCGCTCTCAATGCATGTCGGGCGTCACACTTTCGCAACTCTCGCGATCTCAAACGGAGTCGATATTTACACCACGTCAAAGTTATTGGGACACCGTGATCTTCATTCGACCCAAATCTATGCGAAGGTGATAGACGAAAGCAAGAGGAATGCAGTTGACAAACTGCCTCACTTGTGAGATCAATGCCTCCGCTCGTTGGCAGTCAGTTACCCGAAATCTTGAAGAAGAGAAAACAATCGCGTAAGTTTGGGTAAGGCTAGGAAGACACGCCGCCTTAGACGTGCCACTCTTAGGTCTTAGAAATCCTTCTCGTTCGCTCTTCTTGAGAGCGAGGGCAAGCGCAAGTTTGCTCTAAGGCACGGGAAGGATTTTTATTCTAAAGATGGATAAGCCAATTCCTCTCATCTCAAACGCCTGGATAGAGTCAGCAAAAACTGAAGGGAAGTTTGTTGGCACATTTGCACCATTTAGACTTTTCCATAGTGCCTTTGAAGGAGAACAAAACAGTGCCGCAGCGTATTGGATTTCTTGGTTTCTCGATGAGAAAGACAGACTTCAGGAATTTGCCGGCGGACCAGAACAGCTTACTGATAAGTCGATCGTTGGTGACGAGTTTAGCGAATTCACCATTCTGAAGACGCTCAACGACTTTGAGGTACATCTATATGAAGATCGGCTAAAATCGATATCATTGAAGGAATTGAATCGGCAACAAGAACATTGGAAAATTCTTCTGAAAGAAACCCCACGATTGATGCGAGGCTTTGCACTGAGATTCGAGCCCGAATATACCCCCGTAGAGTTAATTGCAAATGAGATTCAAAAAAGAATTGTAGATCAAATCGAACCAGAAGAAATCGAAGCGAACCACAACAACAAAGCGGAAGAATATACCCCCCGTAAGCGATTTCATCATGGTGAACTGAAGAACAAGTTGCAAAAGTATATAACGAGAGACGAGTGCAAGAAACATCAGACAGTTCCGTCAGCTAGAGTTGCCAAGTGGGTTCGAGAAATTCGGGAAGAAGGTTACGAGACGAGTGAAAACATTATCAGAGCCAAATTAAGCCGCATGGGATTCACCTCAGAGAAGACATAAGGACACGCAACGTTGCGTCATTAAAGTCGCAACGTTGCAAACGCTGCAAGCCGCGTTAGCTGATATATTCAAGTACAAGAAAACCCGTGATCAGAAAAAGTCATGGGTTTTGAATTTTAAAAGGCCAGTGATTGAGTCATATTCCCTCCTTGAGGGTTGAATGCAGAGAAACAACATAGGGGAAAGCCTGAGACGGATTGAGGAATTGCTGGTTTCCCAGTCGATGAAGCCAATGACCCTCGATGAGGCAGCTTCTTACTTGCATATTTCAAAATCCTACTTATACCGTCTTACGAGCAAGAGCCTCATCCCACATTATAAGCCGGGAGGGAAGAAAATCTTTTTCGACAAGAATGATTTGGACCACTACATCTTGAGAAACAGGGTCAGATCCGTAGAAGAAATTCGAGAAGGATTCAAGGAAAAGAAGTATACTAAATTAGCAGGTAAGAATGTTTTGACAAATGAAAGGTAACTGTATGACTAAAATATCGATTGATATCCGTCGAACCGACTTTAGCAACAGCATCAAAGCCAACGCAGATGTCACTCTCACCCTGGAAGAGGGCGATCTAACCATAAAAGGCTTCAGGGTGATTCATCAGGAGGGCAAGAGCCCCTGGGTGGCTCTGCCATCAAATTGCTACAAGGATAAGGCGGGAGAATTCAAGAATTTCAAGAATATCGAGATGCCCCGGAGACTGAACGAACATATTTCTAAGGCAATTCTTGAGCAATATCAATCACTTCCGTGACGAGTTCCTCTGTCGGTGTACTTTTTAAGGGTAAGTCTTCACCGCAGAGGGGGCGGACCCACAATTCTGGGGTGCCCGGCTGGTCGGGGACCCTGAATCCCGAAAGGGATTCAGGGCGGCCAGCCAAAAGAAAACCCTTTCGATGCCCGAAGGGCATCGAGCACTTCAGAAAATATATACATATCATAATTCTTTTCTTCACTTGACTTTTTTATATGAACAATCGAAACAGATACTGCGGAAGCGGAACCTTTGTTGGCGGAAGCGTCGATGAAGAGAAGGGCGAAATAAGTTCAAGTTACCTCAGGGCAGATTGTCAAACATACTCCTGCCCTACCTGCGGAAAAAAGAAGGTTCAAAGATTGAGGAGTGCGATCATCGAGAAAGCTATCGAGATGAAGTTACAGAGGCTTTTGACGTTGACACTTGATCCAAATAAAGTCGAGCCGGAGTCTTCCATCGGGTATCTAAGATCCACATGGGGAAAGTTTAGAACATATCTGAAAAGGAAATTTCAGAAGCCAGTTGATTTTATTGCTGTAGTGGAGCTTCAAAAATCCGGAATGGCACATCTGCACATATTAGTGGATCGATATATATCTCAAGAATGGATCTCTGAAACGTGGCAAAAAATCGGAGGAGGAAAGATTGTCCATATTCAATACGTGGATTTGCATCGGGTCGCGGGATACCTAACGAAATATCTCACGAAAGACATGCTACTAAGCTACCACGGAAAAACGAAGAGATACAGCACGTCGAGGAATATTCGCCTCTTTCCGAGGAAAGAAGGGAAGGTGAGATGGATTCTCCGCAGACAATCAATTACGTACCTTTATTCTATTTTTTCACCGCAAACCTTCGGGGAACAGTTTGATGATGCTGCCAACCTAAAATTCTTCAAGTCGAATCAACTGCTAAGTTAGAATCAATATGGCCTACATTCTTATCTTGAAATGAGATATTCAAAGACCTGTAGATTTCAAGAAAGCCGAAATATATCCATATTCCCCAATCCCACCTGGAAAATCAGCTGTTATTTGCGTTAAGGTCGCTGACGTGTTGAGTGATGTATTTGGGATGTATTTTGGACGTATTGACAGATGTATATGAAATGGCTCTCAGCCAAAGCCTTCATGAGAGGGGACTACCAGGCCAACAGGGACTAGCTCAGTTTGCTCTAAAACGTGTTGAGATCACAAGCGGTTGTTCATTTCTTGAAGATTGCCAGCAATCGGCGGTACTGGCTCTGTTTCACGGAAACCGTAGCCCCGTCATACGGGGTGCTTACTTTGTCGGCGAGAATTTAATTCTGATTAGGAGGCGGGGGAGATTTTAAAGCTTGACTCGTATATCTTCTCTTTATCTGCATTAAGAGTAAATGTAAAAGTACCAGCTTCGTTTGCAATGAAGTTTGGAACCATAACCGCAAGATTTACACGCTTGCCTTTGGGAATAGTTAGAGTCTGTTGTGACACAGGAGACAGCGTTCTCCCATCGGGCGTCTTGATGCTTGAACTAAGCCTAAAATCTCCCTCGCCTTCATGCAAGAGTAGAACAAAAGTCAATTTTGCAATTGGTATTGTGAGGTCTTTCATTAGGATTTCGACGTCCGGGAGTGCACCAAAAACTCCCATTAGACTTACTTTGTGCCCAACCTCTGATCTCATATCTTCGCACAAAATACAGATTCTAACCTTTGGCAGTTGCATAATCCCTTGATGAATTAATATCGACTGGGGGGCTGTCTATGTCAGAAACGATTGGCCAATCTTCTTCTTCGCCTAATTGTCTTGGGAAAAGTAGTAAGTGCCACTCAGAATTTGTGGTCGAAATTCTTTCGATGGTCACGAGAGTGTTTGCCGTTAGCGGAGATATAGCCCCAAGAAGTGCATCACGCGATTTCTGCTTATATTTTTGCCACAAATACAGAGCGGAAAGAACGGCACCGATAATAATCAAAGTATATAACCACCAATAATCTATTCCCAATATCTTCAGTATTGCGTAGATGGCACCCCATACCATCCCTCCAAATGCTACAAGACCGTAAAGTATGAATGCTTCCTTTAGATTACGCGGTGATAAAACTGAATAGGCCTTCATCTTTCCCCTTTTGCCACTGTCTGCGAATCATTCCATAAAGTTCAATAACTAAAGAAACAAGCAAGTAGAGCATAGTAGCTATCATTCCGATCTCGTCCATGTTCAAAAGAATAGTCGCAGTTATTCCACTTGGCAGGAGAAGAGCAAACATGAGACGGAGTGCAACAAGAACAAGTATAACTGTCCCCGCAGCTATACCATGTCGGACAATTAGCTGAAGATGTCCCTTCCGAAGCCATCCCGATTTGCTCAATCTTGATAATATGTTACGCAATCGTATAGTCAGAATCAACCGCTAGATCAAGCCGCTTCTTTGCGCTCATTATTGGAGTCTAAGAATTCCTCCCAAGTCCAAAGGTGTTTACTAACTCCCGCCTCCATTGTCTGCTGAACGCGATTACTCGTTAGAAGAATCAATCCCAATAATGAGAACGGGAATGTCAATATCTGCAATGCCTCTTTTTTCCAGATCCCAGACGAACTGCTCAAAGTAAGAAACCCCGCTCGACATCTTGCTCGCAAAGGCCTTGACAGGTACAATTTCAATCCCCACGTCGATGTAACCGAGCCGATGGAAGATCGTCATTTTCGCCGCGACATTGTAAACCATAAACGAATACTTACCAAACTGAACTTCAATGCCCAGTCGATCCTTAACGAAGTCCATTTCCCTGAACGAGCCGCGATTAAGCTTGGACGGTGCATACCCTTGAACGTAAAATTGGGTCGGATAATCGCATTTCACCCTCAGCGTTTCCCATTTCTTCTTCCCGAACTCCCTCTTAAATGCTTTGTTAAGCTGTTTTGGACTATATAGGATTCTCCCCCGCTTTGTCTTCTCCTTACTCCTCTTCGTCTTGTAGCGTTCTGAATCTATGAGGCCGATAATGTCTTTGACTTCGGACAAGAGTTTGGGATACCTCTTGTCTACGGCTTCCGCACCCCCATTGAACGAATAGAGAGCCGCTATTCTCATTTCTCCCATTCAATGGGCATTTGCGAAACCTTTTCTCTGCCTGTAGGTTGAAAGACGGGCTTTCCTAACGGTCGTATTCTAAGATTACCGTCGAAGAATGATTTGATTCTGGCCTTAGCAAGCTGAATGTACTTTTTCTCTTTATCGACCCCTGTGACCCTGCGTGAATGTCTTATGCCAGCGATAAGGGTTGAGCCTACCCCGGAGTACGGATCAAGAATCCAATCACCCTCATTGGTGAGTGCGATAACGCAGCGTTCAACAAGCTCGATGGGGAACTGGCATGGATGAATGGTCTTTTCTGGATGATTGGCCTTCACGTTTGGGATTTCCCATACGCCCTGATCCCAATCGCGCTCAACAGTTTTCCAGAGATCAGATGGATTTTTGCCTAACGGATTACCAGAGGGCTTTCCATGATTCTTGCCCTTGTAGAATGTCTTACCGGGGTACTTTGAGGGGACGCGGACCCGATCCAAGTTAAAAACGTAGTGATCGCTCTTGGTGAACCATAGGATGGTTTCGTATCTGCCGGAAAATCGCTTGGAGCAATGAAGACCATGCTCGAAATGCCAGATGATTCGATTCCGCAGTTTTAATCCTCTCTCCTTAAACAGCTTGTAGTAAAATACGTCGAGGGGAAAGACCTCTGACTTATCAACGAAATTTCCGACTTGCCAGCATAGACTCCCATCGGGTTTCAGAAGCCTCACCAGGTCGTCGATTGCATCAACATGGCTTTCCAGATATTTCTCGATGCTGGTCTTGGTCTCATAGGATTTGCCCAAGTTGTACGGAGGTGAGGTAATGATCAGCTTGAAAGTCTCGTCTGGAATCGTCGCAAGAAAATCATGCGTATCACCGCAATGAAGCACTATCTTTGCTTTATCAGAAAAATCCCCGGTTATGCTTGTCTGCCCGAATAGCGTCATGCCGCCTTCTGTTGTTGTATGTTCCATCTTAGAAACTCCTCCCAAGTCGAAAGATGTCTGCTAATCCCCGCCTTTATCGCGGGCGTTATTCTAAATGATTCGTGGAGCCTCATGATGTTGTAATGAAAAAAGTAAATTGCAACGGCAGATCCCAAGTGTCTCAGGCTCTTAGAGAATGCATTTGTGAGGCGTGTAAATCTACGCATTTGTATCCTCATGGTCAAATTCCATCTATCAACGTGACTGGTGGACAGGTCCCTCCGGTTCGGAATTCCATCAAGAGAATTTTTCGTTCCTCGTATTATTGTCTCGTGTCAGAGCCTATGCAATGCGAATTAACCAAAAACTTACAACACAAATCCTTCGATATCCAAGTCTGGTGCTATTTCCTGGCATACGAATGCCACGCTATATTTCGCTCGCGTGATCGCGACATATAGTCCGGCCTTTGTCCTGGGCGCAAGTTGCGAGGAATCCCCGCTGGCTAAATACTTGCGAATCGGCCCGTTCGGGAAAATAAGTACGCGGTCAAAAGTTTTACCTTTGGCGATTCCAAAGTTCATCGATGGCAGATCCATCGTCAACGTCTTGATTGAATCCTTGAGGACCACAGTCTTAAAGAGATCATAGTAGCTGCTCACATCAGTAGAGTTCACCACAAAAACACCATCATGCCCCGTAACATCGCCATTCTTGGATTTCGTAGCGTCAAGCTCGGGATAGAGCCGGTCTGCAAAATCGCATATTTTCTGATTACAGCGAAAGCTCTCGTTATTCTGCGTAACGACACAAAGGCCTTTACTCTCCCAGTGGTTGAATAATCGGATTATATTATATCCCTTGAACTTGTGGTTCTTCGGAGAACAGTTAGTGAAATATGTTGATTGCCGGCAATCCCCAACAATCACGATGTTGAGTATCGAGCGAACGAGGAGTTCCAAGAGATCAAAGTCGTATCCGGCCAAATCCTGCGACTCATCTACGAATATTTGATCGTAAATTTGTTCGAGTCTCGCAATTACCAGGCCTTGGGATAACTCATTACACACGCAGGCAAACTCTGCGATTTTATCAGTATAGATCCATTCTCCATTTTGAAAATAATATCTTGATACATTCTCCTTGCGGACATAGAGAGCAGATCTGCCTTCCATAAAGGATATGTTGCTAATTCGTTTCTTGTCGTAAAGGAAGTTTTGATATGGTCGTACACATTCTCTGAGAAGAAAGGAGTACCAAGTAAGTATCTGAAGATTCTTCGGAACGCACCCAATTCTTTCTGTCACAAAATCAATGATCTGGCGGATGTTTTCAATTGTGTAGGTAGTTATCAATGTACTTTTCTCTGGTTGTCGAAGTGCCTCTTCGACCAAAAATGTCGTTTTCCTTGACCCAGCAGAAGCCACAATTACCCGATTAGTCGCCATAGACGTCAAGAATGTATTGAGGGATAGATACAGTGCCGGAGAAGTTGAAGAGTTTAAGTGCGCAATCAGTTTTATTCTCAATCATGAATTGGATAAGAGTTTCTTTGGATTTATCGTTCCGGGAAAAAATAGTGTTGAGCAGTCTTAAGTCGTTGACTTTAGCAATTTGGTACTCCAAAGTCGGGTATTTGTTTTCTTTGTCGTAAAAGATCCCGATTTGCGGATTCCCAATATAGTCAGCGTACTTAGCTTCGACATTCTTCTTATAGTTGCCATCATTATCCGTGATAACTGCGACCTTTTTGTTTAGCAAAACCGCGATTTCAAGAAAACGCTTAAAGGAGAGACTTCGTACAGCGATCACATCGAATCCATCCTCTATGGGAAGATTGCCTTTCATTTGAAGGTAGGCCTTTTGCACTATCAACTCGTCGGAGGGGCCTTCGACAAGAATCGGCTTCTTGGCAATTATGAGACGAAGAGTGTCGTAACCTGGAAGTTTCTGGAAATACTCTTGCGTACCTTCTGAAAGGTTTCTCAGTGATATTGCCTTCCTTTCCTCCGAGAGTAGAATGACTTTGTCAATTCCCAGTCGGTTCAGGACAAAGGTGCTATGCGTGGCTAGGATAACCTGCTTGGCAGCACATTTTTCTTGAATTTTACCGATCAGATAATTCATCATCGAGTAAGACAGGTGGTTTTCCGGCTCTTCAATAAGAATCAGGTGAGCGTCCACTGCCTTACGATCCAGGGCTATTAACATCTTTAAGATACTTTGGTCGCCCTTTCCAATATGCTGAAAGGGAATATCGTCCAAGTATGAAGTCAGGTTAGTTTCCCAATTCGCCTTTTGGGAGATGTCGATCGATACTTGTAGCTTCTTCTTGGAGATCGTTCCTTTGCTAGATGCGAGTTTTTCGTTAATCTTGTTGAGGGCTTCTCGGTTAGCAAACGTCTCTTTCAGCATTCGATATTCGACCGCCAGTTCAGCCCTTTCCTTGGGATTGAGTGAATCTTCAACTATTTTCTGTATGTAGTAATCTGAGCCATATTGAAGTCTTATCGTCGTGGTATCAATAAAGGTGACATTAGTGGCGAGGGTTCGCTTTGTGATTGAACTGTTTGCAAACGAATACCAGTGCACTCTATAATACTCGGTTGGAATATTCTTGATCTTTTTGGGATCCGAGATGTAGCTCTCGTATTCGTCTGAAAAATCTTGATCAAATTCGATCAAGGTTCTAACCCCCGGTAAATTCACCCTCTTGGAATTATTGGTTCCCTTAAGTGACGCAAATTCCCCCGTGTCCTTAAAATAAAGTTCGATCAAGATGGTTGGTGGAGCCACCTTCTTGTGGGCATTTAGGGCTTTTAGGTATTCCGAGACACATGTCCGATTGAAGAGGTAGGGGGAGATGTCAAATGCCAGGTTTCTTCCAAATAGCTCTTGCGTAAGGCAAAGGTTGACCGCCTCGATCAAGGTAGATTTTCCTGTTTCGTTATCACCGACAAGTAGAGTCAACGAATCTCGCAGATCCAGCTCCAAATGACGAAAGCACTTGTAGTTTTCCAATATTACCTTCTGAAAGATCATCCCCATTTAGTTTTTACTCCGTGTCTTATGCCGTGAGGGGTGCTTCTACAAGAAAATGTCTTTCGAATGACAATTGCGGTTTTCGTGGCAAAGGACGTTTCGCAGGAGTCCGCAATGCCGAAGCCAACTACAAACAGAATTTCTTGTCGCGAGCGGAAGCGTTGAGCAAACCACGACTCAATGTCGGGATTCGCTTCCGAACACTTTGAGCGCCGTACTCTTGCTTATTAAGCTAAGTTGTTTTGGATAAGGGTGCAACGGTCATTTCTTCTTGGATAATGGGATGCCTAAACTCAATCCAAACAAATCGAAAGTAACTGCGATGCCGCCTGGTGATGGTGCTTTTAAGTCAACTGCCACCCCTTCGGAATGTGTTACTCGGAGATCGGTCAAGAGCTTGCGATGAACGTCATTTTGGTTGCAAAACAAGGATACTTTTACTGCATCGCTTGGATTGAGTTGTGGCACTCTCAAAGTCAACTCATAATCTCCGTGATGTTCTTCCCATTTCTCGTCCGTGGCAATGAGAAATTCCTTTATTAGTGATCGGGTCTTCAGATGCAGAAGCACCGACCGGGCCATTCTGTTGCCATTGTTCTTAATCATAATCATTATCGGCGCCTTATCTAATCCTGCAAGGAATTCATCCGGCAGCGGGAAGTCCCCCAATTCTGTCACCTCGTATGTGATCTTGGCAACTTTACGTGAAGAGAAGTGCTTGTAAACACCAAACGTGAATCCAAGAGCGCCAATTATCAAAGAAGCAATCTGGATCATAGTCTCTGATTGCATAAGCTCTGAGGGTTAATAAGGCAGTGAACAATTTCGCTTAACATTCAGTAATAACGCAATATTCCGTTCTTACATGTTTAGACGCGTGCCGCGCATTGCTTGGCAGCCGAACAGAACTATTGGGAATGTCAGGAAGTGGCGTAGCGCTTCCTCCCGAAAGAATATGCGAAATTATCTGCTTGACTTCAATAGGGTGGGAGCAGGGTACTAGAAGAGCTCTGGAAACAATGCGGCCTCAGTTGGTTGGGTTGCTTGTGAAGAAGGCGGGTGGTATATTTCTTCTGGAGTGTTAGGATTTTGTCCCTTTTCCGTCCCTCGAATAGACCGACTCGCTCAAATATCGCCTCAAACATTAAAATTTCGTAATAAAATACCCGCGGGAGTAATTCAGCGGTAGAATGCCAGCTTCCCAAGCTGGACGTCGCGGGTTCGATCCCCGTCTCCCGCTCCAATAGTTATCTGGACGCTTAGCTCAGCTGGTTCAGAGCACCGCCCTTACAAGGCGGGGGTCGCTGGTTCGAACCCAGCAGCGTCCACGCACTGCGGATGTCCTGCATCTTCTCTTCCGCGCATCTCCATTATTTAGTTCTCGTGGAAAATCCCGGGAGGCCTTATCGCAAGCGCATCCATGATCATCGCCATCGCCAGCACGCGGGGACCGAAGGTCGACGCAGTCAAGAAAGTCGTCCGGTCGATTCGTCGCTACCTCGGGCCACCATCGTCGGTTCCTAATTATATCATGTCGAGCATCGGAGGAGATGTCTCCATGCCCCGGACGCTGGAACAGCTTCTTGGCGGCGCACGAAAGCGGGCGATGAGGCTGCAGGAGCATCTTCAGTCCAAAAAGAAAACCGCCGATTTCTACATCGGACTCGAAGGGGGGTTCCACACCGTCCGGCACTCCGGTAAAGAACAAGTTTTCCTCCAGAGCTGGGCTTACGTCAGCGATGGGGCGGTTGGTTACTTCGGGAGCTCGGGAAATGTCCTTGTGCCGGAACGAATCGCCCGCGAAGTGATGCGGAAAGGCCGTGATCTCTCTGAGGTTATCGACGAGGTGGCGAGCCAATCCGACGTTCGGAGCAAGCAGGGGACGTGGGGGGTTCTTACGCGGGATTTGCTTACAAGACAGCGATCGTTCGAAATTGCGCTTACAGCCGCGTTCGCACCTTTTTACAACCCATCATTCTATGGCGCGAAACGCACTTCGAATCTTGCCGAGACGGGCCCTTCTAGAGCAGAAACCCCTCAGAGAACCCGATCTGCCAAACGAGGAACAGACCGAAAGAGACGCTGAGTATTCCGGCAGCGATCTGCACAATCCTGTTGATCCCTCGATGCCTCGCCGTGATGGCAAAGGGAATACTGATGAGTGCGCTCATCAGGAACATCCCGCCGACAGAGCCGATGCCGAAAATAGCGATATAGAGGAGAGCCACGGCGCGGGACGAAATTGTGGCGAGGACCACCAGCATGAGCGCTGCACTCCCTGCCATCCCATGCACCATCCCCACGAAGAAGGGCTTTTTTGATGCTTTCACCTTATGGTGATTCTGCAATTCCTGTTCGTGCCGGTGGCCGGGAACGGCGTGCTCGTGAAGATGCGGGTGAACGTGCAGCCGGTGGCTATGCTCATGGGCGTGGAAGTGCAGCGTCGCCCCCTTCCGGATTTTCCAGAGTAGGTTTGCGCCAAGAATCACGAGCATGATCGCCACTGTGAATTCCATCCCCATCGCGATCTTATCGGGGATCTGAACATGAAAGAGAACGACGAGCAATCCCACTAGGAGCAGCGATGCCGTGTGGCCCAGGCCCCAGAGAGCGCCCACCAGAGATGAGCTCAGAAATCCCTTCCGCTCGCTCACGATGGTCGAAACTGCAACCAGATGATCGGCGTCGAGGGCGTGCTTGAGCCCAAGGACAAAGCCCAAACCCAGGACGGAGAGCGATCCGGCGGTCAGCGAAAGCGATCCCGGAGTAAGGGAGACGAACCGGTCCCAGAAATCGCCGGGCAGATGAAGACCTGTCTGGACAAGACCCTGGAAAGCAATGATCACTCCGGCTATTGTCACAATGAATGCACTTCCAACCGGCAGCCAGCGAAAGGCCGGGCCCGCCGTATTGAAGCGCTCGAACCAGCGCCGTGCGTAGACCATCAGCATGCCGATGCCCGTTAAGACCCCTGCAAGTCCGATGCTGAACGCGAGGATGAGCAACAGGCCGAACCCGATCCGCCCGAGAGCAATCGCACTCAGCAGGACTACAATGGCCGACGGGCATGGAAGCATCCCTCCAGAGACTCCGAGCGCCAGCAAACTCTTCCAGGTAACGGGCGATCCATCAGAGCCGGGGGGGAGGTGGGAATGACGATGGCTGGCGCTATGCTGGTGTTGGACTTCACCGTCGTCGTGGGCGTGAACATGACCGACATGAGAATGGCCACCCGCGCGGGCAATTTGAACGCGCTGTTTCACAAGCGATAGTCCGATGCCGACAACGATAAGACCCGAGATCATTCCAAGCCAGGGAAAGAGGCTCTCCGGCAGGATATAGCGCGACGCAAACAGGGCAATGAGGCCCATCATGAATACACCGATCGTGTGCGTTGCCGTGACGGTGAGACCAAGAAAAGCAGCGTGCCTTGCCGTCCCGCGCGATCCAATCAGATAAGCTCCGACGATTGTCTTGCCGTGCCCCGGCGTGAGGGCATGTCCTGCGCCGAGGACGAGAGCGATAAGCAATGATCCGATCATGACCGGCACGCTGAGATCCCTCGTGGATATCAGTTCGGCAAGCCCGTCCTTCGATCGCCCGACAATGGCCTGCGTAAACGATGCGAATCGAAAATTCCCCGTGGATGCGCCGACCGAGAACCGAACCGTGGCTTCGCGGACGTTCATGGGGTCCGAAATCCGATCTGCCGGATAATTTCGCAGCTCGTCGGTGATGTCTTCCTCCCCGACGGACGAGCGATCGAGCGTGATGCCGTCGAGCGGCCGGACGAGGATTTCCTTCCAGCCGATGCGGTCATCGAAATTACGGTCGATGAAGCCCAAATCGTGCGTGCCCCGGTCATTCGAGAGAGATGTCTCGAAGCTCGATACGAGTCGAATGGTCCTTAGTCCGCCCTCTCCTTCAGGAAACGACACCGCACAATGGGCGGGCCTGACTGAAACCTCCCTGCCGTCGACCGTAAGCTTGAACCCGTATGCGATGCGCGCCGCAGTCTCTTGCGCATACCTGTTCCGCTCCTGATCATCTGCCGTTCCGTTGCCGTTCGCATCGATTCTCGTAAACTCCCGGATCGAAGGAATTTCCGCCATATCTATAACATATACAAGGCGGATCGCGCTTCCGGCCAGCTCAATCCTCGAGTATCGGTTCACGCTGAAAATTCCCAGCGGATGCGCCTGAACGATTCCGGTCACCGCCACCAGCACTGCGAGGGGTAAATATTTGAATCCTCGCTTGCCGAAGGAGGCTTTTAAGCTGGATATGTCCGAGCGTGGAAACATCGATGGGACTAAGAGATCAAATTTAATCGAGACGAAAAATAGTCAAAAATACTAAAAGATGCGACTCTGACCGCTGGCGACGCAGAAAATCTTCATACAGGGGTTCTCCGTTTGCGCCTGTGCGAAATATTTTTGCGCCTCATCCTGCATCCCGGCTGCAGAGTAAATCACGCCCGCGTGGTAATGCAGCGTGAAGCTTTTGGTGTTCAGTCGCATGGCCTTCTCGACCAGGGGCACCGCTTCGCGCGGCCTTCCGACCTTCAACAGGGTCCACGCGTAGGTCTCAAGTACATCGATGTTGTCGGGACGAGTCTCAAATTCCTTCTTCGCCCGCTCCAGGGACTCCTGCAAATTTATGCCCTGATTTGCACAAAACATCGCGTATTCCCTGTTGACATTCCAACCGTCCCGCTCATGCTGCTCGTACGCCTGCAAAACGATCTTAGCTACCCCATCGGCACTCTTCGTCTGGCCGCCCGATCGATAGAGATCGGCTAATTGCTCAACGAAAAGATGTTCCGGAGCGATTTGATAGGCCTTCGCGAGAAGATCGACGGCTTCCTGATACTCGCCCTTCGCCCGTTTGACCTGGGCCTCGCCGGCCATCGCATACGCGTAGTCGGGACGCTCTTCGATAATGCCGTTGAATATGTACGCGGCAGTATCCAGCTTTCCTTCGCTGAGGAATAGCTTGCCAAGGTTATAAAGAGCCCATGCACGATTTTCCTGACCGAACACCCCGGCGTCGGCGGCAAGTTTCATCGCCTCGACGGCGCCGTCGTCGTGTCCATACAGCTCGCGAATGTAGGAGGCTCGGGAGTAGGAGCGGAGGTCCGGACGTAAGCTGAGCATCCGATCGCAGGTCTTGACTGCCTCCTCATACCGTCCGGTTTCCACAAGCGCGTCACAAAGAACGCCATACGCTGTTGCGCTGTGAGGGTTCCTTTTCACAGCTTCATGGGCGATCTCTCTCGCCTCTGTAAATCGGTGCAGCGTCATCAGCATGGACGCCTTGACGATTCGAGCATCGTAATTCTCCGGATCGTAGCTCAGGGCTTTGTCGATCAGGTAGCGTGCCTTGGGCATGTATTCATGATGGCGTCCGGTGACGCGAGATTCCTGCAGGAACAGTTGTGCCAGCTCGACATAGTTTTTCGCTGCTGCAGGATGTTTCCGTATCTCGTCGCGATAAAAGTCGACCGCCTTCTGCGCGTTCAGGAATTCAGACGAGGCGTTCGCGCTTCCCGCCCGCATGCTGAGTGTCGGTATTTCCGCCGGCGTAGTTCGTTCCGAAGCCCAGAAGTAAATGGCTGCTCCGAGGAGCGTGGCAGCCGTCGCCGATATAAGTATTGACCTGCGATTCATCGTGTTACCCCCATCACTTAATGAACATTGCCTTCTTGGTCGAAACTACCTCATCCCTCACAGTCAGCCGGATGTAATACGTCCCGCTCGCGAGATTTCCGGCATTCCACGTCGCAGAATAGGTTCCCGGAGCCTTCTCCTCATCGACCAATTTCGCCACTTCCTGCCCGAGCGGATTGTAAACGATCAATCTCACAATGTCGGTGGAGGAAACGTGATAACGGATTTCCGTGGACGGATTGAACGGGTTAGGGTAATTTTGATCCAGGAGGAACGCCTTCGGCGCGCTTACCCCAAGGAAGTCTTGCCGCTTTACCCTTGTAGTTGCGAGCGGCGGTGAAGACTCCGTGAGCTGTTTCACGTAATCGAATCCGCGATGCGGACTGGGAACATAAGGGAACTCGGGAAGGATGGGCACATCGTTCTTTGTCGGCCCTTCATTATAGTTCAGCTCTGCAAGCAGCTTTGGCGAGGCCAGGTCGGAATAATTCGCGGCCGCGGCATCGTCGAACGGCAATCCGACTGCCGCGAGAACGAGCCCCCCCACCGCCTGCAATTCGATCGTGGTGACGTCATCCTCCAGTCTGCGCCCGTTCGGAAAGCCGTCCATGTGCGGGATCGCCTGAAGATTTTTGTTTGTGTTGTAAGGCGCCGCCACCAACCCGAGGACGGCTGCGCGGATGAGACCCATGCGCGCATTCTTTGTAAATTCTTCGGAGCCTCTCGGCGTGACAGGGGTCGCCATGTTCAGGCGAAGCATATCGCCTCCGTACAATTTTCCCTCATCATTCGTGATGGGAAGGAAATTATGAATAAATGGCTTCCCGGGGCTCAACGGACCTCCCGTTTTACCGGTCGCGAGTTGGTAGGGAATCACGTTCGGCACACCGAAGTAAAATATTGGGAAAATATCGACCAGCCGGGGTTGAGCCGCCCCGACCAGGCCGGGTCGAACGGGAACTGCAAAAGCCGTCCCGGCAAGATTGAGGGGCGGTGAGATTTTTGTTACAGCAAAGGCGCCGTCCTTCCCATTGCGAAAATCAAAACCGGAGGCAGAATAGGAGGGCAGGACTCCAATCGCCGGATAAGACTTCGATTGAACGCGGAGAGCACTTAACGCCGGAACCGCTCCGCCGAACTGGCTCTCGTCCATATACAACGCCAGTTCCGGGTTTGCAAAGTACTTCACGAATTCCTGCTCATCTCGACTGTAGGGTGTCACAGAATTCCAATAATCCTTATCACCGATGGGGATAACGGCCTCGTTGGTCAACGGCATCCCAAGACGTGAAACCTGCATCCAGGGTCCGTCAGTCTTCGGAGGCCTCCCATTTTCCTGGAGGATCGTGATCTTCCTTCGGCTGGCCGATGCCCAGACGCCGATGACAAAATTGGGATCGAGAATGCTGGATGCCTGACTCACCCTCTTACCATTCTTTTGCAACATATTGATCGGGATCTTCATGATAATCGAGTGCGTATTGAAACCTGCCACTGCATCCCGCACGGTATTGGGATCCGACGGATCGGCTCCATACACACTGCGAGTCTGCCCCAGATCGAAGATGCCGCCGAGGTCGACAAAGAAAGGATCATCGCGCGGACCACAGAACACAATTTCCCCCGTCGATGCCTTGGTTGTCGCCGATGTCACGAGGCTATTGTACGATGCGTTTAACCCCGCCCCGCCTTCAATCGAACGAGGGCCGATATTGTTCGGAGGAACAACACCCTTGTTTATGATTGTGGTAAAGTCTTCACCGTGCGAACCTTTTTCGCACTTGTATGTGGTCTTGAGATTTTGTTTCCCGAGCCGGATGTTAAAGAAAGTCGATGGATCCTCGTTGCTGTGCCTGAAGGTGAATCGATAGGTAATGTCGTCTTCTGCTTCGCCCAATTCCGTCTCGGATGTCCTGTTCTTGATATGTATTTCGTAGCGTATATCCTCTCCGAAACTTGAATAATTCGGGCCTCCCTCGGGCAGTTCGAGAGGGATATAGTCCGCTACGATTGTCACGAAATTTGTGTCATCCGGACACCGGAAGGCATAAAGGTCGGTATTATCCGCGAGAGGGTCGTTCGAGATTAGCGGGGCTTCCCGATGACTGGAAGCGGTGGTCTCCTGGTGGGGAGTTGAAAACAATAGGACTAGAAGAACAAAAAGCGTCGATACCGCAAAGCAGAGCGTTTTCATAAGAGTATCCCCTATGAAATTACGGTTGATGAAGGGCAAATCGGGAACTACACGCGGAGAGTGGCTCCGGTGATTCTACAGTGGGTATACGAAATTAACGGTCGTTCGGATTTCTCCCAGGTAAGGAAAAATACCAGAATAGTAGGGAATCGATAAGCGGGGAAATTACAGCGAGGGCGTTCCAACCAGGTATTTATCGCCCGTCGGTTGAGGGACGCCGCCCTTCGGTTCAAGTGTAATCGCAAAAGCAGCGATATTTTTCTTGTCCACCTCGGCGAGCCTGTCAATTTTGAAGAAGTTTTCTTTTTCCGGATCGTTTACAGTGAAGACACCGGCGCTGATGGGCGTCTTGTCCTTAATCACCCACAGTTGATAATCTTTCCCTGGTGGTACGGCCGGCAGATTCGAAATTTGTAGGATCGCTCTCCTGCTTTCCGGATCCCAGATGATCTTGCCGTATCCCGACTTTGCCACCTCCTGGCCGTTCATGAATGCCAATTCGATTCTCGGGGATTGCAGAATCTTGAGTAATTCATCTTTCTTTTGAAGCTCCTCACGAACAACCGTCATTTGCTGACGCTCTGCGATCATTTCATCGGAAAGGTGCGAGATTTGAGTGTCTTTCTCGACGACGGATCTCCTGAGAAGAATCGAATAATACGATAATCCAAGAACAACAAGGAGTAAGACAAATGCGATTCCGACGGAAACTTCGGGTTCATTCAATCCCAGTGCCGACGCGATCCTGACGACAAGCCCTTTTCGTGCCGGAGGTTCCGAGGCCCCGATTCGGGACATAATCCTTCTCTTTGCGTCCATCGGAGGATCGAATTGCTCGACCATCAGCGGAAGATGCAAGGCTACTTGCTGCATCTCTTGATAGATCGATAAGAGTTCGCTGTCTGCCGTCCGCATTGCGTCGCGGAATTCGCTCAGATCTGCGCCTTCGAGAGCTCCCAGAACGTACGCCGAACAAAGCTCTTCGAATTTTTCCCGGTCTATCGCCATAATTTCTATCGGTCAGTCATGATCTGCTGGAGTTTCTTCATCCCCTGCCGCATCCGTGTCTTTACGGTCCCCAGGGGAATATTGAGTTGCGCCGCTATCTCGGATTGGGAACATCCGCCAAAATAGGCAATGTGAATGACCTGGCTCTGTTCGGGCGGTATTTGGTTGAGGGCGTCTCGCATTTTGCGCGACCGTTCCTCGGCAACGACAAGGTCGAAGGGAGAGTTTTCCATCGGGGAATACAACATGTCCGGCCCGACTTCTCTCGCAATCTTGTTTTGTTGTTGAAAACTCTTGGAGCGCACCTGATCGATGGCCCTATTTCTCGCGAGTGTCACAATCCAGGTATACACACTCCCTCTCGCCGCATCATATGTTGAAGCCCGCTCCCAAAGTTGAACGAAGACTTCTTGGAGCAGGTCCTCCGCTTCCTCGTGATTCTTGATGACCGAACGGATCAGACTGTAAATGAGACGTGCATATCGATCATAAAGAGCGGACAACGCGACGCTGTCGCGCGTCATGATCTTTCCCATGAGTACGGCATCTTCTGAACCGCCTAACCGGCGCAGTATGCTAAGGAGAAAAACGAGCATTCTTTAAGTCTTATTGGAAGTACGATGCAGCCGGGGAAATGGATTGAAAAGCATAAGGAAAGGGGAAAAGAGAGGCAAATGTTGGTGGTTCGGCCTGCGCTCACATCGATCCGGGTGGAAAAATTGCCTCGAGCGCAGGAGTCAGCGATGGATACTGAAACGTATAGCCCGCATCGAGGGCCTTCCGGGGGACGACCCTCTGTCCCGTGAGCAGCATGCCGGCCAGCTCGCCGAGCGCAACCCGCAGAATAAATCCGGGCACAGGTGCCCAGCAGGGTCGTTTCACCACTTTTCCGAGCGCCCGACAGAATTGTTTCATCGTCACGGCCTCGGGCGCCGCTACATTCACCGGACCTGAAATGGCTCCGTTCTCGAGTGCAAATGCGATCATGGAGATCACGTCATCCCGGTGGACCCAGGGAAACCACTGGCGTCCGGAACCAAGCCACCCGCCGGCAAACAGGCGGAACGGGAGCAGAAGCTTCTTGAGAGCGCCGCCCTCTTTGTCGAGGATAATGCCAAACCGAAGCCTGGTCACCCTCACCCCGAATGTCTCTGCTGCCCGGGCTTCATCCTCCCATCGTGCGCAGAGGCTGGCAAGAAAGTCATACCCCTTCGGATGCGCTTCTCTCACGTCTCCCGTCTCGACGCTGCCATAATAGCCGACCGCCGAAGCGTTGATCAACACCGACGGTCTCTTGCGAGCACGGCGGATCGCCTCGACGATGGCGCGGGTCGGAAAAATTCTACTGTTCAGCAGATCCAGTTTTCGCGCCCTCGTCCACCGTTTGCCGGCAATCGATTCGCCCGCAAGGTTGACGATCGCATCCGCGCCGTCGATGGATTCGGCCCACCGGCCGACTGCGGTGCCATCCCACCACTCAGTCGTGATCTGGGCCTCGGTATTCGCCAGTACCGCCGAAGAGATCCTCGTCGGCGCCGGTTCCGGGTTCCGCGACAGGATGATTATTTGGTGTTTCGCAGCCGACAGCTTCGGAATCAGCAATCCTCCGATGAAGCCTGTCCCGCCTGCAATCACGATTCGCATGGTTCTTTCCGGATGTTAAGGCACATGATACGGATTTTGTCCTCGATTATCTACTCACGTCCAATGAGCCTTGATCCACCCGACCGAGCGGACGTTTGAACAATGACGGAGATCCTTCATCCGAGGCTGCGTTTTTTCTTGGCTTTCTTGTCTATATTTGATTCTCAATCCCCTCCCGGCTATCTTATCCGGGAGGCCGACTCTCTCAAGGACCTGTTCAACATGACTATTTTCGAATCGGGCGAACGATGGGAATACCCACTCCCCGGCGCGTGACCTCCCTCCAGGCCCCGGAGCTCGAGCCCTATCGCACGCTCCGGCGACCGGTTCAGCATATCCGTCAGGGCATCTTCGTCGCGGAGGGAGAAAAAGTTGTCCGGCGTTTGCTCGATTCGAATCTTGCGGTCATTTCATTGCTCCTGACGGAGGAATGGTATGAGAAATTGTTGTCCGGAAGCCCTCTCTCGTCGCGCCCCGCGCCGCCGAACATCGTTGACGCCTCGATCTATGTCGCCGGGAAGAAACTCCTCGAATCGATCGTCGGATTTAATCTTCACCAGGGGATCATGGCAGTAGCAAGAATGCCCGAGGGCCGTTCGCTCGACGAGACACTTCACATCGCGGCCCGGCCGTACCTGCTGGTCGCTCTCGACGGTCTCGTCAGCGCTGAAAATGTCGGGGTCGTGGTCAGGAATTGCGCCGCCTTCGGCGTGGATGCCGTCATTAGCGGAGAGACGTCGAGCAGTCCCTACCTGCGCCGGGCGGTGCGGAATTCGATGGGCGCGGTCTTTCATCTCCCGGTCGTCCATTCAGGTAATCTGGCCGAATCTCTGCGGGAATTGTCGATGCGCCGCCAGACCTGCGTGGTGGCCGCCACTCCGCAGGGCAGCATGACGATTCGGGAGCTCGACGTAACGCAAAATCTCTGTTTGGTTTTCGGGAATGAGGGTGCAGGCGTTTCGCCCGAAATTCTAAAGCAGTGTCAGAAACAAGTCTTCATTCCGATGGCGGATGGTGTCGATTCGCTCAATGTCGCGAGCGCAAGCGCAGTCTTCCTCTATGGGGTAACAAGCGGGAGACGGGACAGGTAATAAAGGCAAGCCTCTCCTCAGGCCGCTTCGATCAACTCCTTATTTGAAAAAAAGAACGCGATCTCAATGTTTCCGTTCTCCGCGGAATCCGAGCCGTGGACGATGTTCTCCCCCTTGTTGTCAGCAAAAAGCTTGCGGATTGTTCCCGCGGCGGCATCTTTCGGGTCGGTCGCGCCGATGAGCGATCGGAAATCTGCGACCGCATTTCCCTTCTCAAGTGCGATGGGAACGCACGGGCCGGAGCTCATGAACTCGACCAGGCCCCCATAAAAGGGCTTACCCTTGTGCACGGCATAAAAGCCGCCCGCAGTCTCCGCGTTCAGGCGCACTTTTTTCAATCCAAGTATTTTGAACCCAGCCTTCTCGATGCGGGCGATCACCTCCCCCGTGAGCCTCTTCCTGACGCAGTCAGGCTTCAAAATCGCGAGCGTTCTTTCGAGAGCCATATTCTATTCCTCTGTCGGATATCCGAGCTCATTCCAGCGTCTCCAGCCACCGTCCATCGAGATGACGTTTCGGTAACCCATTTTTTGAAGATTGTCGGCGGCAAGCGCGGACCGGAAACCTCCGCCGCAGTACAAAATAATCTCGGTGTTCTTATCGGGCACTTTCGATTCAATGTCCCGCTCGATGACCCCCTTGCCGATATGGGTCGAGCCCCTGATATGACCGGCTTCCCATTCATTGTCCTCGCGGACGTCGGCAAGCACGAATTTCTCCCCCCGGTCGAGCCGTGCCTTGACCTCTTCGGGGGTCGTCTGTCTGATGCGGCTTTTTGCGTCGTCGACTATTTTAAGAAAAGCGGGGGAGTGTTTCATCGGGCCTTCGCTTTTGCCTTTCCGGCCCGTTTCGCGGGAGACATAAGGAAGACACGCTTGGCGGGCTTCTTCCCCAGGACCTTTCTCGTCATTTCACCGATCATCGCGGGATTCTCGACCACATGGATTCCGGCATCGCGCATCGCTTGCATTTTTTCTGCGGCGGTCCCCTTTCCGCCGGCGATGATCGCCCCGGCGTGGCCCATGCGCCTTCCCGGAGGCGCGGTCCGGCCCGCGATGAAGCCGATGACCGGCTTTCCGAAATCGCGTCGCACGAAGGCTGCAGCCTCTTCCTCCGAACTGCCTCCGATCTCCCCGATGAGAATGACCGCGTCCGTTCCATCGTCGTCGGCAAAGAGTCTGAGGGCGTCCACGAACCGGGTCCCGATGACCGGATCACCGCCGATTCCGATACAGGTCGATTGGCCCATCCCGAGTTCCGACACCTGCCAGACGGCCTCATAGGTCAGCGTTCCGCTGCGCGATATCAGGCCGACGCGGCCCCGGCGGTGGATGAAGCCGGGCATGATGCCGATCTTGCATTCTCCCGGCGTGATGATCCCTGGACAGTTCGGGCCGATCATGCGGACCGCCCTGGACTGCAGGTAGCCGTAGACTTTCACCATGTCCTGCGTGGGTATGCCCTCGGTAATCGTCACGATGAGCTTGATACCCGTAGCGGCGGCTTCCAGGATGGCATCGGCGGCAAAAAGGGCGGGGACGAAAATCACCGATGCGTTCGCGCCTTCCTTGTCGACTGCCTCCGCTACCGTATTGAACACCCTGACCGGTTTTCGAAACCGGTGCTCTTCATTCCCCTCGTATCGGAGCCCTCCCTTCCCGGGCGTAACGCCTCCGACGACGGTTGTGCCGTACTCGATCATCTGCTGCGTATGGAACGTTCCCTCGCCGCCGGTAATACCCTGAACGACGACGCGTGTATTCTTGTCGACCAGGATGCTCATGGAATTTTAGCGCTTCTTTTCAAGGAAATCTGCCACCCGAAGGATCGTTTCCTCGTCGAACTGCTTGCCGAGAATCTGAAGGCCGATTGGCAGGCCCTGATGATCCGTACCGCAGGGAATGCTGACGCCGGGTAAGCCGGCAAGGTTCGCGGAGACGGTGTAGACATCGGAGAGGTACATCGTCAAAGGATCGTCGGCTTTTTGACCTATCTTGAATGCGGTCGTGGGGGAGGTCGGCGTGACCAGACAATCGAACTCTTGAAACGCGCGATCGAAATCCTTTTTAATTAACCGGCGCACTTTCTGTCCTTTTCGATAATATGCGTCGTAGTATCCCGCCGACAACACATATGTGCCCAGCATGATCCGCCTCTTCACCTCATCTCCAAACCCTTCACTGCGCGAGCGCGTATACATCTCGATCAGATCGTGTGTCTCTGCGGCCCGCCTCCCGTATCGCGCGCCGTCGTACCGGGCAAGGTTGGACGATGCCTCGGCGGTCGTCAGGATGTAGTACGTCGCTATCGTGTAGTCCGTATGAGGAAGCGACACTTCCTTCACCGTGGCCCCGGACTTTTTCAGGAAGTCGACTTTGCCCATGATCCCATCCCTGATCTCCTGATTGAGCGCCGGGGTGAAGTACTCCTTTGGAAGTCCGATCCTGAGTCCCCGGACGCTGCCGGTGAGCGATGCGGCGTAATCGGGTACCGGCAGCATGACCGAGGTGGAATCGCACGGATCATGGCCGGAGATGACGCGAAGAACGAGCGCGGCGTCTGCAACCGTGGTGCTGAATACTCCGATTTGATCGAACGAGGACGCGAACGCAACGAGTCCATATCGCGAGACGCGCCCGTACGTCGGTTTGAATCCCACCACCCCGCAGAGCGCAGCGGGCTGGCGGATCGATCCGCCCGTATCGGTTCCGAGCGCCGCCGTTGCGAGCCCGGCGGCCACGGCCACCGCCGATCCGCCGCTCGAGCCGCCCGGGACACGGGATTCATCCACCGGGTTCAGCGTGACTCCATAGGCCGAATTTTCAGTGGAAGATCCCATGGCAAATTCATCCAGGTTCGTTTTGCCGATGAGGATGGCGTCGGCGTCGTTCAGCCGGCCGATGACGGTCGCATCGTACGGCGACTCGAAGTGCTCGAGAATCCGCGAGCCGCAGGTGACAGTTTTATGCTTCATGCAAATCACGTCCTTCACGGCGATCACCATCCCGGCAAGAGGGCCCGCCGTCCCCTGCGCTAATTTGGCGTCGATCGAACGCGCGCGGGCGAGCGATTCTTGGTTGAACACCTTCAGGAACGCGTTGAGATGGTTCTTTTTTTCGATTGTGGCGAGGTATCGCTCAGCGATCCCGGCGCATGTGATCCGGCCGGATGCGAGTTGGCCGCGAAGTGTCTGAAGATTTTCCAGTAATCGAGTCTCCTGAATCTCCGGATTGGACGGGTAGCGGGTTCGAAGCTAGCGCGCCGAGTTCGGCGCCGTCCCGCTGGCAGGTGAAGAGCGGTCGCAGGCGCCCTTACGGGCGCTTGTCGTCGATTTTCTTCTGCTCAACGGGCTTCTCGATCTCTTCCTGGATGTCCTTGGCCGCTTTGCGGAACTCGCGTACACCCTTCCCAAGACCCTGCATGAACTCAGGAATCCTCTTCGCGCCAAACAGCACCAGGATCACGAGACCGATAACCAGTATTTCAGGCGTGCCCAGATTTCCAAACATAGCAAACTCCTCTACGATATAGATAGATCGGTGATCTGTTCCTTCATAACAAAACTCTCAATGAGCGAGCGGAAGATTTTCCGCCCGTCCGTGTTTCTCAGCATCGGATCGGATGCGCGCTCGGGGTGCGGCATCAGGCCCATAACATTTCCCGCCCGGTTCAGGATCCCGGCGATATTGGAGCGGGAACCGTTCGGATTCGAAGAAGCGGTGATCGAACCGTCCGCCTCGCAGTATCGAAACAGAATCCGTTCGTACTCCTCGAGCGTTTCTAATGTCCGATCGTCGGCATAGTAATTTCCCTCCCCGTGAGCGATCGGGATTTGAAGGACCTCGCCTTTTTGACAGGCGCCCGTGAACCGGGTTGAAGCATTCTCGACCCGCAGGTTGACGAAGTCGCAGACGAAGTTCAGCCGCTCGTTTCGCAGAAACGCGCCTGGGAGAAGTCCGGCTTCACACAAGATTTGAAATCCGTTGCAAATTCCCAGGACAACGCCGCCCCGGCCTGCAAACGCCGTGACTTCCTTCATGATCGGGGAAAACCGGGCTATGGCCCCGCACCGCAGATAATCGCCGTAGGAGAATCCGCCGGGCAGGATGACGACGTCGACACCTCCAAGCGATGAATCTTTGTGCCACAGGAAGCGGGTCTCCTGGCCGAAACTGCGTTTCAACACGTCGTAGGCATCGTGGTCGCAGTTCGAACCGGGGAAGACGACGACTCCAAATTTCATATTCGGCATACTCTCCAGACGATTACATCCTCGATTGACGAATTTCCCGTGGCCGGCACGGCCGGCCGTTCAGACTTTTTCGACGGAGAACGCAAAGTCCTCCATGACGGGATTCGCCAGAAGCTTCTTGCAGGCTTCCCTGGTGATCTCTTCCGCCGAATGAGTCGTTTTCGTGTCGATCTTCATCTCGATGAACTTTCCGATCCGAACGTCGACGATCCCCTCCATCCCGAGGCTGGCGAGCGCGTGATGGACGGCTTTGCCCTGGGGATCGAGGATCGATTTGCGCGTCGTTACGGTAATTTTCGCCAGGTACAATTAATCACCGCAGGCATCAGACATCCACGCTTGTTATTTCGGTGTCTTTCTCTTCCAGATTCTTTCCCACCGGGTGCAGCGAATGCTGTATGAATCTGACGATGTATCGCAAGGGTCCGGTCGCAACATAAAAAACTAGAAAAGGAAAGAGCGCCTGGCCCCTCGTGATGGCGATCGCAGTCAACGCCGCAATGCCGATCGTAAAGCGGAGGGGATGCTGCTTGATTCCGCGGGTTGAAAATTTCGGGATCGTGTCGTATTTCATGGAGCTGACCATCAGGAGCGACAGGATGATAAGCATCGGGACGAGGAGCGACGTCTCGAGGGAGTTCAGCCCGGCGCCTTCGCGGTAGAACGAGAGCACGAACGCCGCGATCATCATTGCCGCCCCCGGAATCGGCAATCCCTTGAAAAAATCCCTATCGTAACTGCCAAGCTGCGAGTTAAAGCGCGCGAGCCGGAGCGCGCCAAACACCATCGGCATCGAGGCCACGAGCATGCCGAACGGCTCCTGCGTATGAAGGTAGAGATTGTACACCAGAAAAGAGGGAGCCACCCCGAACGACACGATGTCGGACAGGGAATCAAATTGAACACCGAAATCGCTCGACGACTTTGTGATCCGCGCCATCACGCCATCGAACGCATCGAACACTGCCGCAAGCAGAATGAACCACGAGGCCAGAACATAGTCGCCCTGGGCCGTGCGTATGACAGACCCGAATCCGCAAAACATATTGAGGACCGTAAACAAGCTCGGGACCACCGCGCGTGTGATTCTCATTCATCTTCTCCTACGTTGTTCATAAAATATCCCCGCCGTGTGCGTCATGCGAGTGTGGCAAGGATCGTTTCGCCGGCAACGACCCGGTCGTGCAATGCGATCTTTACAACCGATTGCTTCGGCATGATGACGTCGACTCTCGAGCCGAATTTGATCATGCCGAATCGTGCGCCGATCATGGCGGCTTGTCCGACCTGAACGTCGGCAACGATCCTTCTGGCAACGGCCCCCGCTATCTGTTTAACAAGCAATCTGCGTCCCCCGTTCTCGATCCCGATATGCGTCCGCTCGTTCCGCTCCGACGACTTGTCGGCATACGCCGCGCCATGGTCTCCCGGCACGTGCCTGAAGCAGGCGATCCGGCCCGATATCGGAAAACGGTTCACATGCACGTCGAGGGGCGACATAAAGATACTGATCTGCACGGCGGGCAGCTTGAGAAACTCTTCTTCGAAGACATCCCGTATGGCGACCACGCGGCCGTCGGCGGGAGAAACGACGAGATCATCGCCCGAAGGAACAGTGCGCTCCGGATCGCGGAAGAAATTGAGGACGAGAAGGAAAACGGCGACGATACAGGCGGCGATCGTATACTTCAGCGCGTCATTGCGCAGCAGGATCATCACCCCCGTCAAGAGGACTGCCGCCAGCAATGATATCTTGAAAACCGTATCCGCGCCATATTTGGTGATCGCCGATATCGACTGAATCTCCTATACTCTTAACTTCAGTCGATCGCGCAGTTCCGAAAATGCGGAAACGGCATTTTCCTGATCCGGATGAAACCGATCGCGGCCTTCCTTCTCGGAGACGGCCAGGTCCAGGAAGTGGCACGTCGTTGGGGAGAGTTCATCCCCCAAAACAACCTGACCCTTCAACCTCCCAAATTCAAGTTGGAGGTCTGCCAGCATAAGCTGCCGGCGGTCGCACAGCGCCCGCAGAACGGCATTCACCTTCGACGCAGCCCGATTAATCTGCTTGAATTCCTCCGCCTTTGCGATGCCGAAGGCGTAGACGTGATACTCATTGACCCAGGCCGCGGGCCGGTTTTCAGGCAGGTAGAAATGCTCCATGACGGGAAACTCTAACGGCGTGCCCTCTTTCAGTCCGAAGCGCTTCGTGAGCACTCCCGTCGCGCAATTATATATCTTGATCATGAGATGGATGGTCTCCATGCGCCGCACGAGCATCTCAGTCTCGGACAATCCATCGACGAAGTGAGTGGGGATGCGAAAACCTTCGAGGTATTCGAACAAGTAACAGGAAATCTCATTCCTCAGGGCGTTGAAATCCCTGGATCGGGAGCGCTTTTTCCCTTCTTCGAGGCCGTTTGTAGAGAATTCCTGGATCGAAAGGTCGGGTTTATCTGACTGGTAAAGAAGCTTCCCGCGACGTTCGCTGATGAGCTTCCCCTTTGCACTTCTCGCCGGTTCTTCCGTTGACGCCTCAAGCAAAGATTGCATCGGCTGTTTCATATTTCGCCCTCATCGATTCAACGTGCGCTCCATATATAACAAAAATACGCCTGAAAGTCAACCCATTGAACGCGCAGATTCCGCCGGTTTGCTTGACTTTTGCCATAAATTGACACAACTTCAGTTTTGCTGCTTCGCTCAATGGTATCGCGCCACGATAATCCCCCCTTGGTGTTCGAGTGGCTGGTGATTTTGGTTTTCGCCGGAACCGCTCTCGTACTGATTGTGAACGTCTCCGACGGTACGATATTGAAGCCGGCAATACTCTATCTATTGAGCGCCCTTCTGATCGCCGTGTCTATCTCGCGCGCGCTGGAAGCGGGGAAATTGCGCGCGACACTCTCCTGGATGCACCTTGCCTTCCTCGCATACATCGTTCTTGCAACAATTTCGCTTCTGAAGGCGCAGAACTTGAATTTGGGAGCGACTGCAATCATGGGACTTGTCTGTTATTTCGCGGTCTTCGCAGTGTGCGCCGGCTTATCGACCGATCGCACCGGGCGTGAGAGGCTTCTCCGATCCTTCATCGCTGTTTCTGTTGTCGCTAGTCTCGCCGGTGTTCTGCAGATTTACCTGTCAAGCGGTTCGCAGGCCATTCTCATCCCGAAGGAGCGCGGAGCGGTATCGACGTTTGGAAATGTGACCTACTTTGCTGGATTCCTGGCGCCGATGCTGCCGATCATCGCGAGTCGGATCATGACCAGCCGGCGCGCAAGGCACCGGATTCTGCTGGGTTTGCTCGCCATACTGATGACGTATTTGCTGATCACGACCGAATCCCGCAGCGGCTGGGCGGGCGCCATCGCGGGCATTGTGACATTGATTTTCCTCAGTTCGCGATCCCGGAAGACTAAATGGATGATGTTGGGGTCGCTCCTCGCGATCGGCCTGGTTTTAATAATCGGATTTCCGCAAATGGTTCAGCAACGACTGCTTGCGACGTTCGAAACGGGCCCGGCCTCATCGGTGACGAGAAGGTTGTATTTTTACCGCGGCGCATGGAATGCGTTTCTGGATTCGCCGGTCATCGGACAGGGCCTCGGTAACTTTACCGTCTTCCTGCCAAAATTCCGGGAACCCGATTACTGGCTGGCTCGCTCCGAGGACATTGTGGCGCATGCACACAACGAATTCCTGGAGGTCCTGTCTGAGACAGGGGCGGCAGGATTCACCGCCTTGATGGCCGTACTATTCCTGTACGCCAGATCAGTCGGAAAAGGATTAAAATCTTCGGAGGGTAACGACCGGATCTACATCGCGGCCTTCGCTTCGGGAATTGCCGCGATTCTCGTGGACAATCTTGCAAGTTTGAACCTTCGCACAGTGCCGGTGGCAGTCGCGTTCTGGATGATTGCCGCATTATCGTTGCGTGACGGAGTAGGTAAGACGTATTCTCTCGCAATCTCCCTTCCTCCTTCCTTCAGGGCGCTGCGATTCGCGCCCTACCTTGCGTTCGGATTGTTAGCCGCCTGGTATGTGCCCCGAGTCTCGAATAGTTATATCGCGCAGCGATACGCTCTTGAGGGCGACCTCCTGCGAATTCAGAACAAGGCGTCTGAATCGTCGGTCAAGTATGCGCAGGCATTGCGGCACGATCCCGACCTTGCGGAAATCCGGCTTTATCTCGCCGCGCAGTTAGCACACGAAGCCCGCTATCACGAGGCCCGGAAGAACATTGATACGCTTCTGATGCGCTATCCTTACTATCCGAAGGCGCGCTTTGTCCTGGCAATCTCGGCATTCGAGACGGGCGATACGACGGTTGCCCTTCAATCGATCAACGATGAAATAAAGATTGAGAACTCTCCCCAAACGCTTTACTATGCATCATACATGGAAGAACGGGTCGGGCACCGCGACCGGGAATGCGGGCATTTGACAACTCTGCTGGTCAATGCAGTGCGGGGCGCCTCGACGGAATTCGCCGCCGAGGCGATCGACGGTCTGGCCGACGCGTGCGGTCACGCGGACTCGACGCGGGATGAGACGGGATTGGTTGCCGAGGTTCGGCGGGCGTTCCCGCACGACGTCAAGTTGCTCGTGGCGATCGGTGGATTCTATGAGCGGTCAGGAATGCTATCGGAAGCCGATTCGACATGGAGGCAGGCCCTGAAGCTGCAACCCGGCGATGAGGAGCTCAGGAGCCGGTTAACACATCTGGAAGAGATCCGAGCCGGCGATAGTAGACAATTCTTGCACTAATCAAAATCTTTTGGTATCATCATATACAACGGGTTGCGATGAGTTCAGAATTTGCAACTTGATCTGCCCCTCCCGAGTGCGGTTAGTAACCAGAAATTTGCTTTTCTTGCCCGGTGGTGTAATTGGCAACACACTTGACTCTGGATCAAGGAAGTCTAGGTTCGAATCCTAGCCGGGCAGCTCGACCATTTTCTCGTCCATGCGGCCTTCTAGTAGTGCTCGCAGTAGTCCGCATCCTGAATTCCAGGGGGCGGATGCGCTTCTTACGGGCCTCCCACCAGTGGATCGGCCTGGTTGTGTAACCTCCATCTTCCACAGCGCTTCTCCCAGCGAACTTTCCAGGTAACAGTTTGAGATCCCCGGATGGTCTCTTCGATGAATAACCGCACACTGAAGGCAACGATCACTTTTACGACCCTCATTGTCGGCCTGCATGTCCTTGGTTACTTCTATCCGAAAACTCTGTTCTGGGGGTTTCATTTCCTGGGTTTTCTTCCCATCTACGACCTTTTTCTGTATGTGACTTTATACGTCGTGCTCCTTGCCTACATCCTGATCCGGAACGTGGAAAGGCCCCTTTCATTTGTGTCGGAATTCATGGAGAACAAGCCTGTCATCTTCCTTCTCATTTGCATTGTCATCTTCATCGGGGGGGTCAGCCTTTTTCATGTCCGCGTGCCGCTCCTGGGGGACAGCTTCTTCGTGATCAACAACCTTCAGAACACATTCCGCGGAGCTCATCTCCTGTACACCTACAGTGAACCCCTGGCAATGGGGGTCTTCTATTTGCTTCTGAAGCTGTTGGGAACAGTGCGCTATCCTGAGATGATGCGGGGATTCTTACTCGTGGACGCATTGTTGGGAATCGGTTTTATCATCAATCTCTTTGTCATAGTCAGAAACCTCCTCACAGATCCGAAAGCACAGGCATTGCTGTTCTTCTATGTACTTGCCGCCCCGACGATGCAGCTGTTTCTTGGATACGTCGAGTCTTATCCGGTAGTTTTATTCTCTCTTTCTGCCTTTCTTCTTGTCGTCGTCTTGTACGTAAAGCAGAAGCTCCCGTTCTATATCGTCCCCCCTCTTTATCTGGTGCAGGTGATCGTGCATTTCCTAAACTTCCTTTTCATGCCAGCTCTGATCTACCTGGCCTATCGTGAGTGGAAAAACAGAGGGGCAAAAAACGTCTTGATCGGCATGGGTACAACGATAGCACTGGCGGCGATCATCCTCCTTGCAGCGGGCGGAGAAATTGCAAGGTATCTTCCGCAGACCGCCCACACACACTATCTTTCATTCGCACAAACGGACAGTCGTTATCAGGCCTACACGCTCCTGTCACCCTATCACATGATCGATCTCTTGAATTTACTGATCTTAATCGCGCCCTTCACGATCTTCCTTGTCGCGATTGTGTACATCGAGGACAGGATGAGTCTCCTCAAATCGACCGAGATCCGGGCCTTCGCTCTGCTTGCGGTTCCGGTACTGTTGTCTCTGCTTGTTCTTAAGTTTGATCTCGGTACGGCAAAGGACTGGGACATAGGGGCTACGTTTGTGTTCGTTCCATCCCTCTTCGCCTGTTATGCCTTTTTGCAAGTGCGGGGAATCGGCGCGGTCAAAATCATGGGTCTGATCATCGCGACGGCATTTCTCACCACACTCCCCTACTTTCACCTCAACGCCAGAACTGAATCCAGCATTCGGAGATACAAAACACTTCTGGACAATCGGATCACCCCGTATGACTCACGCTGGCTTGCACTCAATCATCTCTCCTGGTATTACTATTATTCGAGGGATACGGCCGGACTGAACCCGTTGTGGCGAAATTATATCGTCCAGAATCCCCGCGATTGGAGGGGTTATTCTACGCTCGTCAAGTCTCTCGTCCAGTTCGGGGACCTGAAAGATAAAATGATCGATAGTTTGTTCGAACGATGGATCGCGTTGGAGCCCGATAGCAGCAGGGGAAAAAACGAATATGCCAGTTTTTGTCTGACACTCGGCAAGTTGCTCGTTCACGAGGGAAAGTTGGAGCAGGCCCTGGAGCGAAATGAAAGGGCGATCGGGCTTAACCCGAAGCTCCCGATCGCATACAATAATCTCGGAGTGACCTATTACTCAATGCACGATAACGACAAAGCCATCAGATGCTATCAGAAAACAATCGAGCTGGATTCGACCTACGCTCTTGCGTATGTGAATATGGGAAACGCCTACGATGAAAAGGCTGAACCGGACAGTGCCATTGCATGGTATAAGAAGGCCATCTCGATTGAGCCCGGCAATGCTCTCGCCTTCGAAAACCTGGGAGCAACGTACTACCGGAAGGGAGAGATTCAGAACGGAATCGAAGCGATGAAACGGGCCGCCCGACTGGGAGATCCGGATGCCAAGGAGTTTCTTCGAAACATCGGGGAAAGCTGGTGAGCGGGGAGGGCCGAAATCACGTTGTACCTCCCATACCCACCCGGACGGGATGAAGCGGGCTCACCGCATGAGGAGCACCTTCTTCACGTCGAGAAACTTGCCGGCCTGGAGCCGGTAGAAATACATCCCGCTGGAATGCTTGCTCGCATCCCATTGTACCTCATATGAACCCATAGACTTTTCTTCGCTTACCAGCGTCGCCACTTCCTGGCCGAGCAAGTTGTAAACTTTTAATGTCGCCCGGAATGTTCCTGGAAGATCATATCGGATCGTCGTGCTCGGATTGAACGGGTTTGGATATGCATCGCCCAAGAAGAACTTTGCCGGTTGCCTTCCATGCTCCTCCCGGACATCGGTAACTGGAAATTCTTGAGATTGAAACTCCGATGTATTCCCCGCCGCATCGGTTGCTGTCGCGACCAGATGGTGACAGCCACACCGGGCGATTGTGATTGAAAAAGTGTGATTGCTTTGAACATATCCCGCGCCGAGCCATCGCCGGCCTTCGTAATGGGAGGTTGTCTGTTTCTCCCCCGTGTAAAGGTCGATGAGAGCTCCGGCACGCTGGTGTGTCCCTGTCACTATGGCCTCTGTGGTATCGATTATTTCGTAATAACTGAGAATGACAGGAGCCTTGATCGTATCCTGGGCCGAAACAATCTGGATACCGTTTGTGCCGTTGTCCAGCCATTCATTTTTTCTAAAAGTGTTCCGGGTGGGCTTGCCCGGACCGGACCCAAGCACGGAGACTCCGAACTGTCCATTGCGTTGAATTTGATTTGGTCGAAAATCAGTGGTGAGAGATGATCCGATCACATTGTTTATGGACTCGCCGTATAGTTCGACGCCCGCCCTGCCGTTGAGCGTTATTTCATTTCCGCTGATCAGGTGAGCCGTTGAAATCGTCGAATCGCCAATGAAGCCGGTGATCACGACCCCACTGCCCGTATTGGAAGAGATGCGATTGTCTTGTACCAGACATCTCTTGGATCCGGGCCCGAGGGTAACACCATCCCGGTTCCCCAAAGCCGCCGACCCGGAGACGTCTGTTCCAATGTAGTTTCCTTGAATCGTGACGTCGCGCGCATAAATGCCGGTGAGGATCCCGGAATCGGTATTGCCAGAAATCAAGTTTCGTTCTGCCGGGGTTGAGCCACCGATCGTAATATCATGTCCGACCAAGACTTCGATTCCGTTCTGGTTCGGCTTTCCCTGGGTCCCTGACGAGTCGGTCCCAATGTAATTGCCTCTTACACGGTTTCCACCACCTGCTCCATTGCTGGTGTCAACCGCGATTGCGATTCCGGCAACTGTATTGCCGGAGATAACATTACGCTGTCCGGGAAGAGTGCCGCCGATAGTATTGTTGGAACCAACTACAAAAACGCCGAACCTGTTACTGAACGTCGCGCCGTTAGCAGGAGAGTAACCGATATAATTCCCTATCACGAGATTGTTATCACCAATAAGTGCAATCCCGTTTTGGCTCATTCCTAGGAAGAAGTTCGCCTCCTGACCCGTTTCGCCGCCGATAATGTTTCCGCTTCCAATAACGTCAATCGCATCTGCTGCCCGCGTAAACACCAATCCCCGAACCGTCGTATTGTCTTGCAACTGCACGAGGAATGCGTTGTTATCCGGGCCCTGAATGATAATGTTGTGGGTAGTCGCATTAATCACGGAGAAACTGGGTGGCGTTAGCTGGCTGAGCGGCATGAGAGTGATAGTCCCATCGATGCTAAACGTGACACTCGCCGGTATGCCGATAATTGCAGCTTCCTCGAGCGCTGCGCGCAATGTGCATCTGTGCCCAGCGTCCTCACATATTCCGTCAATCGATTCGTCAACGTTCGGCGTATTCGGATCATCCCATGGATGGGCGAGAGTATCATCCGCGGTCGAGTTGACGATCGACGCCATCTGCGCGCGAAGATCGGATGATGTACCCGCCGCCAACCAGCAGCAGATAACAGCAAGCATAAACCTGCCCAAACGATCACACTGTGAACGCATCATTACTCCCTCCATACTCTTTCAATAACAACATTTTCATGACGCTTTTGAACGAACCTGCCGTAGAGCAATCGAGACTCATTTCCTGGTAAAGGAAGAGAGATCCCATTTCGAAGGATGCTTGTCTATCACGATCTTCGTGGGGTAAGCATTTTTTTCCAGCTCCTGCAGGCACTTGACGGCAGTATCCCAATTCATCCGGGCGTCCGAATGGCGCCCGGATAATTGCGTCATGCGGTCCCCGACCTTCGTGGCTTCGTCGTATTTCCCCTGTGTCGTCAACACCGTCATCTTTTTTACCAATTCTTGTTGCTCTTTTGCTACTGCTTCTTCCGGAGCCACATAGTACTTCTCATAAATTATCTCATCCATATGCTTCTCTTTTGCCAGCGGAAAGTATTCAAATTCGGCATGCTCGTAGCGGGCAATCGTTTGCTTCAGCTCCGCGTCATCGAGATGTTTGGAAACAGTTGAGTAATCTTCCACATCGGGGGTGTTAAATCGCATTAGGTATGCACTCTTGAGCCTGTCCAGCACGTTTACCACCGTAACATTCGGGTTGATCCCCCAGGCGGAGAGCGTGATACCTGCAAACTGTCTCGATTCCCCCAACTCGACCCCCCGCTTGACAAGGATGTCCATGACCGTATTCGACGGAATCGCCTCCCGGAAGTACACTGTATTGCTATTATCCGTCGATGTTTTCTCGAATTCACCGAGGCTTTTCGTGTAGTGTGCCTTGACCTTCTCGATGGAGTCTTTTGTGTAAAATGTTTGCGAGTTCGGTTCAGACGATGCATCTGCTGGAGGTTCGGTTATTGAACCGGGATACGGCGCGGCCACCAACGCACTTTCCTTTCCCTGTGGGTGGCAAACGGTGAATGGTAGAGCGAGAGCAAAGATCGGGAGAAAACGATATGAACGCATGATGACTCCTTTAATAATTCACCGTATTGATTGATAATTACGGACACGGCAAGTCGAGAATCAATCCCTTAGATTAGGGATTTTTCGTGCGAAGAGCGGGAAAAACGAGGAAGGATTAGACTAATCTGTGTTTTAGCGCCTTGGCGACAGCCTCGGTTTTGGAATGAACCTGAAGTTTTTCGTAGATGTTCTTGATGTGGCTGTTGACGGTGTCGAAGCTGATGAAGAGATCCCTGGAGATTTTCTTATAGCTCGATCCCGACACAAGGTGTTGAAGGATTTCTAATTCCCGCGCGGTGAGATGAAGATCCGGCAGGGTTGGCGGAGCGATGCTGGTAAAGAGGCTCAGCACTTTCCGGGCGACGCTTGCCGTCATCGGAGCGCCTCCTTGATGAACCTCCGAGATCGCGTCGAGGATCTTAGCGGGGGGGGTTCTTTTGAGCAGATAACCGGAAGCTCCTGCACATAAAGACTGGAAAATCTTGTCGTTTTCCTCAAATACAGTCAACATGAGGATATTCATTTTCGGAAAGATGCCCTTCAACCGCCGGACACCTTCGATGCCGGACATCCCGCCGAGATTGATATCCATCAAGAGCACGTCTGGAGGAGGGCGTGAGATATTTTCAATGGCAGATTCGACAGACTCAAATATTTCGCCACACGAAAATCCGGCAGCGCTGTTGATCAGCGAAGCAACACTCTCCCGGATGGAGGGATCGTCCTCGATTATTCCAACATTGACCGTCATGTTAGTAGATACATCATCCATCCGAGAAAATCCATCACTTATTTATGTGATTTTAGGGGGAAAAGAAGAGCAACGCTTGTACCCTGTTTGGCATCGGAGACCACGGTAACAGTGCCGTTCAGATCGAGAGCCCGCAATCTCATATTGCTTAACCCATTTCCGCTTTTGTGGGCAGAAGGATCAAATCCCTTTCCGTTATCGATAATCGAAACCTGCAGGTCGCGCAACCGTTTGCCCGATTCGTTAGACGCGATGACGACATCGACATGCGTTGCCCCGGAATGCTTTAAGACGTTGCCTATTGCTTCTTTGAAAATCAAAAACAGATTTTTTCGCACGGTCATCGGAAGTTTCAGCGTCTTCAGATGATTCGGGATCTTCACATGAAGATCGATGCCGTTTTCTTCCAGCATTTCAACGGCATAATCTTCCATGCGTAATATGGTCTGCTCCAGAGCATCATTCGCCGGTTTGATCGACCAGACGATGTCGTTCATGGAATCGAGAAGCGAACGGGATGTCATTGCGATTTTTTGGAGGCGTTGTGATGCCTCGATCGAACCGCTACCAATGTCCCTCTGGGCAAGGTCGCTGAACAAGGCAATATTGGTAAGACTTGTTCCGATGTCGTCGTGGAGATCGGTTGCGATGGCCGACCTTGTGCGTTCGATTTCCAGCAACTGTGTGATTCTGTACCGGTGGACGCCGTAGATCAAGAGGCTTGCGGCAACAAGGACGAAACCGATAAACCACCAGGTCTTCCAAAATGGCGGATGGATGACAAAATGAATCGAGGCTCCCGACTCGTTCCACACACCGTCATTATTGCTTGCCCGTACGCGAAAGACGTATGCCCCGGCGTCAAGCTGCGTATAGTTGACATATCGACGGGTGTCGCTGGAAACCCATTCCTTGTCGAGCCCCTCCAACATGTACGAATACCTGTTTTTCTGAGGCGCACTAAAGTTAAGACCGACAAACTCGAATTCCAATGTATTCTGTTCGTGCGAGAGCTCAATTTCTGTCTGTAACAAACGCCTGCCGGCTGGAACAAACGGTTTTCCGGAAATGCGAAAGCGGGTAATCACGACCGGCGGCACAAAGGGGTTGTCGCGTACGCTGTCGGGATGGAATGCATTCAAACCATTCACGCCGCCAAAGTATAATTTACCATCATGCCCTTTGAAGCATGACGCCGATCTAAACTCATAGGCCTGCACACCGTCGCCCGGATCATAATTGCGGGCGGTACGCTGTCCGGGGTCAAACCGCGAGAGACCCTTGGACGTGCTAAGCCAGAGATTACCGCGGTCATCAGATAATATTCCCTTCACAAAATTACTAGGCAACCCGTCGAGCTCGGTAAAATTATCAAAGCTGTCCGCGGATGCGTTGTAACGGCACAACCCGTGGCCGAACGAACCCACCCACACCGTACCGCTCTGGTCCACATACACATGGTACGAAGCTGAAGGTTGCGAATAACTTGCGATGGTATTTGTTCTCTTGTCGAGCCGGAACAAACCCAGGGGGAACATTGCGATCCAAAGTTTACCGGAATGATCTTCTGCCATCGATTGAATCGCGGTCGCCGTTCTTGGGATAGATTTGAAGAGGTCGGTCCCGAACAGTATCGGATCGTAATGAACGAATCGGGCGGTGTGATGATCGTATCTGTCGAGCGAGTTTCCTCCAACCCACAGATCTCCGTCCCGATCGAGACAAAGTGCGTTGATTCTGTTCTGTGAAAGGCTAAAGCTGTCGGCAGGATCATGGCGAAAGTGTACGAAGCGCTTTTGTGCGCTGTCATACCTGTCCAATCCATCGTACTCGGTAGCGATCCAGAGTTCACCCGAAGCACCTTCACAAATTGCCCTAACGGTGTTGGTGCTGATGCTGCGGGGATCCGCCTCGTTGTGCCTGTAGTGGTGAAAACGTTGTTCTTGTTTGTCGTAGCGGTCGAGCCCGCCTTTATCAGTGCCGACCCACAACGTGCGGTTCCGGTCTTCACAAATCGACCAGACCGTATTGTCACTCAGCGTGGTTGAATCGTACCAGGCGTGCGCCAGATGCTCAAATTTTGTCGTAAAGGGATGATAGGCGCTGACACCTCCTTTCCACGTTCCGACCCAGATGGAACCCGATCGATCCTGCAGGATGCGATAGATTCTATCGCTGGCTATCGATTTCGGGTCATTTGGATTATTCTCATACCTGACAACTGAATGACCGATAGGATCATAAATGACTAATCCTCTCTCGAATGTGCCGATCCACAACATCCCTTTTTCATCCGGAAGAAGGGCCATCACTCGCTCCGGGGGTTCCTTATCGAAAATATGAACTCGCGCAAGTTGTTGCACATGTTCATCGAACGTAAACAGCCCCCCGTCTAACGTTCCTATCCAAATCTGTTCATGAACATCCTCCGCCATCGATGTGACACGGACAGTTGACAGCGGCGAAGCGTCTCCTTGTGCGCGGTTGAATCGAGCAAGGCCTTTTCGGTCTGAAGAAATCCGGCCAACACCCGCAGTCCAACCCAACCACACTCTGTTTGAATGGTCGATAAGGAGCTTGCTGACGAATTCATCACCCGGTTCTTCCGGTCGAGCGAGCATCGTTGTGACATGAATTACCATTCCGGAGACAGGGTCGAACGAGTATACACCCCTTCCTGCGGATGCGATCCATAATAGGCCGCTCCGGTCGAACTTCAAGTCGGTGGTAAGATGGGAATTGAGACTGGAAAGCCCGCCGATCTTTTTGCTTACATGAAGAATATCTCCCCTCTCCCGGTCAAAACGATCGAGCCCTGCATCGGTGCCGATCCAGAGGTTTCCCGACGGATCGAGGCAAAGAGCGCTGATCATGTTGCCCGAGATCGACAAGGAATCATCGGGATTATGTTTAAATACCGTAAAAGTGTAACCGTCGTACTTATTAAGCCCATCCTCTGTGCCGAACCAGAGAAATCCATCAGCATCCTGGACGATTGTGGTAATGATCTCGTTGGATAATCCCTCCTCTATACCGAGATGCGCAAAACGCAAACGTTGAGATTGAGACCGGGATGGCGCCCAAAGAATCAGGAGCGAGATCAGGAGGGGCGCAACTCGTCTTGAATGGGGGGAAGAAACCACCACGTTAAGCAATGAGTAAGGGGGGATGCCGGAAAGTACGTCTTTCGACCGGCAAAGTCAATCACTCGTAATGTGGGTAGGGCTTACAGCTTTGTATTTGAGGCGGAGGCAAGGAAGGAGCTGCTCACACAGACGTATCACTACTCAGATAACTTTCACACGAGATTCAACTAGCAAGGAGACTGTCTCTGCTTACCGGTATGCATCTCTACGATGTCGGATAGCAATGACATCCACCAATTTATCCGCGTCGTAGATTCTGTAGAGAACTCGGTACTGGCCGATCCTGATTCGCCAGAGGTCTTCCTCTCCCTCAATCTTCTTGCAACCTCTCGGCCGGGGGTTCATGGAAAGCGCATCAATACGGGGAAATATTCGGTGCAGAAGTCTTTCATCGAACACTTCGAGCTCTTTTCGAGCAGACCGCGCAAACGAGAGGGCATATTCATCCAAGCAGTTTGCCTTGCTTCCGGAGGCGTTTCTTCACCGATTCCAGTGACTCCCGTGGTTCGGCTGCTCGCGTCCGGGCAATGAAGCTATCGTAAATATCTTCCCAGAGCTGGCCGTGCTTCCGAAGGTCGATGATAACAGCGGTTTTTTTGCCTCTCCTGTCTAAAACGTACTTGATTCCGGTCATTTCAAAATCCTCCTTCCACAAGAAATGTACCGAATTCCCGGGTGGAGATCAACACCCAGCCAAGAATGTGTCGGCGCAACAGGGACTTTTCATGTCGTCCAGCCCCAGGCGATCATTTCGACATTCTAAAGCTCCACGTATTGGAGAACGGACTCGTGGTGCTTGTGTTTCTCGCACCCACCCGCCAATAAAAGGTGGACCCCGATTTGAGCCTTCGAACCTGAGCGAGGGTGTCGGAAATTACCGAATCCTGGATGGCCACCGATGTGAAGCCGGCGTCGGAAGAAATCTGAACAAGATATGATGTCGCGCCAGGCACCGGGTGCCAGCGGAAAACCGGATCTGCGTCTGCGATTTTCGCACCGTCGCGAGGGGATTCGAGTAGAGGCGGTCGAAGAGGAGCTTGACCCCCCTGAGATGCCTGCTTTACTGCCTGCAGCAGCCGATCCCGCTCCGAAAATGTGGCGGGTAAATACCCGCCTCCCAGTTCCCAGATGAAGACGCCTCCGATGCCTTTGCCTCTGGCGTACTCTACCTTGCTGCGGCAGGTATGCTCGTCATCGTAGGTAATGAATTTATCCGCGAGATCGGGGGACGGATGAATGCTCAGGTAGGCCGCCTGCGCCAGTGTGTCCCATCGATAATACTCGGGCCGGTAGTAATCCTTATAGATCGTGAAATACGGAACGTTCGGCTCGACCTGAGGCGGGGTCGTCCAGGACTGCCCCGGAGCCGATGCGCCGATGGTCGGCGTCCCGCTTCCCCCGCTCCAAACGTATCCGTAAAAATCGATGCCGATGCAGAGCTTCCGTTTCGGGAGTCCGGCGGCGATATAATCGTCCGCCATTTTGTCCACGGAGGGAAGCGGGCGGACGGTGCCGGGGAATTGGACCCCCCCGTCCTTGATCGGCGAGTTGTGCCACGTCACCCAGCCGGGCCATGCGCCCGAGAAATCATACGTCATGATGTAGATCTGGTCGAAGTATTTTTCGAGAGCGGCGATGAGGTGGGGCTGCGAGGCGACTGCGGCGCTCATCAGCGGCTTCGGATTAATGGCGCTGCACCGTGTCCACAGGAGTTCGACAAACCTGGAGTACTGCTGGCTGTCATAGTCCTGAAGTATCTCCCAATCGATGTCGATGCCGTCGTAACCGCGCGAGGTCATGAAGTTGATGAGCCTGTCGACAAAGGAATTCAGATTCGAGGCATCGGTCGCACCCCTGAATCCAACGTCGCTGCCCCAGCCTCCCACAGAAATCAGCACTTTCTTTCCGGCGGCGTGAGCCAGGGAGACCAGCCGGGAGGAGTTAATTTCGGTGATGTTGTTCGACACATTTTCCAGCGTTCCGTCGCGATTCGGAACGAGAGCGAAATGGATGATGTGTGACAAAGCGGTGTAGTCGATATCTTCGGCGGGCAGCACGCCGTTATTCGCCTGTCCTTGTTTCCATCCCGCGTAATATGCAGTCACCCACAAATCCGCCGGCGGCTGGGCTTTGGCAATTTGACCGCACGTGAGAAATCCAGCGAGTAAAAGAGCCAGGAACCAGCGTATTCTGTTCAAGCGTCAATCCTCTTTTATTAGTCCTCGCCGTTGACGAAGGGCGGTCATCTTTTACAACATTGGGAAATGCGGGTGAGTTTCCGATTGCCGGTCAGATGCCGTTCGGGTTGGGGGGCGCGTTCGGTAAGCCGGCACCAGGCGTAACCGGGCCGGCGGTCAACAACTGTTAGAAATCTATCAGATCGCCTAACTCCAGTCGAAGCCCGGATAACCAAAGGAGAAGTGTCGTGAGAGACAGCTTCTTGAAGATTCCCGTGTAGGTCGTGCCCGAATACGAAAGGTAGGGGATTCGGACGGCCCTGAACAGCCTTTCTAAAAAAACTTCCAGCGAATCGAACCACGACTCGGGAATCAATTTAATCCTCCGCAGGATCCTCATGGGAAAGAAAAACGTCATCGCATCGACCCTTTCGAACCCGTATGATTTCATCAGGCGTTCAAATTCCCACAGGTTATAAGACTTATGCCTGTATGGAATCGGGGACGTTTTCATGATCCACTCGGAGGCCATGGTGTGTGGTTGTGTTTCCCTCATTACATGATTGGAATTCTTAAAGAACGCAGTGCGCAGTTTACGCCGGAATAACCAATCGAGATCGGACAGATTCCAGAGGTTCTCAATATTCAGCACAAGGTGAGCTCCGGGTTTCATCACCCGCCGCAATTCTTCGATGGCTTTGTAATCATTCAGCAGATATCCCAGCACGCCGATGCAGAGAATTAAATCGAACTTTTCGTCTTCGCAGGGCAGTTGCTCGATATTCCCGCGAAGCAGAGACACTCGGGCTGATTGCCCTGCCTCTTCAACAAGGGCCCGGCACTTCCCCAACATGACGTCCGAGATATCGATTCCATGCACATCAAACCCCATCTTCGCAAGTTCCGCCAGGTATACTCCGGAGCCGCAGCCCACGTCAAGGGCGGTCCCTGTTTTCAAATCGGCCAGTTCGTTTACCATTTGCATGGCGTAGGTTTTTCTGCGGATCACGGCCTTCGCCAGGAGATTATCCGGAGCCTTATAAAGATCCCCCTGCCAGTATACACTCTGGTCAAAGAACGCTTTTACGTGAGTGTCCTGCTCTTTCATATTGTTATTCCTTTGTGTGGGCCGTGATTTTTTTTCTGAAGCGGATCAGGGGATGCAACGACATAATAAAAACTGTAGCCGTCAACCATTCGAGCTCCCTCCCACCGTTGAAACAGGACTTTCCCTTTTGCAAGTTTCACCATTGCATCGAAATTATGGACCAGTCCGGCGCCATCCTGCCGCAGAAGAGATTGGGGCATTTGCGCATTATGGGCCGCCGGATTTGCCGGGCCTGAGAAAGCAACCATAACTCGCGCATGCTTAAGCATCACATCGACGAGCTTTCTTGCCAGTTCTTCGCTGACACAAACGAGCACTCCCATGCTGAAGATAATATCAAACTGCTGATCAGCGAGATATCTTTCCAAATTCGCAATATCGGCGCAGATCAGGTTCACTTTGGACCCCGCGTCGCGGAGGACCGAACTTCCCTTCGTGATTGCATGCGCATCGATGTCGAAGCCGACCAGGCGCTCTGCCGACGGAAACAATTGTGTCTCCATATAGCGGAGGAGGTGGCCCGTTGCGCAACCGACATCGCACACACTCTTGATGTCTTTCTGAGGATCGAGGTTGCGAATTTTCAATTGTTGAATAACATCGTCGAAGATCATCCGGTGGGTGGCCAGGAGCCGGCTCGTATCGAATGGGTTCGTTTTCTCGTATTGCTTCGCCGGCCCGATATGATTGGTCCAAACGAAGCGATGAAAAGCTTCCGGGTTACTCTGGGCAACATCGCGGACGAGCGCCGCCGACCACCGGTGCCTTGCCGGTACCCAGGACTGACGATCCACCCAGATGGAAAGACGTTTCCGTCCCTCGAGCGGCACGATGGATTTCAGGAAGGTTTGCACTAATTCTTTTCCGTTCATCGGTCTTGCCTTAATTGATGACGTGTGGGCCATCCCAGTCTCGCGGGTAATTGAGAGTTAGAACAGTTGGAAGAGTTAGAATTAGCACAGATTTCCCGAGATAAGCAAGTTGAGAACGCCATTGAGAATCAAGGTTTAGCTCGGCAAATGGGCCAACTTACCCGTGAAAACCTTTGAAAAATGCAAAAAAAACCCGCCAGGATATATTCGACCGGAAGGTCTAAGACACTCATCGAAGAGAAGGACGGAAGTCCTTATCGGAGAAGAAGCATCTTCTTCACCTGAGCGAACGTCTTATCCGGATCGGAAAGCGACGCCGCCTCGAGGCGGTAGAAATACACACCGCTCGCGAGATTGCTTGCGTCAAATTCCATTGTCCAGGAGCCCGAAGTTTGAACGGCATTATCCACCATTTGCTTCACAACTTGTCCCAGGGTATTGTAGATCCTGAGACTTACGCGAGAGTCGACCGGCAGCGCATATTGTATCTGCGTCGATGGATTAAACGGATTGGGATGGTTCTGTGCAAGAGCGAATTCCTTCACGACGGCATGGATCTGCTTCAGCTTCCCTCCCTCTCCACCATCCCAAAGCGTGCTCGATCCGGCCGGGACTTGCGGAGTAGTTTTAAAATCATCGAAGATCACCGGGGTGGGAAAGACACAACTTCGGATCGCGAAACGCCACTGGGCAGGCATGTACGTCGTATCCACCGCGGAAATCACCGGGTTGCCGTTGATGAACCCGATCATCGACTTATTGTCGCACTGGACCCGGAACGTGATTACATCGTTCACATTGACCGCGACGCTCGCGGTTGCCAGAGTGCTGCTCACGGTGTATCCCGGGCCGACGCGGTGAATTTCCAGGATGTCGGTTGACCCTGATTGTTGGAAGTATCTCAACCGGTAACCAACCGCCGTATTGTAATCCAGATTATTCATCCTTGCGTACATAAACAGAGACGTGAAGCTCGTATTTCCGCTTTTTTGTTTTAACGTGAGACTCGCTTCCGTGCCTCCGGCTACCAGACTATCCCAGACCACGCCGCCGAAATTGAAGTTCCCCGCGCTGCTCGAGGCTACCGTCATATTATTCGAAATCACCATGGCGCCGGCCGAGGGCTGATTTTGTATCAGAAGCCATTTATTCCTGCCTGTCAACGGGCCGTTCGGCGCGTTGAAATCATCTCTAAGGGCTCCGGTCATAAACGTCGAAAACTTCCACGTCGCGGAATACGGGCTCGGTCCCGCTCCATTCTTCGCGCTGACCTTCCAGTAATAGGTGGTGCTGGAATTCAGGGACGTTACCTGTCTCGTCGTCGTGGTGATCGTCGAATCGTCGAGAACAATCGACCCGAAGAGCGAATCGGTCGAGAGTTGAACATGATACGAAGACGCTCCGGCCGATGCCGTCCAGGTGAGTGAGAGTGTCGTCGCCTGGCAGGATGCGCCATTAAGGGGCGATGTCGGAGCCGGAGACGGCGGTGCGGTGACAATTGTGGTAAAGTTCCATGTGGACGAGAATCCGCTGCTCCCCCCTGCATTCTTCGCGCCGACACGCCAGTAATAGAGCGTGCTATTGGATAACGAGCTGACCTGTCGCGATGTCGTCGTCACGGTCGAATCGTCTAAAACAAGCGCCGTAAACGATGAATCACTCGCGACCTGCACCCGATACGATGTCGCGGTCGCGGAGGAATTCCAACTCAGCGTCAACGTTGTCGGCTGATTCGTCGATCCGTTTGCGGGGGAAACAAGAGTGGGGGCAGGCGGCGGCGCTATTCCGGTCGTGAAGTTCCAGACGGTGGAATAGGCGCTTGTGCCTCCTGAATTCTTCGCGCTCACGCGCCAGAAATAGGTTGAATTGCTTGACAATGGTCCCGCCTGTCTCGATGTTCCCGCGACCGTTGAATCATCGAGGACGATCGATGCGAACAGTGAATCGGTTGCTAATTGAACACGATACGATGTCGCGCCGCCTGCGGGATTCCACTGCAGCGTGGGGGACGTCGGCTGATTCACCGTTCCATTGCCGGGGGAAAGCAGTGTGGGGCTCGACGGAGGCGGCGGCGGAATTATGAGGCCCGCCGGGCCGGAACTCACCTTAAAATTATCAAGAATGACAGGCGTCGGAAAGACGCAACCTCGAATCGCAAAATACCACTGCGAGGGTTGATAGATCGTATCCCTCACCGTTAATACCTGCTGGCTGTTGACGAATGCCGCCATCGTCTGGTTGTCGCAAAGGATCCGGAACGTGATCACATCGCCGGGGTTGATCTGGACGCTTGTCTGAGCCAGCGTCGTGTAATTCACATAGCCGGGTCCCACCCGATGAATCTCAAGAACATCCGTTCCCGATTGCTGCAGGTATCTGAGGCGATACCCTGTGCCCGAATTATAATCCTTGTTGTTCATCCGGGCGTAAAGAAAGAATGAAGTAAAACTCGTGTTGCCGCTCTTTTGCGCGAGCGTCAGGCCTGCTTCAGTGCCCGCTCCCACCAGGCTGTCCCACACAACTCCCCCGAAGTTAAAGCTGCCGGCGCCGCTCGATGGCCGGATTGCATTGCTAACGATCGAGACCGAGCCGCTGCTCGGCTGGTTCTGGATCAACGACCATTTGTTCGAGCCCGGCAGCGGACCATCAGGTCTGTTAAAATCGTCTCTGAGGGTTCCGGCCATGAACGTCGAAAACTTCCACGTCGCAGAATACGGGCTCGCTCCCGCCCCGTTCTTCGCGCTGACCTTCCAGTAATAGGTGGTGCTTACGCTCAGGGATGTTACCTGTCTCGTCGTTGAAGCAATCGTCGAATCGTCGAGAACGATCGACCCGAATAGCGAATCAGTCGCCAGCTGAACATGATACGAAGATGCTCCGGCCGATGCCGTCCAGGTGAGTGAGAGCGTTGCCGGTTGGCACAAAGCGCCGTTTGCGGGCGCCGTCAGGGCGGGCGGTTGCGGCAGTGCGATAACGGTTGTAAAGTTCCATGTGGAGGAAAACCCGCTGCTCCCGCCTGTATTCTTCGCGCTGACACGCCAGTAATAGAGCGTGCTGTTCGATAACGAACTGACCTGCCGGGATGTCGTCGTGTCCGTTGAGTCATCCAGAACGAGGGTCGTGAACAATGAATCGGTCGCGACCTGAACCCGATATGATGCCGCGGTCGGAGATGAATTCCAACTCAGCGTCAACGATGTCGGCTGATTCGTCGATCCGTTTGCCGGGGAAACAAGAGTCGGTGCAGGCGGCGGCGCTATTCCGGTCGTGAAGTTCCAGACGCTGGAATAGGCGCTCGTGCCTCCGGAATTCTTCGCACTCACGCGCCAGAAATACGTTGAGATGCCCGATAATGGGCCCACCTGCCTCGAAGTTCCCGCTACCGTGGAATCATCGAGGACGATCGATGCAAACAGTGCGTCTGAGGCAAGCTGAACATGATACGATGTCGCGCCGCCTGCCGGATTCCACTGGAGCGTCGGGGACGTGGACTGATTCACCGACCCGTTTGCGGGCGAAGATAGCACGGGAGGCGCGGGAGCGGTGATGACCGTCGTGAATTTCCACGCCGCGGAATAGGGGCTCGTTCCCCCGGAGTTTTTCGCATTGACACGCCAGTAGTACAGGGTGCTGTTCGATAAGGAGCTGACCAGTCTCGATGTCGTCGTGTCCGTTGAATCGTCGAAAACGAGGGTTGTGAACAATGAGTCGGTCGCGATCTGGGTTCGATACGAGGCCGCCCCGCTCGCGGGGTTCCAATTGAGCGTCAACGAGGTAGGTTGATTCGTCGAGCCGTTCGCGGGTGATACGAGCGTCGGCGCCGGGGGCGGCGTGATCCCGGTCGTAAAATTCCAGACGCCGGAGAAGGCGCTTGTTCCCGAGGGATTCTTCGCATTCACGCGCCAGAAATACTTCGTGCTTCCCGCCAGCGGCCCCACCTGTCTCGATGTTCCGGCGACCGTTGAATCGTCCAGGAATTTAGTCCCGAAGAGCGAATCGGTCGACACTTGCACACGGTATGTGGCAGCGCCGGCCGAGGCATTCCAGCTTGCCGTCAGTGTCGCCGGCTGTCCGAGTGAGCCATTTGCCGGGGATAACAACGTTGGTGCCGACGGCGGCGGCGGGGGCGGGCCCGGAATCGGACTCACCTGAAAGTTGTCAAACCTGACAGCCGGGGAGAAGACACACGATCTGACGGCAAAATACCACTGGGGTACCGTGTACGTTGTGTCCGTGGCTGTGAGAATCTGCTGACCATTTACCAATATGGCCATGCTCTGATTGTCGCACAGAACCCGGAACGTGAGAACATCCCCGGCGTTTATTTCCCGGTTGACCGAAGCCAGGTCGAACAGGTTCGCATAGCCCGGACCCACGCGCTGAATCTGCAGGTAGTCTGTGCCGGATTGTTCAAGGTACCTCAGCCGGTAGCCGGTTCCCGTGTTGTAATCCTTGTTGTTCATGCGGCCGTAAAGGAAGAGGGACGTGAAGCCGCCGAAATTACCGCTCTTCTGTGTCACCGTAACGCTTGCCTCCGTCCCGGCCCCATAGAGCGAGTCCCACACGACGCCGCCGAAGTTATTCACTCCCGCAGAACTCGCTGCCTGGATCCCACTGCCGACGATGGACATCGAGCCGGCGCTTGGCTGGTTTTGGATCAGTACCCATTTATTGCTGCCCGGCAAAGGCCCGTCGGGTCGATTGAAATCGTCCCTCAGAGTACCCCTTGTCAGGCCCCCGCCATTGACCGTGACATTGAACGTGCAGCGGTTCCCGGACGTATCGGAACAGGTGACGACGTTTACTCCGACATGGAAAAATGAGCCCGAGGGCGGGCTGCACGTCACGGGTCCGCAATTTCCGGTGGAGGCGGGAGGCGGATACGTGACAACCGTCCCGCATTGGAGGGAATCCACAGAGAGCGTCACCGGCGCCGGCGCCGTGAGGATGCAGCTCGATCGCACGGCATTGTAGGCGTTCACCATACCCCAGCCGTAGACCTGATCCCAGCCGGCAGTTCCGAGATCGACGCTGCTGTTTTGCATTTTTGCTTCCACCTGCGATGCCGTGAAGGATGGAAATCGCGAAAGGATGAGAGCGGCAACACCGGCGGCATACGGCGTCGAGAAACTCGTTCCGCGGTACAGGAAATAGTCGCCGCTTGAGTATCCGCTTGTACCGGTCCGGTCCGTAACGAGGATTGAATCACCGGGCGCGCAGAAGTCCATCGCCGGCCCAAAGTTACTGAACACCGCCGCCACTCCTTTGGGGTTCGTTGCTCCCACGGCATTGACCACCGGAAGGGAGGCAGGGTAATAGACACTTGTGCTCCCGTTCCCTGCGGCGGCGAAGTGAATCATCCCGTTATTGTCGTGAGTGGATTGGTACTGGGCGTCCATCGCGCTGGATGTCGTGAAATACGCGCTGCTATTGCTCGTGATGCGGATTCCGTGCGATGCCGCATAGGCCAGCGCGTTGACAACCCAGCTGAACTGATTCGTGAATGAGTTGTCGCACGCGGAGTTCGAAATGTTGCATCGCGCGGATACGACGTAGCAATTCGGCGCGATGCCGACAATTCCGGTACTGTTGTTGATGATGGCCGTGGCACAACCTGCAACGGCCGTTCCGTGATTGTCGCAGGAATTCACGGGACCGCCCCCGCCTCCCTGGCCTGTAAAGTCCACGCCCGGCCGCTGGTGGATGTCGGGATGGTTTTGCTGAACTCCGCAATCGATAATCATTATTTTTACGGATGTATCCCCCGTCGTGATATTCCAGGCAAGGTCGCCCTTCATATCGAAGCCGGGAGTGCCGCCAAATTGACCGGTGTTGCGAATTCCCCAAAGTTGCGAGAAGCTCGGATCGTTGGGTATCGAACCGAATTCACCCGTGACGATCATGTCGGGTTCGGCCCATTCCACGCGGCCTTCCTCGGCGAGCTTATTCGCGCTCGCCAGGACGTCGAACCCGTTTCGCGCCGAACTTTTCAATCGGTAGACGCCCTCCATCAGTCCGAATTTTTCTTCGACGACGCTGAGTTCAGGCGCGATCGAATTCAATATTGCTGTGGCGTTCGACGCATGCTCGGACTTGATCTTCACCAGGACGTCGGGTGTGATGACGATGGGACCGCCGTGATCGTCGTTGAACACAGGGGAGACAAAATCGACGTCCGGTCCTGCCGCTAATTTCCGGATCTGATCGGAGGCATCCGACTCGTCGGCCACCGGAGTTTGCAGGTTGAGGCGATGCCAGTGATTGAAATTCATCGGCTGGGATGAAGCGGCCGAAACGCCGAAACTTGCCGCCTCCTTCACTCGCTGTGCGGGCGCTTTGTCGTTGAGATACCGGACAGAGAACGCGTTCTTATTGAGGTGGAGATAGAGCCTGTTGCCCTTGTAAACATAGTAGGGCTGGGTTTGCGCGATGGCCGTGAGGCCCGAGCACAGTGTGGCAAGAAGGAACAGCAGCAAATGAAACCGGTGCGAGTGGAGAACTCTAATCATGGAGAAGTGCCGTGTGATGGATCACCTGATCATTTGAAAAATATTCCCTTGCCGGAGATGGGGATGTTGCTCTCCGCGCTTCGGTTCTCTCTTCGAGACAGACCGCAACTAGGCTTTAAGAAGCTTCGGGGGGTGGCTTAAATATTGTAAAAAAAAGCGATAAGAAGCAACTTGATGGATATCACAGCTTTTGGAAAAACGGGCCGCGGCGCAAGAAAATCGTCGTTTAAGACACTGAGTGGTGGTCTGAAAACGGCAATTTTTTCCACCTCCGTTAATCGCTGCCTTGAATTCCGCCTCTGACCCGTCTGAACGCCGTCCGGCGGCGGGTCTCAGTCCCCATTTTCATAGCGCATTTGTTCCTCCTTCTGTTTCTTGGGAGGAGCGCCAAAACGGTAGGTAAGGCCGATGTACGTTATCCGGGAATCCCGGGTGTTCACGACGGTCTGCTTTAAGAGAGGAGTATCGAGCCCAAGCTGCCGTTTCTGCGACCTGAACAGGTCGGAAATCGTTGCGACGAGGGAGACCTTCCCGTCAAGCAGCTCCTGGCGGAAGCCGGTGTTGACGACATACGTCGGTACATACTCTCCCTGCGGCGTCAGCCGTGCCGAATTATAGTTCGAATTGAGCTGCAATTTCGAAAACTCGGTGAGATTGATATTGACGGTCAGGCCGCTGCTCCATGTCATCGTGGATTTATTTTGAGTGAATCCCAGATTGGAGGCATCGATCTGATCGTAAAACCCGTCAATGCTCCAATGAGCGGTAAGCAATTTCCCGACGTTTGCCGAGACGATCATCTCCAACCCTCCCGATTGATCGTTCGAGAGATTCTGTCTCGTTGTCAGCAGTGTGGAGTCGTCGATCGCCTGCGTAATCGTCGTGAACTTGTTGTAGGTGTACCGGTAATATAGCGCCGGCAGGATGGATATTTGATCGCTCTGAAATTCGCACCCGAGTTCGAACGCCTGGATGTATTCCGGCTGCAGGTACGGATTGCCGGCGGATACGTTTCTTGGATCGCGGTATTCAGGGAAGGGATTGAGCTGACCCCCCTGCGGCCGATTCGTACGGCGGCTGTAACTCAACTGCAGCTCGGCGGCGCTGCTGAGTTTATAGGACAGATGCAGAGTCGGATAAAGATTGAAGTAGCTGTTTGAGACGGTGGAATCTCTGGTTACCAGATCGGATTTTATGATTGCTCCCTCGGTCCGCAGTCCTCCCTGCACGCCGAACGCTCCGAACGATTGTTTGTACGTTGCATAAACCGCGTGTATCCTGCCGTCATAGAGAAACCGGTTTGTTCGTGTCGTATCCTTTGCAAACTGTCCCTGGCCGCCGTTAAAGGACTCCGCGTAAAAATCGAAATCATCGTTGTTGAACTCGCCGGCGTATCCGGCTTCGAGTGTAGACTTGTCGCTGAGCGGATTCGTATAATCGAGCGAAAGCTGATTGCGGCGGTTGTCCTGCTTGATCAGCGTGTTATCGTAGATCGTCGAAGCTGCGGGAAGGAGATAGGAAGTCGTGAAGTGGTTGTCCTCCTGCTCTGGCGACCGGGAAGCGGTGAACTCAAGCCGGAGCTTATGATCCTCCTTGGGAAAATCGTGCTCAAAATAGGCGGTAAATCCGTATTCCTTTTCATATTCCGGATCGTACCGGTTCCGGTTGTATTCCTCCGTCGTTGCCCTTGAAGCGTCTTGAAGGACGACATTCAAATTATCGATTCTGGTAAAGGTATTGATAAAGAAGTTTCCCGATAGGCCGAATTGATTGACCGCGTCCAGGTGATAGTCCAGCCCCAGCGCCGCTATATTGGAAAGCGGGCTGGCAGAGGACAGAAGATTCCCGCCGTAGTAGGCCGCCGCAGACGCAGAATCAATCTGGGTCCTGTTATCCGAGTTTGTCCGGTTGCGATTATCCTTGCGTAAGCTGTAGCTCGCAGAAAGGTTGTAATTACCCGGATTGTAATTGAGCCTGACATTGCCGTTGTACCGGCCCGCGTTGCCCGCATTTCCGGTGAGATTACCATTGACGCCGAGGCTCGTGTTTTTCTTCATGACGATATTGATGATTCCCGCCGTCCCGTCGGGTTTAAACTTGGCGGATGGGTTCGTAATCACCTCGATTTTTTCGATTGAACTGGCGGGCAGTTGCTGCAACGCTTCCGCGCTGCTCTTGTCCATCAGCGCGGACGATTTCCCGTTGACCATGATGAGCACATTCGACGATCCGCGGAGGCTCACATTCCCGTCGATATCGACCTGAACGGAGGGAACGTGCTGCAGGAGCTCGCTCGCGGATCCTGCCTTGCTCATCAGGTCCTGCTCGACATTATACACCTTCCGGTCAATCGAAGTGTTGAACATCGACTTCTCCGCGGTCACCAGAACTTCGTCCAGATTCACGGCTGCCGGCTCCAATCCTACCGTGCCGAGATTGAGATGTCTGTGCAGAGAATCGATTTTGAAGAACGCGGTCGATTTGTCCTTATACCCGATCAGGCCGAATGTGACAAAATACCCGCCCGCCGGCACCTCCTGAAGTTCAAATTTTCCCTGCGCATCCGTGACTTTTCCGGTGACGATGAGACTGTCGGCCGTGGTTCGCAGGACGACATTCACGAACGGCAGGGGGCGATTTGTCGCTTCGTCCTGCACCGTACCCTTGATCGTGCCTCCGGAGGCAGCTTGAGCGAGAAGCGCCTCCGATTGAAGCAAAGAAAGGAAAACGGCCGCGCGAAGGAGGCCTCGGAGAATCAGTCCCATGCCGCGAAATCGGCCGGTCGACCAAACGGGCATGTTCACCGGCCGGCTTACCAGATTTTCACCCGAACGCTGTCGGCGCGCCACATCGGGTCGCCCTGCCTGATTCCGAATGTTGCCAGGAACTCCGGCATATCGGTGAGCGGGCCGATCACCCGGAATTTGGCGGGCGAGTGTTCGTTGCTTTTGATCTGACTCGCAACTGCCTCGGGCCGCTCGTTAATCATCCATGCCAGCGCATAACCGAGGAAATAACGCTGGTCGGGATTCAAACCGCCGATGCGTTCATGCTTCTTGTACTGGTCGGTCTTCTGGAATGCTTCATAACCCATCATAACTCCGCCGAGGTCGGCGATGTTTTCGCCCTGTGTCAGGTCGCCGTTGATGTGCAGCGTGTCGACGGGGATGTAACCGTCGAATTGTTTGACGATCATTCTTGTCTTTGTATAGAACTTCGCGCTGTCTTCCGGGGCCCACCAGTTATTGAGGTTTCCCTGCTCGTCGTACTTGCTTCCCTGGTCGTCGAACCCGTGTGTGATTTCGTGCCCGAACGTGGACCCGCCGATAATCGAGTACAGCAATGCGTCGTCGGCCAGCTTTCGTTCATACCCGGGCACGAGGATGTTGCAGCCCGGCACCACAATCTCATTGTTGGAGGCATTGTAGTACGCATTGTAGGTCTGAGGCTCCATTTCCCACTCGGTGCGGTCGACGGGCTGGCCGAACTTCGAGATCATGTAATTGAATCTCCATTCATTTGCGTTCTTCACATTCTGCACGAACGACGAACGGTCAATCTGCATGCTCGTCAGGTCCTTCCATTTGTCGGGATACCCCACCTTCATGATGACGGTAGAGAGTTTCCTGAGCGCCTTTTCCTTGGTCGCATCGCTCATCCAGTCCAACCCTTTGATTCGATCGGCATAGACGTTCCTGATGGCGTTTCCGATTTCCAGCAGTTTTTCCTTCGTCCCCTTCGGCAGATATTCCGCGACGTAGACGCGGCCGATCAGCTCGCCGAGCGAGCCGTCGGTCTGTTCAACAACGCGTTTCCAACGCGGCTTCGGTTCCTGTACTCCGCGCAGCGTGGTGGAATAGAAACTAAAGGATTCGCGATAGGTTTTATCATCCATATACCGCGCCAGCCCGCGTGTCAGATGATACTTGAGATAATTCTTCCAGTCGTCAAGGGGGAATGAGGTAAGGTAACCGTTCAGGGCCGTCAGAAATTCGGGCTGCCCAACGATAACCGTATCCACATTCCGCAATCCCGCGCCGTTCGTGAAAGCGCTCCAGTCGAGAGCGGGCGTGCTTTCCGTTAATTGCTTGAACGATATTTTATTGTAATTCTTCAGCGGGTCCCGGGTGTCCTCACGTTTCCGGGAAGTGTTCGCAATGGCAGTTTCCAGCTTCATCAGATTGTCCGCAGCCTGCTTCGCTTTGGCATCGTCATACCCCATGATCACATACATGTTTTGAAGATGCTCGGCGAATTTCTTGCGGATCATCACGGCGCGCGCGTCGGTATCGGAGTAAAAATTCCGGTCGGGCAGGCTCAATCCTCCCTGCGCGACAAAAATCGCATTCTTACTGCTGATTTTGTCATCCTGTCCAACGCCGAATCTGAACAGCGGCGATCCGGATACACGGTGAATGTACGAAGCGGCTTCCACGACCCCTTTCACATCCTTGATGCCGTCTATCCTGTCTAAGTCTTTTTTCATGCCCTGGATCCCGTTCTTATTGAGCGCGACGCTGTCCATGCCGGTCAGAAAGAAATCGCCGATTTTTTGTTTGTCGCTCCCCTTTTCGGCATTCATTAATCTGGAAGACGACTCACAAAGCGTGCGAACCTGGGCGTTAATCGTATCCTGAATCAACTGCCAGAGGCCGTTGCTCTGCTCGCTTGCGGGTATCGGATTTGCCTTGAACCAATTCCCGTTCGCATAGAGGAAAAAATCTTCTCCCGGCCTTACGCTGGGGTCGATGTGCGATGCCAGCGGATCAATCGTCTGCGCGTCGCCGGACGATTGACCGAATGCGGAAGTCAGACAGAGCGCGATAACGAGTACAAGTGACAGAAGAAATCTGTGTGCTCTCATGTAATACTCCTTTGCTTAGACCTGTGGAACGCCCGAGATGGGCGCTATTGTATCCGTAATAGAGCCGAAAGTGTTTCATAGTGTACGGAATGCCCTCTGGATTGTCAATTTTTCGATAAGAGAGTCATACTGGCTTCAGACTCGTCACATTTGGATCGCAGGAATTCGTGCAATCCTCCCAGAAACTTGCCCCCGAACACCCTCCGTGATATATATAACATGGGGGGTGGGCCAACTTGTTAGATTTGGTACATTGATATGAAGAAGATGGCCGTTTTAACGCCTCCAGAGGGATCTCGTTGAACAAGAGCTTAACAGAATACGATGGGCGCTAACATGATACTGTCGATAGGGGCGATTCGATTGTTCGGAACGCTCCTCGTGAATTCCAACAATCTTGATAGGGGGGAGCTAACATGATCGGCAGAGCGATTCTCATCGTTCATAACAATGCGAAGAACGCGATTATGAAAAACCTTAATTCGGGCACGTTCCGCGGGCTTCTCATTGCCGAGGATATCATTCATATCCACGCGACAATCGTAGGAGCTATCGTCTCTCTCACACCATCGCCGTCTGCGGGCAATACGATCGGCAACGGCTCCGGGTTCGCGCTGTTCTCGAACATAAATATTCTCAAGGCAACCGAAGGAGCCGTATTGGTACCGAACGGAAGTCAGAATGTAGTGGCGTGGCGGGAGTAATTCGATATTTCACCGGTCCTAATAGGGCCGCATGAATCAGACAAAAAGGCGGATTTCTGTACAAAATTAACATGAACTTGTCGCAAAACACCCCCTGTGATACAGGTAACACGGCACGTGGGCTATCTTGCTAAATTGGTTACATTCTTAGGAAGAAATCGGGGAAAACAACCCCCAAAGACGAACTCATTGAACATTACCGGAATTGGATGCCATGGGCGCTAACATGATACTCACGATAGGCGCAATTCTGTTGTTCGGAACGCTTCTCGTGAATTCAAACAATATCATCTCCAGCAATAGTCAGATTGCGGCCCAGAACGAGTATTACATTTCCGCGCTGGCCATTGGCCAATCGGTCATCGACGAGGCGAAAACGAAAGCATTCGATCAGCAAACTGTTTCTTCCGGAGTTGCTTCGCCCAGCGCCATGACACATTGGAATTCACTCGGGCGGGATGGGGGGGGCGAAGCTGTGCCGAACCCGGATACACTGTCGACAAGCTCGCCATTCACGACAGCAGCCCCTGGTTACTGGTCTTCCATCAAGTTTAACGACATCGACGACTATAACGACTACAAACGCATCGTCAATACTCCGCGGGCCGAAGGATATAATGTTCTGGTAAAGGTCAAGTATGCAAGCCCCACGTATCCCGACTCCCTGTACGCAAGCAGCCGGTCCTACTGTAAATGGATGAGGGTATACGTCTGGAGCAAGTATATGGCGGATACGGTGAAAGTCTATTACTCCTTCTTGTACTAGGAGAGATATATGCAAGTTATTTTAGATATCCTCGGATCTATGGTCATCGGCGGGCTCCTCATCATCATGATGTTGAACCTGAATTTGAACATCAGCGAAAGCGCCGCCACGCAAACATTCAATAACATAACCCAGCAAAACCTTACCACTGTCTCCGATATTGTGGAAAATGACTTCAGAAAAATGGGATATCATATTTTCGATTCGGTCAAGGTCACGTACACAGACACCTCGGAGATTAAATTTCAGACGGACCTTTACAGCGATTCCACGATCCATGTCGTGCGATATTATTTTAACCCGACCGCGGTCTCGGGGCAGGAAAATACAAATACGCACGTGCTCTATCGCCAGATTGACAATACCACTTCGATGCCGATGAATCTCGGGCTGACAAAATTCAGACTTCGGTACTATGACGGCGCGGGAAACCTGTTGACCGGTAATTCTACCGCGACGCTGGCAAAAATCAGAGCCATCAAGGTGGCGATGAGCATCGAAAGCGTTTCGGCATGGAATAAAAAATATTCAGGCGCGTACTGGGAGCGCACAATTAAGCCAAAAAATCTCTTTTAAGGAATAAATTATGAGCGGTCGAGCAATCATCATCTTCATCGCAGGCCTCATCGTCATCTCGGGCGTTGTATTTCACAACATTGAAGCGTCGAGCACGCTCATCACGCAGAACTACTACAAATACTATGTTCGGCAGGAGGCCCAGGATATAGCTCAGACCGGCGCAGGCATGGCGCTGCGGCAGATTGGAAACGACATCAACTGGAGAACGGGCTTTCCCCTCATGAATTTGCTCTCCGGCAAGGTGCAGGTGACGGTGTCCGACTCAACGTTTTTTGGGAGGAAGGTCATCAAGATCGTATCCATCGGATATCAGCAATA
>DASQAZ010000032.1:0-16728 GCA_035635475.1 Bacteroidota bacterium | reverse complement strand
CTCGATTACGCGGGCGAAAAACACCTTCCGTTTTCCCTCGTATCGGTCGCAGTCGATACCGGTTTCCATCGAAAATATAAAATCTCGGGCGTTCCCGAGACCATTCTCGTTGGCGGAAACGGAAGGGTTGAACGAACCTGGCTGGGCGAATTGAATTCCGAGCAATCGAACGAGATCAAGAAGATGATCAACCCCGAACAATCAACCTACAACTAACGCTCCCACTCACATCAATCTGGAAGGAGATTCCGTATGAACAAGATCCAAGCGTTTGTGTTGATCCTCGCTGCGGTGGTTGTGATCGCAGGGGGTATTGTCCTGCAGTCCGACAACGCCCAGGCCGGAACTTGCCCGAGCGGCGGTGGTTGCGGTTGCGGCACGTTCTGGGCACCGGTGGTCTGCGGAGGTAACTGCAGATATTTGAATATGTGCAAGGCTAGCTGTGCCGGGTGGGTATGGAGCCAATGCAGGGACGCCGGGGGTAATTAAGCTGACTCGTATCGATTGATCTTCCGGGGGCTCCCTCCGTGGATGGAGAGAGCCCCCATTCTTATCTGTCGCTGGAGGCGTTCTCAGACGAACTGGTGATATGAAGCGCTCCTTCTTCTTTTTCTTTCTTGCATCACTTTCTCTCATGGGCTGTGAGCGGCGCGTTGTCTCGCCTGATGAAGGGTTCATTGACGTGCCCGGAGGCCGTGTATGGTACCGTGTCGTAGGCAAAGGTCATCGCACACCAGTCTTGCTCCTGCACGGCGGTCCGGGAGCGCCGAGCTACTATCTCAAGCCGTTAGCGGCGCTGGGCGATGAGCGGCCCGTGGTTTTTTATGACCAGCTTGGCTGCGGCCGCTCCGACCGGCCGAATGATTCTACGCTCTGGACTATCCAGCGGTTCATCGACGAGCTGGCGGTTGTCCGGAAAGCACTGAACCTGACGGAGGTTCACATTCTAGGCACGTCCTGGGGCACGATGCTGGCAGTCGACTACATGCTGACGAAGCCGCAGGGTGTACGGAGCCTCATCCTGGCGAGCCCGGCGCTCAGCATCACGCGATGGGTCCGGGATGCGGATATTCTCAGGGCGACGTTACCCGAATCGAGCCGGGTGGCAATCCTCAAGCACGAGAAAGATGGGACAACCGATTCTCCCGAGTACCAGGCGGCGATGATGCAGTACTACCACCTCTATGTTTCCCGCCGGGAACCCTGGGGGCCGGACATCGACAGCACATTCGCGCAACTTGGGGTGGGTGTGTACACAAAGATGTGCGGACCGAGCGAGTTCACGGTAACGGGTACGCTGAAAGACTACGACCGCACCGACCGCTTGCGCGAGCTCCGTCTTCCGGTATTGTTTACCGCCGGCAGGTATGACGAGGCGCGCCCGTCCACGGTGAGTTACTACCAGAGCCTCGTGCCCGGCGCCCGGATCGCGATCTTCGAAAACAGCGCGCACCTTACCATGCAGGATGAACCTGAGGAGTATGTTCGTGTTGTGAGAGAGTTTCTCCACAGTGTGGAGAATTCTCCCTAGGTTCACCCTCTTGTGCCTGCCGGCCGGCACGGATAAAGAAATCCCGCCCTGTACAATTTCCAGGCTCTCATTCGTCTATAAGGTACAGGGGTAACCCGCATTTGCTTGAAAATGACCGATTCTATTCCTACATTTAAACAGGACGCGCTTTTCCCATTCTATTTGCATTCCCCAATGTTCAAACGTTCGATTGTATTGGCGGTAGTCATCTATTTTGGAGTATCATCTTTCGCTGTGGGGCAACTTCAGCCCATCAATCCGGATAGTGCCCTCCAGCTCATCCTCAAGGGGCTGGAAGGAACCCCTCTCTCACTCGCGGAGGCGCTGCGGCTTGGATCGGAGAATGCGACCTCCCTGCGCAGAGCTGAGGCGGTCTTCCAGGCCTCCATGGGCGCGGTCCGGCGGGAGAGTGGAGCATTCGACCCTGAATTGTTTTTTAATCTTAATTATGACGACCAGAATCTGCCGACGGCATCGTTCTTCGCGGGGGCTCCTCTCCTGATGAATCAGCAAGCCACCTCCCAGGCCGGACTCCGATGGGGTCTGCCGATCGGGACGCGCCTGGAGGCGTCTCTTAACACCATCCGGTTAGGCACGAATTCCGCGTTTGCCTTCCTGAATCCACAGTACACTGCTTTCGCGAGTCTCAGTCTCCGGCAGTCGCTTTTGGGCGGATTCAGTGTCTCCGCGCGTAAGGGGCTCTCGAAGGCGGAGCGCGACATGGAGGCGGCTCAGGCGCGGCGGGACCAGGAAGCGGTGGCTCTTAACGCCGAAGTGGAACGGAGGTACTGGGACTTGTACACAGCCGAACGCGACTACGCCGTGCGACGGCTCACGCGGGAACAGGGTGAGGCGTTGGTGCATGAAGCGGAGATACGGGCGAAGGCGGGACTCATCGGACCCAATCAGGTCGCAAATACCCGGACTTTTCTTGCCGAGCAGAAGGTACTCCTGCTGGATCGCGAGGAGGATCTTGATCGGGTTTCCGATCTTCTCGCTTCGTTAATCGGTACAAGGCCGGCGAAGATCCGGTTCGTTGCAGCTGACACCCCGCCCGCGGAATTCGAGGTGGAGCCTGTGGATGCGATGGTTGAACGGGCCCGGAATTCTAATCTGTCCCTTCAGGCGGCAAAGGCAGACATCGAGGCGAGCCGCACGCTTGCGAACGCAGCCGGGTGGGAAGCACTACCCAGTCTGGACGTCGTGGGTTCGATCGGCGGAAACGGCCTGGCCGGGACGGCCCAGGATGTCATATTTAATAACGATACGTTGCGCACGACCGTGGGTGGAGGGTTCACTGACGCTCTCAGCCAGGCGAGCCGGCGGGATTTCCGAACCTGGAGCCTCGGCTTACAGTTCAAAGTGCCGATCGGTTTTCGAAGCGGCCTGGGTGAGCATGACCGCCTGCAGGCGGAGGCGCTCGCGACCGAACAGCGGTACGTCGAGCTGGCACGCTCGCTCGAGGAGCAGGTGCGAACAAGCCACAGGGAATTGGTGCACGGAAAACAACGCCTTGAGGCGGCCAAGGAGGGGGTGCAGGCAGCTCAGGAACAGGGACGCATCGGCCTGATCGAGTTCAATAACGGCCGCACGACCGCGTTCGAACTCGTTCGCCTGGGCGCCGATTTTGCCGCCGCCCAGCAACGATACTCCGAAGCGTTGGTGCGCACAGCCAAAGCCGCGACAACTTTGAAACAGCTCACCTCGGGCAACCTTAGCGGGACGACATCAAAATGACAATACTATCCCACAACACCAAAGAAATAATGAAGCTCCTTTTCGGAGGGTTTACGCTTTTGCTTATCTTGCTTGCATCCGGCTGTTCAAAACAAGCCGCCGGAGGGGGGGGATTTTCGATGCCGCCGATGCCGGTTGAGGTGGCTCCGGTGACAGTGCAAAAGGTTGAAGATAAATTCGAGGCCGTCGGCACGATCGAGGCCATCGATGCGATTACGGTCGTGTCGGAGATTGACGCTGCGGTCATCAGCCTGCCCTTCCGGGAGGGGGAGGCGATCGAACGAGGGGGATTGATCGCGAAGCTGGATGATTCTCAACTCTCAGCCGAGGTTTCCCGGGCGGAAGCGCTGCGCGCGCAGAGCCAGTCGAGTTTTGAACGAGTCAAGGCGGTCGTCGATGCGAAGGCGGGTGCTCCTCAGGATCTTGACGATGCCGCGGCCGCGTTGAAAGTTGCAGAGGCGAATCTCGCTCTGGCACGGGCACGGTTCGCGAAGACCAGGATTGTCGCTCCCTTCGATGGCATCATCGGGTCGAGGAGGGTGAGCATCGGAACGTTCTTGAGGGCGGGCCAGGCGATTACGGAGCTTGCGAACATCGACAAGATCCGCGTAAATTTTTCGGCCCCCGAACGGTTCGTTTCGGTATTGAAGCCCGGGGCCGAGGTCGGGGTCTCGACAACCGCATTCCAGGGATATGAATTGAAGGGTGAGATTGTCGTGGTCGAACCGGTTCTCGAGGCCGGCACCAGGAGCGCCCGGGTCGTCGCGCAGGTCGCAAATCCGGGGAGAAAATTCCGTCCTGGAATGTCCGCAAACGTTTCAGTTGTGCTTGATGCGCGGCCCAAGGCGATCACCATACCCAACGAGGCAATTTTTGGAAGCGGCGATCAATCGTTCGTCTTTGTCGTCAAATCAGACAGCACGGTGGCACGAGTCCCTCTCAAGCTCGGGACGCGAATGGCGACCGTTGTGGAGGTTTTGCAGGGGCTTCAGCCGGGGATGACGGTGGTCAGGGCGGGACACCAGAAACTCTTCGAAGGCGCCAGGGTCATGCCCATCGCCGGCCAGGGGGAAACTAAAACAAGCGGAGTCAAGGGGGAAGGATAGAAAGTATGAAACTCAGCACGATGTCCATACAGCGGCCGGTATTTGCCACCGTCATGAGTCTGGCGATTCTCCTTTTTGGCATTATCGGTTTTTCGCGCCTCCCGGTGCGCGAGTATCCCGATATCGATCCGCCGATCATTTCCGTTGTCACACTCTACCGCGGCGCGAGCCCCAGCGTGGTCGAAACACAGATCACCAACGTGCTGGAAGAACAGTTCGCCACGCTTGAAGGAGTGAAAACGCTGACCTCGTCGAGCCGGGAGCAGGGCTCGGTCATCACGATTGAATTCGAGTTGAACCGGAAAGTCGATGAAGCGGCAAATGATGTCCGGGACAGGGTTTCTCGCATTCGGGGCAACCTTCCGAGGGAAATAGATGACCCCATTATATCAAAGGTCGATGCCAACGCCCAGGCCATCGTCTGGCTGGCGCTGTTTAGCGAGAACCACAACGGTCTTGAGTTAACGGATGTCGCCGACCGAGTACTAAAAGAGAAAATCCAGCGTCTGGCCGGAGTTGGATCGGTGATTATCGGAGGCGAGAGGCGCTACGCAATGCGCGTCTGGCTTGATCCCCTTCGAATGGCCGGTCACGGTCTCACAACGCAGGATGTTGAAGCGGCGATCCGAGGTGAAAATGCGGAAATTCCAGGCGGAAGAGTCGAGGGGAGGGAGCGGGAATTTGCTGTCCGCACCCGCGGCGAGCTTGCCAAACCCGAGGAGTTCGGAGCGATCATTGTTGCCCAGAAAGAGAACGACCTCGTTCGGCTGCGCGACGTGGCGGAGGTATCGGTCGGCGCCGCCGATGAGCGAAGCGTGGCGCGGTATAACGGGGAGCCGGCAGTTGGGCTGGGCATCGTGAAGCAGTCGAAGGCCAGCACGGTGGATGTCGCTGCGGTCGTTCGCGCGTCCCTGCCCGAGTTGACAAAACTGCTGCCCGCGGGGATGAAGCTGGATGTTGCGTACGACTCCTCCACCTTCATTAATGACTCGATCGATGAAGTGGCGCAGACGCTGGCCATTGCCCTTTGTCTCGTCGTCCTGGTGGTCCTGGCATTTCTTAAAAGTCTAAGGGCAACGGCGATTCCAACTTTGGCGATTCCGATTTCGATCATCGGCGCCTTCGCTGCCGACTACTTTGCAGGTTTCACGATCAACATTCTCACGCTGCTGGCACTGGTGCTTGCCATCGGACTGGTGGTCGATGATGCGATCGTGGTGCTTGAGAATATCTACCGGCATATGGAGTTGGGCAAAGACCGGCGCAAGGGGGCTTTCGACGGCAGCAACGAGATTGGATTTGCGGTTATGGCGACGACAATTTCGCTTGTCGCGGTGTTCGTGCCGCTCGCCTTTCTGACGGGGTCTGTCGGCAGATTGTTTAACGAGTTCGGTATCTCTCTCGCGGTGGCGGTCCTGATCTCGGGTTTTGTCGCGCTGACGCTCACACCCATGCTGAGCTCCAAGATATTGAAGCCTCTCCACGGCACAGGCACGAGCTGGTTTTCGCGGGCGTTCGACGCGTTCTTTGAAGGCCTGAACCGGTATTACGACCGCATCCTGCGCGGCGCGCTTCGTCACCGGGGCCTCATGCTAGCGGCAGCGGGAGCCGCTGTCCTTGCCAGCGTGGTGCTTTTCCGCATGCTTCCGAGCGAACTGGTTCCCATCGAGGATCGCGGATATGCGTTCGGCGTTGTCATTGCGCCGGAAGGCGCAACGCTCGATTACACGGATAAGTACATGCGGGAGGTGGAAAAGCGATTGCTTCCGCTCCCGGAACGGCATGCGCTCTTTACAGCGATTGGACTGGGCTTTGGAGGGCCGGGCAGCGTGACGAACGGATTTCTGTTCCTGCAGTTCAAGCCCAGGGGCGAACGACATAAGTCGCAGCAACAGATTGTTCAGGAACTATTCCCGCAGTTGATCACCATTCCGGGCGTTCTGGCCTTCGTCATCAATCCGCCCAGCCTCGCAACATCGTTCAGCTCAAGCCCGATCGACTATGTTCTTCAGGCCGACAGCTACGACGAACTGAATAAGGCCGTCGGTATGATGATCGGGGAGGCGTCGAAGCTCGGTTACCTGATCAATGTGGATACCGACCTGCGTTTGAACAAACCCCAGCTTGATATTAACATAGACAGGGAGCGCGCCTCGGGCCTCGGCGCCTCGGTCGCTGACATCGGTTCCACGCTGGAGACATTGTTAGGCGGCCGTGTTGTCACGAATTTTAAGCGAGGCACGAAACAATACGATGTCATTCTGCAGATGAAGGCATCTGCCCGGTCCACTCCAGGGATGATCGATGGAATCTACATCCGCGGGACCGGGGGCCTGGTACAACTCGCAAATGTGGTAAAGGTTCAGGAAACTCTCGCTCCGAAGGAACTGAACCATTATAACCGTGTCCGCTCGGCAGCGATCACTGCGAACCTTCTTCCCGGAAAGACGATCGGCGTGGCGCTCGACGATCTCGATCGCATCGCCCAGGAAAAACTCCCGCCCACCGTCAAACGCGAATACGCCGGCCAATCGCTGGAATTCAAATCATCCAGCTCGAGTCTTTATTTCATGTTCCTTCTTGCGGTTGTCTTTATTTATTTAGTGCTCTCGGCTCAGTTCGAGAGTTTCGTGCACCCACTCACAATCCTGTTATCGGTACCCCTGGCGGTGTTCGGCGCGCTTCTCACTCTCTTTATCTTCGGGCAAAGCCTTAACATCTATTCGCAGATCGGCTTGATCATGCTCATCGGTCTGGTCACCAAGAACTCCATTCTGATTGTGGAATTCGCGAACCAGCTGCGCGCCCGCGGCCAGCCGATCGTTGAGTCGGTGATTCAGTCGGCTACGATCCGGCTGCGGCCGATCTTGATGACGTCATTGGCTACGATTTTCGGCGTGCTGCCGATCGCAATCGGTCTCGGGGCGGGCGCCGAGTCCCGCCGACCGTTGGGTCTTGCGGTTGTGGGGGGATTGTTCTTCTCGACTTTCTTGACGTTGGTCCTGGTGCCGGTGGTCTATACGCTTTTGGCGCACTTCGGGAGAGTTGAGCTGGCGGGGTTGGAAGAGCCGGCGGAAGTCCGACCGGTCGAACAACCCGCGCACGCCGAGGAACTCGTGTAGTTGACCGGTCAGGCCGGGCGGGCCGTTGATGGCCGTTGGCTGGGATAGCTCCCCAGAATTTTCAGAAAACTTGTAGCGCTCCGTAACTCCTCGAGCGCGGCCTTGACCCGATCCTCGGTCATGCTCCCCTCGAAATCGATGTAAAACAAGTATTCGAAAGGGGAACCCGGCTTCGGCCGCGATTCCAGCTTGGTTAAGTTTATGCGCGCGCCGTGCAGAACACTCAGGGCCTGCAAGAGCGCGCCCTCTTGATGCCGGATGCCTATGACGAGCGAGGTCTTGCTCGCTCCCCCACCATCGACCCGCATAGGTTCCGCCCCGACCACCAGAAAACGCGTGTAATTGACGGGCTGGTCTGCGATGTTTCGGGCAAGGATCGCAAGACCGTATAGTTTTCCCGCCTCATCGCTCGCGATCGCCGCATGAAATGGATTCCCATCGGTTTTGATTTTTTCAACCGCCATTGCCGTGTCGGCGAAGGGCATCTGCTCACAATGGTGCAATCCTGAAAGAAATTGCTCACATTGTGCAAGTGCCTGAGGATGGGAGTAGATGCGTCGGAGGGAGGAGAGTGGAATGCCTCTTAATCCGAGAAGGCAGTGATCGACGCGATAAATTTCCTCCCCGACGATGTAAACGCGAGCGCGGGTGAGAAGGTCATACACCTGGTTGATGCTGCCGGCGGTTGTGTTCTCTATCGGGAGCACGCCATAGCTCGCCCGTCCATCCTCGACAGCCTTGATGACATCGGCGAACGTCGTGCAACCATCAAATATCGTGCTGTCCAGTGCATCGCAAAAGAACTCCTTCGAGGCGAGGTGGCTATACGCCCCTTCTATCCCCTGGAAGGTGACGCGCTGGGATTTTCGATTATCCATGATCGTGTGCTCTTTGGGTGTTAATATACTGATTTAGGAATATTGGCACAAACCCTTTCATTAAACAACTTAGCCACTTTCCTTCACAACTTGACTCTCCACCTGAGAATCCATACCTTTCGTTCCTCGGGGGTTGATTTTCGTTTAGCCGTGAGTAACGGTTCATGAATCGGCAAGGAGGATCGTTCGAATGAACATTCCAATCACCACGCTGCGCCGTCTACGGGAAAAGAAGATTCTCTTTCCGATCATAGGCGCCGCACTTTTCATCCCACTGGCGGCTGTATTCTCGCCCAAATCGACGAATGCCGCTACAACCGACGCTAGGAGCGGTGAATTTCTCGTCACCATCACGGTGAGCGGGGAGATCCGCGCTGCCAAATCGGTCACGTTGGGCAGTCCGGGTGGGTGGTCGTACGGGAGCGATATGCAGATCATCTGGCTCATCCCGGAGGGGACCTCCGTCAAGCAGGGTGATGTGGTGGCACGGCTCGACACTACCAACATCATGAAATTCCTGAACGATCAGCAATCCCAATTGAATATCAACCTATCGGATCTGGCAAAACTCGAAGCCGATCATAAGGCGTCGACGCACACAATGGAGGCGGAGCAGAAGAATGCCGAATTTCAGTTCGAACTCACAAAACTGAGTGTCGAGCGCGTCCGATTTGAGGCGGAAGTCCAACGGAGAGAGAGGGAACTCCAGCTCAAGAGAGACAGCATAGCGGTGGAGCAGGCGAAGCTGAAATTTGAGACCCAGAGTGAAATCAACAAATCCGAAATTAACAAAGTGAATGTCCAGATTCAGAAGGCCCGCTCGGATGTCGAAAAGGCAAAACATGATCTCCGGATGTTCACCCTCCGGGCACCCATGCCCGGATTGGCGGTCTACGAAATGAATTGGCGGACGGGCAGAAAGGTGGCCGTCTCCGATCAGATCTGGCCCGGCATGTCGGTGATCAGCCTTCCCGACCTGTCCAGGATGCAGGTGACCGGAAACGTCAACGAAGTCGATGTCAGCAAGGTCAAGAAAGGACAGAAGGTCAATATTAAGCTGGATGCGTTCCCCGAGCGATCATTCCACGGGGTTGTCGCCTCGGTGGGAACCATCGGCCAGCAAACGGACCGCACTTCGAGTATCAAGACGTTCGAAGTTGTCGTTGACATCGATGAAACCGATCCGGTACTCAAGCCAGGGATGACAACGAGCCTCGAGATTATCGTTGAGACCGTCCCCCTGGCAGTCTACGTGCCGCTCGAATCGGTTTTTTCAAAGAACGGGAAGACAGTCGTGTTCAGGGTTGATCATTCGAGTCCGAAGGAGACGGAGGTTGAGACGGGAGTACGGAACGGCAATTTCGTCACGATCCTCAAAGGCCTGCAGGGTGGTGACAAGGTTACGCTCCGTGATCCGACTCTCAGAGAGGAACCCGGGGCAACTGAATCGGAGGCAAAGGGGACCAAGCTTTGAATTTCAGGGAGAGCGCCGCGGTCGGTTTGACGGGGCTTCTGACTCACAAGCTCCGCTCAATTCTCACCGCTCTGGGTATCATCTTCGGCGTCGCGGCGGTGATCGCGATGCTGTCGATCGGCGAGGGAGCCCGGCGCGAGGCCCTCGAGCAAATCCGGTTGATGGGCGTCAACAATATCATTATTCGCGCGAAGGATCCCACCCAGCAAAGCTTTTCCAAGGCGAAAGCCAGCTTCTCCGGCGGCCTCACGATGCTCGACGGGCACGCCATCCAGGATATCTGCCCGATGAGCGAGTTCATCGTTCCGCAGTGGGAAAAAACGGTGGCAGCACAATATGGAAGTGAGAGAAAAGACGTCAAGATCATCGGAACCACGCCCGAGTTCCTCCCCGCGTTCAACTATAATGTCAGCCAGGGAACCTTCCTCGGGCGATCAAACCTTGAGCGGCAGGATAACGTCTGCGTGATCGGCAATGGAGTCAAGGATAAACTGTTTCATTTCGAAGAGCCGGTCGGCAAGGCGATCAAACTTGAGACCCAGTGGTTCACGGTGATCGGGGTCATGGAACACCAACTGAGCAACACGAAGAAAATCGAGAACCTGGAGCTTCGAAACCTGAATATGGATATTTACATCCCATTGACGACCGCGCAGTTCAAGATGGAGCGGACAAAAGGCAAGAGCGGCGGCAGCACCACGTTCTTCGGAGGAGGGGGGATCCGGGTATCCGGCGGCGGCGACATCCATGTGCCGAGGGCGCAACTCGACCAGCTCGTTGTCAAGGTCACGGACGAGAATGCCCTCGTCGAAGCGGTGCCGATTATCAGGCACATCCTTACGCGCCGGCATTACGGGGTCGACGACTACGAGATCATTCTTCCCGATCTTTTGGTAGAGCAAAGTCAAAAGACGCAGCGTATCTTCAATGTCGTGATGGGCGCAATCGCGGGCATCTCGCTCCTCGTGGGCGGGATCGGGATTATGAATATCATGCTCGCCTCGGTGTTGGAGCGGACCAGGGAAATCGGAGTTCGGCGGGCGATGGGCGCGCGCAGAGCGGATGTCCTTGCTCAGTTCTTGAGTGAGGCGATCGTGCTCAGCGTCGCGGGCGGCCTCGCGGGCGTGATTGTCGGGTTCGGTTTGACGGAAACCATTACATTGTATGCCGGCTGGCGGACGGTCATTTCATTTCCGGCTATCGTGCTTGCCTTTATCGTTTCAGTCGGCGTGGGTGTCGCCTTCGGATATTACCCGGCGCGAAAAGCGGCCTATCAGAATCCAATTGACGCTCTCCGGTACGAATAGCATCCCCCCATTACCAATGCGCGATCGAATCGGGAGAGCGTTTGTGAAGCCTCTCGCGATAGTTATTTGTTGGGAATTTATGTGCGCCGCCCTCCTCCAGGCGCAGTCGCCGCTGGAATTGACTTTGGAAAAAAGCATCGCTCTCGCTCTGGATCAAAGCTTTGCGATGCGGAACGCAACCCAGCTCTATATCGCCGCGAAAAAGAGCTACGAGGCGCAGTCCCTGATCACGGGTACGTCTGTCGATCTCACTCTCCGGCTGCCCGATTATACCGAATCGCTGTCGAACCAGTTCAATCCGATCTCCCAGCGGTTTGAATTCTACCAGCTCCAGACCACGCTGTTACGAAGCAACCTCGCGATCAACCAGCCGGTAGGGGTGACCGGCGGAACGCTCTCCCTCTCGGGGGATTTTTTTAAACGCAATCAGCTGACAGGGTCGGCGAGCTCCTCGGACGCCATCAGGGATTACTTCAGCTATTTTCAGGTTCAGCTGCAACAACCCTTGCTCACCGCCAACACGTTAAAAATAAGCGCGGATCAGGCCTCGCTTCGGCTGGAGGATGCTTCCTCAAGCTTTAAGCGGGATCAGCTTGACGTGGTCTTCGGAGTGACCGACGCATTCTATGCTGCCTATCGCGCTTCCCAGGCGGAACTGATCTCCGGCGAGCAGGTGAAACAGAACGAGGAGTCATACGCCACGGCAAAAAGCAAGTACGGCGCCGGCCTGATCCCGGAGGTCGACTACTTGCAATCGGATGTCGACCTGGTGACGAGCAAGAATCAGCTCCTGAACGATCAGCGTGAGGCATCGCGCGCGAAGAATGCTCTGAAGCTTTTGCTGGGTCTGGAACTTCAGAGTGAAGTTACGCTGAGGTCGGAGCTTACCTATACACCCATCAACGTCGACCCCAAATTGGCAGCAGACAAGGCGCTCGAAAACCGGGCCGAGTTATTGAATGCCCGGCATGCACGCGATATTTCCGAGATGGACCTGGAGCTCGCCTCTTCGCGCCGGCACGTTCGTCTTGACCTGACCGCGAGCTACGGTCTGAACAGGAACGATGAACGCGTGGAGTCGGTGTTTCAGGACTTCGGCCGCACGCGTACGGTCGCGCTGCAGCTTTCAGTCCCGTTGTTTGATTGGGGGAGGCATGCGAGGGAGGTTGAGGCCGCCGAGGCGCAGCTCAAGAGTGCGGACCTGACATTCGCGAATACCGAGCAGCAGATACGTCAGCAAGTCATCGATCTTCTCTCGCGGATATCCGTTGCCGAATCCCGGATTGAGGTGCTGTCAAAAAGCGTCGACGTCGCACAGAAGAGCTATGAGATCAGCCTCGAACGATTTCGGGCGGGGATTACCTCGAGGAATGATCTCGCACAGGCCCAGCAGCGCCTGACGGCTTCGAAACTGAATAACCTCGTGGCGCTGATCGATTATCGGCTCGGGATCGCCGATTTGACGCGTAAAACTCTCTGGGATTTTGAACACGATCGCCCGGCCGACGTCGCTCCACCGATGGAAAAATAGTCTCTCCGAGGGCGATCAACCCGCCTCTTTTAACCTTCAGAAAATAAGCTCAGCTTTCAACCCGCCCGGCGATGGAGTGAGCCGCAGGCCTGTCGTTTCCCCTTCTTCGTTAAGACGAAGGACGGCGTTCCCGACGACCGTCCCGATCGCTGCGCCCAGAAACGTGTCCGAGACCCAATGTTCATCGGTGTAAACCCGTGCGGCTGCCGTCAGGGCCGCGAGGGTGTAGAGTCCTACTGTCGCCGGTGTGCTCCGAATTTTGCCTGCCAGGACCGCCGAGAGAGCGAACGCCACCGTCGAATGGCCGGAAGGGAGCGACATCCTTTCGTTTCGAAATTGGAACCCCCGGTAGGTGAACGCACCTTCATCGTTGTACGGGCGGCTTCTGCCGATAATCACCTTTAATCCAGAGGCGATCACTCCGGCGAATGTTACCGATTCAATCAGCATGAGTCCGGTCATCCGGACTTGCTTGTCATGGAAGGCCAGTCCGCCGAGATAGATCGCGCCGGCGCCGATCAACACATGGGGGGCGTGGCCGTAGAAGTTTCCAACCGAGGCGGCATCATCACCGAATTGCGATTGATTGCGCTGGGCGAGTGATCTGAAGGGTTCGTCAACGGCGAAGAGGATGGCGGTCCCCGCGACGATTGCACCGGTGGTGATCCACTCTTCACTCTTGAATCGAAGCGGAGCCGCAAAGACCTTCCCTGCCGTTTTGAGCGCTAAGCGGGCATCGCACACTATCGGAGAACCGTTTGTGCGCGCCAAAGAATCCGGACCCGCGTGGGCCAGCTGGGAGGTCCCGTAGAGCAAACAGATCGACAAGAGCCGAGCCGCGAGAGGGGTCATTGTTATTTTGGGTTCTGTTCAAGGGCCTCCGGCCGGGAATGAGCAAACGCTCTCAGAGGTACGCAAAGATACGGGATTTGGCGCTCATGTCAAATTATAACAGATTGACTTTTGACGGTCATCTTGCCATATTATTCGTCAATTTGAGTTTATCAAAGTACGAGGTCATTTGTGAGTCTCCATCGTTTGCTCCTCTGCGCGATCTTCCTGCTTGCGAGTCCGCTCAAGGCGCAGAAGCTAACGCCCGACATCTTCCGGGATCTCCGATGGCGGATGATCGGCCCGCATAGGGGCGGGAGAACAGTCGGCGCAGTGGGCGTTCCCGATCAACCAAACCTCTTCTACATCGGCGTCAATAACGGCGGTGTCTGGCGCACGAACGACTACGGCCGCACCTGGGTACCCATCTTTGACGATCAGCCGACGGGTTCGATCGGCGCGCTCGCCGTTGCACCCTCCAACCCCGATATTCTTTATGTGGGAACCGGCGAGGGCCTTCAGCGGCCCGACTTGTCCGTCGGCGACGGGATGTTCAGGTCGCCGGATGGGGGGAAAAACTGGCGCCACTGCGGCCTTGACGACGCACAGCAAATAGGCGCGGTGCTCGTTGATCCGCGGGATCCCAAACGAATATTTGCCGCTGTTCTCGGCCATCCGTACGGGGCGAATGAACAGCGGGGCGTCTTCCGGTCCACCGACGGGGGCGAGAGGTGGCAGAAGGTATTATACAAGGATGAGAACACGGGCGCGATTGCGCTTGCATTCGATCCGGTGAACGCCGATGTCGTCTACGCAGACCTCTGGTCTGCGAGGCTCGGGCCCTGGGAAAATAGCTCCTGGGGTGGTAAGACGAGCGGGCTTTATAAATCCGTCGATGGGGGATCCTCCTGGCGCCAGCTAACGAGCGGGCTGCCGACCGGAGAGCAGGGGTTGGGCCGGATCGGATTTGCAATCGCGCCGAGCGACCCGTCGCGGCTCTATGCGATGGTCGACGCTCCACAGCTTGGAGGAGTCTATCGGTCGGATGACGCTGGAGAGCATTGGGTGCGCACAAACAATGAAGACAGGATCTGGGGGCGGGGCGGCGATTTCGCGGAGGTGAAGGTACATCCCAGGGACAAGAACATCATTTTTGTCGCAAACACGTGTACCTATCGCTCAACCGACGCGGGCACGAGTTTTACGGCGTTCAAAGGAGCGCCCGGAGGGGACGATTACCACACCATCTGGATCAATCCTGCTCACCCGGAGATCATTCTGCTCGCAAGCGATCAGGGAGCTACCATTACCGTCAACGGCGGACAGACATGGAGCTCCTGGTACAACCAACCGACAGCCCAATTCTATCATGTCATTACCGACAATCAGTTTCCCTACAATGTCTACGGAGCTCAGCAGGAAAGCGGGTCCGTCGGCATCGCGAGCCGCGGAAACGACGGAGAGATCACCTTTCGCGAGTGGCACCCGGTCGCTGCGGACGAGTGGGCGTATATCGCTCCCGACCCGATTCATGCGAACATTGTCTACGGCGGAAAGGTCTCGCGCTTTGACCGGTCGACGGGGCAAGTCCAGAATGTCGCCCCCGAAGCGGTACGGTCGGGGAAATATCGGTACTTGCGCACGCTGCCCCTCATGTTCTCTCCGGCCGATCCCCATGCACTCTATTTTGCCTCCAACGTGCTGTACAGGACCACATCGGAAGGACAACAATGGGAGATTGTGAGCCCCGATCTTTCGCGCGAAGCACCGGATGTGCCTGCGAGTATCGGCATCTTTCGGGTGTCTGATTCGACACAGAGGGCGAGGAGGGGAGTGATCTACGCCCTGGGCCTCTCGTCGCTGGACGCAAAGATTATTTGGGCGGGAACCGATGACGGCCTGGTGCACATGAGCTCGGATGGGGGAGTTCATTGGAGAAACGTCACGCCGCCTTCGCTCACCGCCTGGAGCAAGGTCGCCGGCATCGAAGCGGGGCATTTCGACTCCCGCACAGCCTACCTCGCCGTCAACCGCATACGGCTCGACGACATGCATCCGCATATTTATAGCACGCATGACGGTGGATCCACGTGGAAGGAAATTGTCGCCGGGCTGCCGGACAACGGGCCAGTGAATGCCGTCCGCGAAGACCGGGGCCGCAAGGGACTTCTCCTTGCCGGTACCGAGCGGGCCGTCTACTGCTCCTTCGACGACGGAGCCGGCTGGCTGCCTCTCCGGCTCAACATGCCGGCCACTTCGATTCGCGACCTGGTTATCCATGACAACGACGTCATCGTCGGTACGCACGGGCGTTCGTTCTGGGTGCTCGATGATATTTCTCCGCTCCGCCAGTGGAAGGAGAGCTTCCTTCAGGGAGGAATGCATCTCTTCCGGCCCGGCACCGCCTATCGGGTCCGCTGGAATTTGAATACAGATACGCCGCTGCCACCGGAAGAACCCGCCGGAGAGAACCCTCCCGACGGAGCCATCATCGACTATTATCTGCATACAGGTGCGAAGAAGGTTTCAATCGAGATTCGCGACGCGTCGGGAAACCCGGTGCGGCGGTATTCGAGCAGCGATCTGCCCGACAGCGTGAACGAACGGGAGCTGCGAATCCCCGCGTACTGGATCCGCCCCTTCCAACCGCTCGGGGCGGGCGCCGGCAATCATCGGTTCGTATGGGACTTACACTATGCTCCCCCGGAGGGTGTCCCGCGCTCTTATCCGATCGCGGCAACGGTGCGCAATACCGCACCGGTGCCCCGGGGTCCGTGGGTGGAACCCGGATCGTATACGCTCGTCCTGGATGCCGGCGGAAAACAAACGACGCAGCTGCTCGAAGTGAGCATGGACCCGCGCGTCAAGGTTTCGCCGGAGGTGCTCCGGCATCAATTTGAGCTTTCGATGAAGAGCTACCGCGCTCTCGGCCGGACGCACGAAGTCATCACCCAGCTTCGCAATCTTCGGAATCAGATTCAATCCCGGAGCGGCCAGGTGGGCGACGCAGTGGTGAAGGATTCGCTTTCATATCTGGACAAAAAATTGCACGCCCTTGAGGGGGGAGGCGTCGCTGATGACGTGGATGTGATGTATTTCAGCGTTGAGGACACCCGGACCATCAAGCAGACACTGAGCGCTCTCCAGACGAAATTGTTGTACTCGATGACGCTGCTGCAGAGTGCGGAGGCCGAGCCGACACTCAGCCAGA
>DASQAZ010000031.1:0-9256 GCA_035635475.1 Bacteroidota bacterium | reverse complement strand
GATAAGTTTATGAAAGAGAAAAAGGTCGTATTCATCACAGGCGCATCTTCCGGTTTCGGCTTGTCGATCGCGAATAAACTCGCGTCCGAAGGACATACAGTCTATGGGACAAGCAGATCCCCTGCGAAGGTCAAAGAGAGGGTGAATTTCGACCTGCTGCAACTTGATGTCAGCTCGGACCAATCTGTCCGGGACTGTGTTCGATTGTTGCTTTCCCGGACCGAGAGGATAGACGATGTGATCAACAATGCGGGGGTCGCGGTTGTCGGAGCCATTGAGGAAACAACGCTTGAGCAGGCAAAATTTCAGTTCGAGACCAATTTCTGGGGATGCGTACGCGTCATCAAGGAGGTCCTCCCCGTATTGCGACGTCAACGGAACGGTCACATCATCAACATCGGTTCGCTCGCGGGTTTGGTGGGGATCCCGTTCCAGGGTTTTTACACCGCCTCAAAGCACGCGTTGGAGGGATACTCGAAATCTCTCCGGTATGAGCTCGAGCCATTCAATATACGAGTGACCGTGATAGAGCCGGGGTTCTTCAAAACAAATATTCGCCACTCCTCTGTGTCGGCTGCAGAGAGGATCTCTGATTACGACGGAATTCGGTCGAAGGTCCTCAGTGCGCTGTCGGCATCCGCCGAAAACGCCCCTCCTCCCGAAATTGTTGCAGAGCTTGTTTCCAAGATCATCCAAACGAAAAATCCGAAATTCACCTACCGAGTGGGAAACGATGCGAGGTTGCTACCGATTCTAAACTTCTTCTTTCCGAAAATCTACAATGCCGGGGCGAAGAGGAAGTTTCAACTTCCTTAGAATGGAACGTAAAGGAACCATTGCAAAACTTGAAATCACAAATTGTGATTTCAAACTGAGGTCGCAGATTCAGTAGGATCCGATAACCGGAACGCGGCCTTCGGGGGATTGCAGCAGTATAGTCGAGCGTCCCGTTTGTGAGTCAGAACGTCGCGAGCTTGAGGGCTGCCTGCAGAATATCATCCTCCTGAACGAGAACGGCGTGTTCCAGAACTCGGGCGAAGGGGACAGGGCAGTTTTTCGACGCAACGCGCATGGGAGGCGCATCGAGGTATTGAAAAGCGTTCTCGGTAACCAGGGAGGTCACCTCGCCACCGAACCCTCCGAAGAGTGGGTGCTCGTGGGCCACGAGGAGCCGTCCCGTCTTCCTGACTGTTGTTAGAATTGCCTCCGTATCGAGCGGGTTTATCGAGCGCAGATCCAGTACTTCCACGCTGACGCCGTGTTCGTCTGCCATCTTGTTTGCGACCCTCAGCGCATAGTGAACCGGAGTTCCCCACGCTATTATGCTCAGATCTGATCCCTCGCGGCGCACTCGCGCCTTACCGAACGGCACAATGTGATTCGGGGTTGGGCGGGGCGTTTTCGTGAAAAACTGATTGTAGAGAAATTTGTTTTCGATATAGATTGTGAAGCCGCGGCTGCGCATCCCCATGCGCATCAGGCCCACCGCATCGTCGGCGAATGAAGGCATGACAATACGAAGGCCCGGCATCGTCGCAAACGTTGCATCAAGACTCTGCGAGTGATATAACCCTCCGCCAATGTACCCTCCCGAGGCAAGTCGCATCACGACATTGGGTGTAAATTGTCCGTTCGTTCGGTAATACTCATGGGAGCATTCGATCACTTGCTCCATGGCGGGCCACAGGTAATCGGCAAATTGCGCTCCCTCGATCACTACCCAGATATCTTTTCGATAGCGGGAAAAGCCGTTTGCTGTTCCGACGATGAAATCCTCGGCGATCGGTGCGTTGAAAACCCGGCGATGTCCGAACTCAGCCTGGAGCCCTTTCGTCACATTAAAGACACCCCCTTTATCCTTTGACGCGACGTCCTGCCCCCAAAGGAAGGTGTGCTCATTGCGTCGAAACTCCTCCTTGAGCGTTTCGGTAATCGCCTCACGAAGTGTGAATGTCGGGGCATCCGGCGCCTGCTGGGTCCGGGGATCGTCTTCCTGGGCGCGGTCATACGCCGGCGGGATGACGTGCAGGAGCGCTGTGGCGGGATCCGGATCAGCCTCAGCCTCGACGCGCGCCGCAGTCAACTCGACCAATTCGCTATTCTTATCCTCAATTATTTTGATTTCCGCCTCGGAGATCTCACCCTCGGTGAGAAGGTACCGCCTCAACCGCTGCACGGGATCGAACCGCTGCGCCTCGGCGATTTCTTCCGGAGGGCGATAGAGCTCCTGGCGGTCGGAATTGCTGTGGGAATTGATACGCACGCAACTGGCGTGAATAATCGAAGGCCCTTCACCGGACTTCACGTAATCCAGCGCCGCCTGCACCGCGCCCCAACAATCGAACACATTGGTCCCGTCGCAGTTGACGATCTTGATATTCTTAAATCCGATGAAATTTTCCGAGACGATTTCATTTGCCGACTGTTCCTGGATCGGGACGGAAATGCCGTACCGATTGTTTTGAATCACAAAGATGACCGGCAGATTTTCCCGTGCGGCCCCGCTGATTGCTTCGTAGACAAACCCTTCCGAAACGGCCGATTCACCAAAACTCGCAAAGGCGACCTCGTCGCCGTTATAGCTCTTGATCGCCCGCGCCACGCCGACGGCGTGCAGCCCATGACTGCCTGTGGCCGATGATGTGTTCTGCACGCGGATCGAGGGTTTCGAAATGTGATTGCTCATGTGCCGCCCGCCCGATCCGACGTCGCTCGCTTTTGAGAGGCCGTTTTCGATCACCTCCTGAACCGAAATACCCGCCGCAAGGCAGGTCATCATATCGCGATAGTAAGGGAAGAGAAAATCTTTCCCCTGGCGGAAGGAGAGGCCCAGGATCAGTTGAATCCCTTCGTGCCCTGCGCACGAGGAATGATAAGACCACCCCTTCGCCTGACGTAAGTACGTGGCCGCCCTGAGATCCACCAACCTGCCGAGATGGAGGAGCTGGTACCATCGTGTCAGAGTTTTTGTGTGGACAGAGATGCCATGATCCGAAAGCGGCTCGAGTGACCTTACATCCGGGGTTGTCTTTGTGTTAATTTCCTTGCCCGCCATGATAGTCCTATTGTCAATTATGCAATCAATTCGGAAGTAAAGATAGAAAAATTCCTTGTTAACTCAAATTTTAGTATATTCGGTCGCTCCAGCTCGAGCGTTGCCGCCATACCCGGTGTAGCGTCAAACAAATCGAACCTCATGTCTCAGAAAATCTTGAACATCCTCTTCATCGGCGATATCGTGGGCAGGCCCGGTCTTGATCTCACCGAGACGCTGATCAAAGGTTACGTTCAAAAGTATGCGATCGACTTTTGCGTTGCCAACGGCGAAAATCTCGTCGAGGGTAAAGGGATCAACGAGGAGATGGCTCAGCGAGTATTTGCCCTTGGGGTCAATGTTATCACCGGAGGCAATCATCTCTGGGATAATTGGGGTGCGCGAAAGCTTCTTGCCAGCAATAGAAATGTCCTGCGCCCGCTCAATTACCCTTCCGAGAACCCAGGAAACGGCTTCATCGTGTATGATCTGGGCGAGAAGGGAAAGGTAGGAGTGCTCAACCTGCAGGGACGCGTCTATATGCAGGCCCTCGATTGTCCTTTTAAGAGAGGGGAGTGGGCGGTTGCGAAGATGCAGGAGCAGACGAAAGTCATCATTGTTGATATGCACGCCGAGGCGACCGCCGAGAAAATGGCCCTGGGATGGCATCTCGACGGCCGGATCACGGCCCTCCTCGGGACTCATACCCACATCCAGACGGCCGATGCCAGAATTCTTCCCAGGGGAAGCGCCTATATCACCGATGTGGGGATGACCGGCCCGTACGATTCAGTGATTGGACTGAAGAAAGAAATCGCCATCCGGCGCTTCATCCATCAAACCCCGTACAAGTATGAGCTGGCGTCCCACGATGTCAGACTCTCGGGCGTTCATATCGAGGCCGATGCGGAAACCGGAAAGGCACTGAAGTGCGAAAGTTTCGTTTATCCCGCCTTTTAGAAACCAAGGATGCCCGCAACTCTCATTGACGGCAAGAAAATTGCCGAGCAGATCAAGCAGGAGGTGAAGGCCGGGACCGACAAGCTGAAAGCAGAGCGTGGAATCCCCCCCGGTCTCGCGTTCATTCTGGTCGGTGAAAACCCTGCCTCGGAGGCGTACGTCCGGATGAAGGGGAAGGGGTGCGAGGAGATGGGTTTTTATTCCATCACTGAAAGACTTCCCTCCAATACTCCTGAATCGCAACTCCTGGAACTCATCCGCCGATTTAACCATGATCGGTTGATCCACGGGATCCTGGTTCAGCTCCCTCTCCCGGAACAGATCAAAGAAAGCCGTGTCCTTACCACCATCGATTACCGGAAGGATGTGGACGGATTTCATCCCGTGAACGTCGGCAGGCTCGTAACAGGACAAGAATGCCTGAGACCCTGCACTCCCGTCGGGGTGCAGGAACTTCTCGTTCGAAGCGGCAACGATCCATCGGGAAAACACATCGTGATCGTCGGCAGGAGTAATATCGTTGGCAAACCATTGCTCAATATTCTCCTTCAGAAACAGCCGGGAGCGAATGCGGTCGTGACCATCGCCCATACCGGTGCGAAGGACCTGTCCCGCTTCACGAAGCTTGCCGATATTCTCATAGCGGCGATGGGACGACCCGAGAGTGTCAGGGGAGATATGATTAAACCCGGCGCCGTCGTGATCGATGTGGGGATCAACAGGGTAGAAGATCCAAAGGCAAAAAATGGTTATCGCCTGACCGGGGACGTCCACTTTCCCTCCGTTTCCCAAATTGCCGCCGCGGTTACACCCGTTCCAGGAGGAGTCGGCCCCATGACGATCGCGATCTTATTACGCAATACACTTCGGGCGGCTCAGGGCAACATCTATTCCGATTAGGCCGGGTCTTTTTCGGCGACTCGCCGGAATCGAACCCGGTACTCTCCCATGGAGATTCAGTGGCTGGTTTGATAGAGCAACGAAGATCGATGACCTTTTTTCTTGGGCTTTTCCTGGCGGGCAGCTTTTGTTTAGCCCAGGAGCGGCGGCGCCCGGAACCGGCGCCGATGCAGTCATCGAATCCCGGAATCCAGGACAACTCCTTCTTGATCGAAGAGGCATACAATCAAGAGCAAGGCGTCGTTCAGCACATTTCGAGCTTCAGTCTCAGCCTTTCTTCTGAACGGAGCTGGCTCTACTTATTCACTCAGGAGTGGCCCGCTGTAGGTCAAGCCCATCAGATCAGCTGCACCATTCCCTATGAATCGATCGGTGACGGCGCCGCCCGGGGGATCGGCGATGTCTTGATCAACTACCGATATCAATTATATGCGAACGCCGACTGGGCATGGGTCGCCCCGCGGTTGTCCGTGATTCTCCCGACCGGGGACCACAATCAAGGACTTGGAGACGGGTCGTTCGGGGTGCAAATCGCAGTTCCAATCAGCAAGGAGATCTCCGACTTTCTTATTTTGCACGCAAACATCGGAGGCAAATTCATTTTCAGCTCAGGGACGCCGGCATCATACTATGCCGGCGGGAGTGCAGTCTGGCGACCGACAGAGAACCTAAACTTCTTGGTAGAGAGCCTGATCGCATCAAATGTCACGGTCACACCGGGCGGCGCCGCCGACCGTGAGACGGAGTTCGTGCTCAGCCCAGGCTCCCGCTTCGCTCTGAACTTCTCGCATTTGCAAGTAGTGCCAGGAATCGGAATCCCCATCTCTTTCCGGAATAGCGAGGCAAACTCGAGCGTGTTTCTTTACCTCTCCTTCGAGCATCCATTTTGAAGAGAAGGGATCGCCGCTCCCTGGGATTGCCGCTCCCTGGGATTGCCGCGAGTCGTGTTTTCGCGCATCCCGCCTATTGCTTCTCATACCGTTTTTTGATAATTTGTGAGGCATTTCGCAAGTTATCGACAACCTTTGCGCGAAGGGGCAAGTGATGTCGGATCAGATCCGTTACGTAATAGGAATCGATGGCGGCGGTACCAAGACCGATGCTCTGATCGTCGGCCTCGACGGGGCCATCGTCGCGGAATGTCACGCCGGTCCGAGTCATCTCCAGATTGCCGGGATCCAAGGTGCGGCAGATGTTCTCTTCGAATGCGTGAGAGAATGCTGCGAGAAGGTGGGATGCCCTCCCGAATCGCTGCAGAATATCGTTCTCGGGATTGCCGGCGCCGGCCGGGGAATGGATCGAGCGGAGCTCGTCAACGCGATGCTCGCGACCGGACTCAAGAAGAAATTTCCACTGAAAAACATCCTTGTGGAGACCGATGCGCGGATTGCTCTCGAAGCAGCCCTGGCAGGTAAGCCGGGCATCGTCGTGATCGCAGGGACCGGATCGATCGCACTCTACCGGACAGAATCGGGAAACCTCCTCCGCGCAGGGGGCTGGGGAAGAGTGCTCGGCGATGAAGGAGGCGGATTTGCAATCGCCCGCGACGCGCTGAATGCCGTCATGCGTCAGCACGACGGCCGGTCCGAAAAGACGCTTCTCATGCCCAAAGCTCTCGCTCATTTCGGAGTCTCCTCGCCGGATGAATTGATCTCGAAGGTTATTCTCGATCGGATCGAAATCGCGTCGTTCGCGCCCAAAGTTTTCGAGGCGGTTGTCGAGCGGGACCGCGTCGCGCATAGTGTGATCGTTAAGAATGCGAACGAGCTCGTTGAACTCGCGCGTGTGCTCACGATGCAGTCCCGTCCCAAGACAAGATTGCCGGTTATTCCGATGGGAGGGCTCCTGGAGACCGAAAACGTGTATGCGAAGATGGTGAGAGAAAAGATTGCGCACTCTCTACCCCATGTCCTCCTTCAGAAACCAAAATTCCCTGCCGCCTTCGGCGCTGCTATCCTCGGATTGAATGCATTTCGTTAAGCCACACCGGCTTCTTTGTTTCGCTGCCGTAGTCGCCGGCTTTCTCCGCTTCACCGGTTGTGCTCCCGGCCCTCCCATAGGAGCCGGATCCAGGGAGAGGTATGAATGGGTCGAGAAAACGCTGAAACGCCTCACCTTGGATCAGAAAGTCGAACAAATGGTCATGGCAAGGGCGTACGGATACTATTATAGTGACGAGAGCGACGAGTACCGCCGGCTTGAGCGCCTGGTCAGGGATCACAGGCTGGGGGGGCTGATATTTTTCCAGGGGGATGTCTATGAAACCGCAGAACTGATCAACCGCCTGCAGAAGCTTGCAGACGTGCCGCTGTTGATCGGATCCGATTTCGAGTGGGGGTCGGCAATGCGGATTCGCCGCGCAACGCGCTTCCCGGAGGCAATGGCGCTCGGTGCGGCCGGTGATACATCGCTCGCTTACGAGATGGGAAGGGCTGTGGCTCAGGAGGCCCGCGCCATCGGAGTCGAGCAGGTTTTTGCACCCGTAGCGGATGTCAACGTGAATCCCAATAATCCGGTTATCAACACACGATCGTTCGGCGCGGACCCTATGCTTGTTGCGGGCATGTCGGTCGCGTTCGCGTCGGGTCTGCAAGCAGAGGGCGTTCTTGCCACAGCAAAACATTTTCCGGGTCACGGAGACACGCAGATCGATTCTCATCTGGATCTGCCGAGAATCTCTGTCTCCCGCGAGCGGCTTGACAGCGTCGAGCTCTATCCGTTTCGCCAGCTCATCGCCCGGGGTGTCTCATCGATGATGATCGCTCATCTCGAAGTTCCGGCGGTCGAACGGTCCCCTGGCCTGCCCGCAACGCTCTCGCACTCAATCGTTCACGGGCTGCTTCAGGAAGAGCTGCGATTCGGCGGTCTGGTGGTCACGGATGCGATGGACATGGGAGCGCTCGTCCGCGGATTCGGCGCAGACTCTTCAGCGGTGCGAGCCGTGGAGGCCGGCAACGACGTCCTGCTCATACCGGCGGAAGAAGATCGCGCGGTCGGGGCCGTCGCGGGGGCAGTTCGCAGCGGCCGGATTGCAGAAGAGAGGATCAATGGGTCGGTGCGAAAGATTTTGAATTATAAATGGGACCTCGGCCTGGCGAAGAACCGGCTCGTTGACCCCGGGCGGATCCCGCAAATCGTGGCAACTCCCGCCCATTTATCCCTCGCGAAGCAGATTGCCCGGCGCTCAATCACTCTTCTGAAAAACGACTCGCTTCTGCCCATGGAACGATTCGGCAAGAAGAAACTGCTGTGCGTGACGGTCGCCGACGCAGAGGATTACCGGACTGAGATCCAGCGGCCATCGAGTCAATGGACGAACGAACCAGTCGGAGATTACTTTTTCTCGCAGCTCAGGAAGCGATACGGGAATTACCAAACCGCCCGCATCAATCCATCCAGCAATTCCATGGACTTTGATTCGGTGATGATGCTTGCCAGGCATGCAGACATCGTTCTGTGCACCATCTACTCAAAGGCGCGCTCCGGATCGGGGCAATTCGGCCTGTCCCGCGAGACTATCGATTGCGTGACCCTCCTGGCCTCGCGGAGGCATACCATCCTCGTGTCGATGGGCAGCCCGTACGTTCTTGCCGCATTTCCGAATGCGTCCGCCTACCTTTGTTCATACTCTGATGCCGAGGTTTCCACGGAAGCAGTGATGGAGGTTTTATTCGGCGAAGTACCGGCGTCAGGCAGGCTGCCGACCGCTCTTCCCGATTTATTTCCCTACGGAGCGGGGATCGATCTTCCGCAGGATGTCGTTCGAACAGACGTTCCTGAAGCCGGGGGGTTTCGGCGCGACAGCCTGGACCGATTGGATTTGATCATGAGGAAGGCCATCACCGACTCGGCCTTTCCGGGCGGACAATTACTTGTGGCGCGAAGCGGAATTCTCGTATACAACAAGTCGTTCGGCTCGCTGGAATACGATCGGAAGAGCCCGCGCGTGAACAGTAACACGCTTTATGACCTGGCTTCGCTCACGAAGGTCGTTGCAACCACCTCTGCCGTGATGAAATTGTATGATGACGGAAGGATTCAACTCGACGATCCGGTGGTTCGATACATTCCGGCCTTCGGCAATCGGGGGAAGGAAAAAATCACGATTCGTAATTTGATGCTCCATAACGGAGGCCTTCCGCCCTTCAAGCTTTTATATCTAACATGTTCCTCCCCTCAGCAGGTGCTTGATTCGGTCTATCGAACGGAGTTGATCTACCCGACCGGCGACTCGACCGTTTACAGCGACTTTGATTTCATCGTGCTCGGGAAAATCGTTGAAAAAATCTCGGGTGCAACACTCGATCGATTTGTCGATTCGACGTTCTTCAAACCGCTCGCGATGACGCGGACCATGTTCAA
>DASQAZ010000030.1:0-17341 GCA_035635475.1 Bacteroidota bacterium | reverse complement strand
CCGACGGTAAGAGAATTGTCTTATCGCGACAACTTGAAATACGAAAAATGCAGCCTCTCACGCTTGTTACAAATTGGCCGCATTTATTGGAAAAAAACAAAGAGGTGCCATGAACGGCCAAACCATCTCCCACTACAAGATCCTGGAAAAGCTGGGCGAGGGCGGGATGGGTGTGGTCTATAAGGCAGAAGATTTGAAACTCAAGCGCATTGTCGCAATCAAGTTTTTGCCGAAGCGGCTTTCTATCCACGGTGAAGAACGCGAGCGATTCACCCAGGAGGCCCAGGCGGCTTCTTCCTTGAATCATCCCAACATCTGCACCATTCACGAGATCGATGCCGTCAACGACGAGACCTTCATCGTGATGGAACTCATCGAAGGAATCACACTCAGGGAATGGATCAGAAAACAATCAGAACAGTCCGAAGGATACCGCAAGCTGGGAGTAAAAGAGGCGATCGATGTTGCCGCGCAAATTGCCGAAGGTCTGGAGAAAGCCCATGAGAAGGGAATCGTTCATCGCGACATCAAGTCCGAGAACATCATGGTGACAACCGATGGACGGGCAAAGATCATGGATTTCGGCCTGGCGAAACTACGAGGTTCCAGCAAGTTGACCAAGACCGGCTCGACCGTCGGGACGATTGCTTACATGTCGCCGGAGCAGGTGGAAGGACTGGAGACCGATCACCGGACCGATATTTTCAGCTTTGGAGTTGTCCTCTACGAGATGCTCTCGGGCAAACTCCCCTTCCAGGCCGAGCACGAGACTGCGGTGATGTACGAAATTATCAATGTTGATCCAAAACCGATCAGCGAGATTCGCCAGGGCGTTGACTCCGAACTCGACAGGATCGTCATGAAGTGTCTGGAAAAAGATCGTGAGATCAGATCTCAATCGATGAGAGATGTGCTGGTCGATCTCAAACGCTACCGAAGAGATTCCGCAGGGAAAAGAATTGAGAGACAGTCTGCAAAAATCCCGAAGATTGCGGAATCAATACCGGCGGAATCAAAATCGAGATCGACGCGATCTCGATCCGGTCTTATCGTTGGCGGGGCCGTTCTCGGAGCTATCATTGTCGCAGGAATTTTGTATTTCCAAAAAGCATCGATTCCGTTGATTGTGCCGGTAAAATCTGATGTGGCGATCGTAAAAATAACTTCCCGCCCCGGACTCGAAGACGAACCCTCCTGGTCGCCGGATGGGAAATTTCTGGCTTACACCTCAGATGACAGGGGCAATTACGACATCCTGGTTTTGCCTCTCGGCGGCGGTCAACCGATCCGGATCGTCGATAGTCCCGCCGACGATATGCAGCCCGCTTGGTCTCCGGACGGTTCGAAGATTGCCTTTGTCTCGGCGCGCGATCATGGAGGCCACCTCTCGCTGCTCATGAATGCGGGACCCGTCGAGCCGTACGTCAAGGGCAAGGCGGGCGACATCTTTCTTATACCGGCGTTCGGAGGTGCGGCGGTCAAGCTCATCGATAACGGATACGACCCTGCCTGGTCGCCCGACGGAAAGACAATCGTCTTTCGCTCGATCCGCGGGGGTCGGTGGGACCTGTGGACCATTGCGGCGGAAGGCGGTACGCCGAACCAATTGACCAATGATGAGGACATGGACCTGCAGCCCAGTTGGTCGCCGGACGGCAAGTGGATTATCTATACTTCAGGTCCGACAAGCTATTTTGAACTATGCGCGATCCCCGCCGGCGGCGGAGCGCGCCAAATGCTCACGAATGATAAAAGCACCGTTCTTAGGCCGGGTTGGTCCCCCGACGGCAAGTTCATTCTGTTTTCATCCACCAGAACAGGGATCATGAACGTCTGGAAGATTCCATTCGAACCCGGAAGCAAACTATTGTCATCAGCCGCACAGATAACGGTTGGAGAAGGGGACAACGTGAACATTACTGTTGCAGCGGGCGGCCGCAAGATCGCCTATGCGACAGTCAAGAGTACCGCCGACATCTGGGAGCTTAACGTAAAGGACAAACGGTTGCGGCAGGTCTCCTCCGAGACCGGCGACGAGGATAGTCCGGCTCTTTCACCGGATGGCAAGACGCTCTTGATTTATTCGGACCGGACAGGGGTCCAGGAAATATGGACGATGGACCTGATCGGGAATTTTCTCTCACAGCTTACATCAAGCAAGTTGGGCGACGTCTTCCCTGCCTGGTCGCCCGATGGCAAGCTCTTCGCATACACGCAGATCGATAGTGCGAGAAACGATAAACTGTTTGTTCGGTCTCTCTCCGGCATTTCTGCCACCAAGATAGCGGAAAACGGCGCCGAGAGCGCTGCCTGGTCTCCGGATGGGAGGAAGCTCAGCTACGATCGGATTTCCGGGGACAAGCACCGGTATGCGGTATGGACCCACACGTTTGAGACGAACGAAGAGAAGCAGCTTGTTTTTCTCGATGCGCAGAACGAGCTCGCAACCTGGTCGCCCGACGGCAAATGGGTTGCCTTTAATACTAATCAGCTTAATGCCCGTCATGTGTGGGTCATCCCGTCAACGGGCGGGACGCCGAGGGAGATTACCTTTGGAGAGGCCGAGTATTCACATCCGGAATGGTCTCCCCGCGATCCGGATGTCATCGCCTGCTTAAAAGATCACCGGAATGTTTGTTTGATTTCCGTCGGCACTGGAAAAATAAATCAAATTACGGATTTTAAAGAATCCGGCACCGGTCTCGATTTCCCAACCTGGTCGCCCGACGGACAGAAAATATATTTTAGCGTATGGAAGAAGGTCGGCGATCTTTACACGTTGGAGAATTACTGAACTGCGGTTTCCAGCCCTTAGAAACCGCTCGGTAGGACTAGTTTCAGTTCGCCTGATGGGATCTCAACCCTGAATCTCATGCCCCCTCTTTGACAATACTGCCTCACGAACCAACCGTTCCAGAAATTCATCCGCTTATTTCCCCGGCGGAACCGGTTCAGCGAATCTCTCCCGCCGTCTATCTCCTCGCCCTGGGCTCTATTCTCCTGCATATCGCTGTGAACATCTGGAGTCCGTACGGATTCCACAGAGACGAGTTTCTCTATATTGCGATGGGCACCCATCTGCGCCTCTGGCAAATGGACTTCCCGCCATTCATCGGGATCGCCGCAAACATCACGCGCGCGATGCTTGGCGAATCACTTGCCGCCGTTCGATTCTTCCCCCCGATCGCGGGGGCAATACTCATGTTTCTATCCGCCGATATTGCCCGGCGTTTCGGCGGCAAATCGTTCGCGCAAATCCTGGCCGCCCTGGCGGTTCTGCTGTCCCCGGTGTTCTTGCGGCCCGGCAACCTCTTCCAGCCGGTGGTGTTCGACCAACTATGGTGGACGCTCGGTTGCTGGGTCATTATCCGGTGGAGGCAGACCGCGGACTCGCGCTGGTGGGCTGTTCTCGGAGTCGTAATGGGGGTCGGACTTTTGACGAAGTTCAGCATTGGGTTCTTCGCGGTCGGCACGCTCACCGGATTGCTTGCGACGCAGCACCGCCGTATCCTCCTTACGCGCTGGCCGTGGATTGCCCTCGGACTCATGCTTCTGATCGGAAGTCCGAGTATTGTCGGACAGTTTATGCTAGGCTTTCCCGTTGTAGGGGAAATGCGTGCGCTGCAATCGGTACAGCTCACACACGTCTCGGCCTTTGATTTCCTGAGTCAGCAGCTTCTCATTCTGGGTCCTCCGACTCTCGCAATCGCCCTTGCGGGTGTTGTGGTTCTGCTCACGTCACGCCGATTCGTGTGGGCGAGAATTCTCGGATGGACATTCGTCGGTTCGTTTGCCATGCTGTTTTTCCTACACGGGAAGGCGTACTACATCGCTCCCATTTACCCCGCAATGATCGGCGCGGGCGCCGCTGTGATTGAGCTGGTCGCCGCGGGATACAAGAAGATTCTCTTCCGGTCGGCAGTGATGGTCTTGGTGCTCGCTTTTGGTCTGTTCGCGATGCCGTTTGGGCTTCCGGTCTTGCCTCCTGCCCAAATGGCCCGTTACGGCGCGGCGGTAGGAATCGGCTATGCGGTGAAGACTAACACCGGCGTAAAACTTCAGCTCCCGCAGGATTATGCCGATTTGTTGGGATGGGAGGAGCGGGTGGCGGAACTTTCGCGTGTGTATCAATCTCTGACGGCCGAGCAGCGTGCGCAGGCCGTCATCCTCGCATCGAATTACGGGGAGGCGGGTGCAATTGATTTCCTGGGGCCAAGGTCTGGATTGCCGCATTCCGTTTGTGCTCACGGAACGTATTGGTTCTTCGGACCCGGAGAGAAGCCCGGACTAATCGCCCTTGCGATCGGTTTTGATGAGAGCGATCTTCAGGAAAACTGGCGCCGCGTCACCGCCGCTGCGCACATTGAAAATGAGTTGACGGTTCCGGAAGAGCAGCACCTCACCATCTATCTCTGCGAGGATGAGATCAGGCCAATTCAGGAGCTCTGGCCCCTACTTGGGGGAAGGTTTTGACAGATTCCCTGATCATACCGTGCAGGATGATTCACTCATTTGCAAGACCATTTTTTATCAGGTGTGTCGTCACGTTGCCCCTCGCGGGGATTTTCCATACCTTGTGGAGGGTTGTCCCCCGAGGATAGTCAACCACTTCCGCTCCATTGAATCGCACGAGGAATGATCGGTCAGACCGTATCGCAGTACAAGATTCTTGAGAAGCTCGGTGAAGGCGGGATGGGTGTGGTGTATAAGGCCCGAGATACCAAACTTGATCGTTTCGTTGCGCTGAAGTTTCTCCCCCAGCATCTCACGGCAAACCACACTGAAAAGGCGCGTTTTCTCCAGGAGGCGAAAGCAGCAGCGGCGCTCAATCATCCAAATGTCTGTTCGGTGATCGACCTTCAGGAAGCGAACGGTCAACAATTCATCATCATGGAATATGTGGAAGGAAGAACTCTGCACAAGACAAGTCCGGTCCGGGAGCTCAGCGACGTTATTGCCTTCGCATCCCAGATCGCCGAAGCTCTCCAGGCTGCTCATAATAAGGGTATCGTCCATCGTGATGTGAAGGCGGATAACATCATGGTCACCCCCGATGGCCGGATCAAAGTGATGGATTTCGGACTCGCCAAGCTGAAGGGGAGCTTGAAACTGACCCGGACGTCCTCCACAGTCGGCACCCTCGCATACATGGCGCCCGAACAAATCCAGGGTGGAGAAGTCGATGCCCGATCGGATCTCTTTTCATTCGGCGTGGTGATGTTCGAGATGCTGACTGGAAAGCTTCCTTTTCATGGAGACCACGAAGCGGCTCTCATGTATTCGATCGTCCATGAAGAGCCGGAATCTCTGGGTAAATACCGCGCGGATGTCTCCGCGGTTCTCACCCGCGCCGTCAGCCGGCTCCTGCAGAAGGATGCGGAAAAACGCTACCAAACGGCGGGCGAGCTGCTGGCCGAACTGAAAAACGCCGATGCTCCGGCGGCGACCAGGAAAGGATCGCCGGTCGTATCGATCGCCGTGCTGGCATTTGAGGATATGAGTCCGCAGAAGGACCATGACTACCTCTGTGAGGGGCTGGCTGAGGAGGTTATCAATGCCCTCACGAAGATTGGGACACTCCAGGTTTCTGCGCGGACGTCCGCGTTTGCTTTCAGGGGCAAGCAAGTGGACATTCGCGAAATCGGAATGAAACTCAATGTGCAAGCCGTGCTCGAAGGGAGCGTTCGGAAGTCCGGCAACCGATTGCGCATTACCGCGCAGCTCATCAATGTCGCCGATGGCTACCACCTCTGGTCAGAGAGATATGATCGCGAGATGAAGGACGTTTTTGAGATTCAGGACGAAATCACCGAGAACATTGTCCGTGCCCTGAAAGTGGTTTTAACAGACGAAAAGCCGGCTCCGGGGACTATTCCCACGCCTGACATAGAGGCCTACGAGTATTATCTCCGCGGCAGGAGGCTCTTTCATCTGCACAGCGGCAAGTATGGGGATCCGATCAAGATGTTCCTTCGAGCGACAGAAATCGATGCGCAATACCCTCTTGCGTACTGCGGTCTCGCGGATTGTTACGCGTTCCGCTACATGTTTCGGGAAGGCACTGAGGCGAATCTCAACCAGGCGGAGAGGGCGAGCCGAAAAGCGATCGAGATCAACCCTCAGCTGGCGGAGGCCCACACCTCTCTCGGCCTTGCTTTCTCCCTCAAGAAGAACTATGAGGAAGCCGAACGAGAGTTCGAGAAAGCAATCAGCCTCAATCCGAGACTGTTTGAGGTCCATTACTATTCCGCACGAATGTATTTCGAGCGCGGCGATTCCGAGCGCGCGGCAAAGTCGTTTGAAGAAGCCATCCGGATTAGACCGGAAGAGTATCAGGCTCAGGCGCTTGTCGCGGGCGTCTATCGCGACCTCGGCGACAAACAAAAATACATGGATGCTCTTTCAGCGACCATTCAGAAGGTAGAACGCCATCTTGAGCTGAACCCGGATGATGCGCGCGCGTATGTCTTGGGGGGCAGCGCGTTGTTACAATCGGGCCAGGTCGAAAGGGGCGAAAAATGGCTTGATCGCGCGCTGGAAATTGAACCTGATAGCCCCGGTATCTTCTATAATACGGCGTGCGTCTTTGCGCTCCTTGGAAAATCCGAAAAAGCGATCGACTGTCTGCGCCAGGCGCTCAAGTTCGGCTTTGCTCGTAAGGAATGGATTGAACACGACTCAGACTTAGAGTCGTTGCGCAGCGATTCTCGATTCCTGGAGTTATTGCAAGGGATGAAACCTTCGTGATCGGCCAGACAATTTCACATTATAAGATTCTCGAGAAGCTCGGCGAAGGAGGCATGGGTGTGGTGTACAAAGCCCAGGATCTTCGGCTGAACCGCCTCGTCGCGCTGAAATTCCTCCCGGCAGGCCTCATAAGCTCGAAAGATGATATCGCCCGCTTCGAACAGGAAGCGCGGGCTATTTCCGCGCTGAACCATCCGAATATCGCGACGATCTATGACGTCGACGAAGCCGATGGGCAGAAGTACCTCGTCCTGGAATATCTCCCAAGCGGGACGCTGAAATCCCGATTGAAGGACCTCCGCACCTCGGGCAAGGAACTTCGACTCTCGGAAGTCGTGGACTTCGGGATACAGATCGCCGAAGGACTCGCCCACGCGCATCGGGAGGGGATCGTTCATCGCGACGTGAAAACTGATAACGTCATTCTGACAAAGGAAGGCAAAATCAAGATTACAGACTTCGGTCTGGCAAAGCTCGCCGGTGAAGGCAAACAATTGACAAAAGCCGGCAGCACAATCGGAACGGCGGCGTACATGTCGCCCGAGCAGATTCGCGCCGAAGAGGTGGACAGTCAATCGGATCTGTTTTCCTATGGAGTCGTCTTGTATGAATTGACGACGGGGCATCTTCCGTTTCGGGGCGAGCATGAGGCGGCATTGAGTTATTCGATCGTCAATGAAAACCCCACGCCAATAAAGTCGTTGCGGCCCGACACGCCGGATGCGCTCGAGAGTTGTATTCTGCGCTGCCTGGAAAAGGATAAGTCGAAACGGTACCGTCACGCGGAGGAGATTGTCTCCGACCTGAAATCAATCCAGCAGAGCCTTTCAGGCCCCGTTCCGGTCGTGCAAAAACGATCCCCTTTGCGTTGGGTCGTTGCGGCTTGCACCGCCGCCATTGTACTTGCCGGCCTTTACGTTTTCCTTCCTACCAGGAGCGAGTCCGTCGATCGGAAGTCCATCGCGGTGATACCTTTTAAGAATTTCAACGATGACAAAGAGAATGAATTTTTCAGCGACGGCATAACCGAAGATATCATCACGCAGCTTTCAAAAATCGCGGATCTTAAAGTCATTGCGCGGACGTCGGTTGTACGGTATAAAAACAGCGACAAAGACTTGCGGGATATCGGAAAGGAGCTCGGCGTTGCAACAATCCTCGAGGGGAGCGTCCGCCGGGCGGACAACCACATCAGGATCGTCGGCCAGCTCATTGATACCCGGACAAACGAACACATCTGGGCCGACACGTACGACCGGGACATGAAAGACGTGTTTGAGATTCAAAGCGATGTCGCGCAGAAGATCGCTGCCGCCCTTCAGGCGAAGCTGTCCCCATCCGAGAAGGAGCGGATCGAAAAGAAACCGACGGGCAGCCTCGATGCATACGGGTATCAGCTCAAAGGCCGCGAGTATTATTATCGATACCACAAACAGGACAACGACAACGCAATTGAGCTGTTCAAGAAGGCGCTGGAGCTGGATCCGAATTATGCTCTGGCGTATGCCGGCCTGGGCGACTGCTATGCCCAGCGAGCTCTTAAATTCGGCTACCCGCTCAATTGGGCTGATTCCGGAATTGCAGCGAGTGAGAAGGCCGTTGCGTGCGATCCGAATTCAGCGGAAGGATACAAGGCTCTCGGCCTTTCCTACGGAACGAAGGGTTATATGAGGCGGGCACTTGAGGTATATCAAAAATCGGTCTCGCTTAATCCGAACTACCATCCCGCCGTCGGGAATTGTGCATTTATGAATCTCTACATGGGAGACCTGCCGGAAGCCCTCCGGTGGGCAAAGAAGGATTATGCCGTTTCCGCCGTAGAACCTTTTACTAATCTCTTACTTGGTGGGGTGTACCTGGGCTTGACCGACGACGCCCGCGCAGAACAATGGATTCAGAAGGCGCTCGATTTACAACCTGATTTCATCTATCCCTGCGTCGCACTGAGCCAGATGTACCTCGAGCAGGGAGACGATCGGAAGGCAATCGATCTTTCGCTGAAAGGACTATCCCTCGAGCCCGGAAATGTGGCGAGCCTTAACGCGGCTGGAACGGCAGAGCTCTTTGCAGGCGATTATCCGAAGGCCAAAGACTATTATGAAAAGGCCAACCGCGTCTCGGTGACAATTGCCGACTTCACGATTCGATCTAACGCATCCGGATTGGGCTTCGCCCTCATGAAGTTGGGGGAACCCTCTGAATCAAATCGGCTGTTCCACGAAACTCTCGCGCTCCGTAGCGAAGAAGTGAAACAGGGTAATGCGAATCCTCTCACTTTCTACGACATCGCCTCGATTCATGCTGCGCTGGGAGAAAAGGAAGAGGCATACTCGTTCCTCTCAAAGTCGATCGAAGCCGGTTGGCGGGACTATCGGTTCACATTGAGAGATCCGATGATGGAAAAACTCCGGGATGAGACGAAATTCAAACAGATGATGGCAGAATTGAGACTTTTGGTCGAGGAAATGAAGAAGAAGGTGGAGGTTGCGGATAAGCCGTGAATTTCGGGGGACAACACATTGGCCCCGTCACTGCTCAAAAAGACCACTTTTGAGCAGCTAAAAACCCCCTCGGGACTGCTATTGCTTTTGGCGCGAGACCTTTGTAGACTTATTGGTACGTTTCCTTCCACTAACGCGGGGGTGGGGAGATGGGGCGGCTAGGCAGCGTCCCGGTGTGCCGTCCGTCCGAGGTCATTCGATATGACAGAATGCATGCTTGCCCTAAAAAAAGGCGGCCACGATGGATGCGTTCAAGGTTTTGCTCTTCGACATAGCTCCACAAAACCGAATCGCCGAACAGGTGAGGGGTCTTTTACAAGGGACGGCGGAACTCTCGTATCAGATTCAGGAACAAGTCCCTAACTCATCCGATCTCCCCGAAGCATCCCACGAATTATCAGCGACTCTGGCCGCGCTAAGACCCGACCTGAGCTTCCTCCTTTTCGAGTCAGGACAGCTCGAGCAATTGACTCCCCTTTTTCAGCTCTTTCAGCTTCTTGGGATTCCCGGCCCGGCTATTGCCATCATTAACACGTACGACCCGAGGGAAGTTGTCCGCGCATTGGATTACGGCGCGACAGGTGCAGGAGAACATCACTTCAATTCAATGCCGGCTGCGGGAAGAGACGCTCAAGCAGGCGCTTACATGAACCAAAATACTACGGAGAGAACGATGAACATTGCCGATGATTTTCCGGCGGAGACCATTCAGCTCTTGGTGCCCGACCCGGATGCGCTTTATCCTATAGAAGAGGCAGCAGAGATTGTTCATGTTCCGCGGCGAACGATCCTCCTCTATCACAAAAATGGACTCCTCCCGCCTGCGGTAGACTCCGAGGGTGGCGGCTACTATTTCGACCTCAGGGCAATTCGCCGCCTGCGGCTGATCTATCACTTGGACTCGGTGTGCGGCGTCAATACGACGGGGATAAGGATAATCGTTGATCTGATGAATCGGGTTGAACGATTGGAGGAGGGTGGCTGCTTTCGCCCGGGACCGGGTGGACCGTTGCCTCAAACGTCTAGCTCAGGCCTCTTGCCGGATCTCTGATCATCGGCCGGCGGTCTTTCACAATTCCTCTTCGATGACCCCGGAGCGTGGAGGCAATCCGGGGCTTTTTTTGTCCGTTCGGGCGTAACCTCCCTACCGCTTGGCAATCAGTTTTTTCAGTTCCTTTCCGTTCGGATTGATGAGCGCCTTCACATGTTTCGAATTTACTCGCGCCACAATCACATCACCGACCTCTGTATTGACGTCGTCATAAATCCCCAACGCCTTCATTCCTTGCGTCTGCTTGAGGTTGTCCTCGGTCGGACTGACGTAATGGATCGAGACCGACTTGTAACGGTGAATCAGGAACAAATGGATCAGCGTCATGAGCCTTTTTTGGCGGAATTCCTTCTTGAACGTGTGCTGGTCTCTGATGGAGAGAAAGTTTCGATTCCTCCGATCCTGATTCGACGTAAAGATGGCGTCGGCTATGACTGCATTCCCTCCGTCGAGGATCTTTAATGCAAGCAGCTCCGAACCCGCGGTGTGCGGTCGGAGTGAAACGCGCAGAGAACCGGGAAATCCGTGTTCTTTAGACCACAACGTCAGCCACTCCTCGAGCACTTTGGGGGGAACCTCGGTCTGCACCAGATGTTGAAATTGCGTGGAACCCTTCCCCATCGCCTTGGTCGTAGCGGTGCCTCCTGTGGAAGCCATGAGCGCCGCGTCCGAACGGGGCCCCCCGACATAGGTTTGGGGCGTCTTGTAGGGAGAATTGACGAGCCTGAGCTTCCTCTGCAAACGGGCAAGCGCGAGCATCCCGTCCTCTTGCAGCGCCGTGGCGAATTCTTCGGCAGCCACGCCGTCGATTTGGTGACCCCCGTAGGTGATGAAGTTAAAAACGAACCCGAGCTTTCCTAACTCTTGAGGAAAGTCCCGCATTTGCGCATCCGTCATCCCGGTCGTGTCCCAATTAAACGAAGGAGACAGATTGTAGGCCAGCATTTTGTCCGGGTACTGAGCATGGATTCCGTCGGCGAATTTTTTCGCTTCCGCCAGAACAGCCGTCTTGGTTTCCATCCAGAGGATGTCGGCATACTGCGCCGCTGCCAGAGATTTTTCAATCGCATAGTCGATTCCGCCCTGGATCTGGTAATAACCCTCGGGCGTCTTGGATAAATCGCAATCCCAGGTGATGTTGATGCCCATCGATCTGGCCTTTTCGCTCGCCTCACGAAACGAAACTATCTTCGAAAAATGGCGCCATTCATCAACCGTCAAATCAAAGCCTGCGCCCTCATCGATGTGAAATTTCATGACGTCCGCGACCGCCTGCCCGTACGTCTTGAGAGCCGCTTCCATCTGCCACACATCAACAAACTTCGTCGTGACATCGTCCAGCGTCTTCTCGACAACCGATCCTTTGCTCTTTTTGAGGCTTTCAATCTTTTCATTGATATACGAAAGAAGGCCGGCGTGCTCAAGCCACGCGAACGCCACCTCGTAATCTCTGTCGGAGATCCTGTACAGGAGATGGCCCGTTATTTCGTCTATTCCTTTCTGATTGAACATTTTAAAAATGGCCAGGGACGCAACCTTATAGCTCGGCATATGGACGTTCGTCGCACCGAGGATGAACGGGTGGTCCCGCTCATCTCCTCGTCCATCCAGATAGGTTGCCGCTTCGGCATCGGTGCGGGCGACGATAATTCCCGGAACCTTCATGATATCAAGTTGAAACCGGGCGGAATTGAGTCGCTTTATCTGTTCATCCTGAGGGACCAGAACCTTTCCGGCCTGATGGCCGCATTTCTTAACCCCGGGCTTCTGGTCTTCGATGTGGTATCCCGGTACTCCGATCTCGACAAACCTCCGGATAAGATTTCGGACATGGGCCTCGCCCCCATGACCGGTATCGGCGTCCGCGATGATAAAGGGCCGGTAATCGATACTCGGATTGGCTGTGCGTTCTTCTGCGGTCATTCTGGCCCTTGCAAACTCCTGATTCTTATCCGCAGCCAGTAACGCCCGGACAAGTGTCGATGCTTCATCCGGAACCTGGCTCAGTGGGTAGCTTGCCAAATCGGGGCCGGGATCTTCCGTGATCGATCCTTTGGCGGACGTTGCCCATCCTCCCAGATAAATGCCCTCGATTCCCATCCGCTTAATCGCGACCGCGTGCCCGGGCGAATAGGGACCAAAGGTCGTGATCTGCTCGCGGCTGGAGAACAATTCTCTCAATCGATTATAAAAGCCCTCGGCCGCATCCCGTGCAATCGGATACTCGGTTCGAATCGCTCCGCGCTGTTCTACCACCTGCCGCGCCGTGTAGAGGCGTGTGATACCTTTAAATCGGGGGCTGCAGAACCATTGCTGCGTTTCCGATACATCCTTGGCAAAAGGATCCATTCTTACCTCCGGTGATGTCATTCTTCCCTCCAATCTGAGATCATTCTTTCTCGTGACGAGATCATCCAGTTCTGCAACGAGATCATCTACCTCCGCGACGAGATCATTCGTCCCGCCGACGAGATCGATCAGGTCGTGGACGGCACAAAATCCAGGTTTTCCGTAATCCGGCTGCCGTCCTTCTTAAACCGCTGGACGTACAGTCGAATCCGCTCTTTCGCAGTGTTCAAATCGTGATTATTCAGATTGATGTTCAATAAATCAATATACCAGGGAATCTTGATATCTTCCGTGACATAGGTTTCCACTATCTCGCGGGCGATCGGTAAGGTAGTATTCTTGGAGTCGTCGTGAACATCCCTATTTTTTGCCCGCAACAGTTTCGCATACTCTTCTTTCAGGAGCGTATCGAAGATCCTTGTAGAAAATAGTTCTCCGGCTTTGAGTCCTGTTTCGGAATCATCTTCCGTCAATTTCGCTTTCTTATGAATCCATTCCCAGAGAATACTCAGTCGGATTTCGCCCGTCGCCATATCCTCCATCAGATAGAGGATGTCATCATTATCAAAGAAGTCGGCCGGCTTCAACGCCGCCGCCTGAAAGCCCTGACCGAACGCGTTACCGTATTGCAGGGCGACACTGAGAAGATTTCTCGCCCCGCGAATCGTTCTTGGGGCTGGCTCGAGCAGCCGAAGACCATCTGCGTCCTTTTGGGTATACGTTAAAGCCGGGAATGATCTTCCCAGTTGGTTATCCTGCCCCACTTTTTTCCAGACAGGGCGGATAATATGCACCATCTTCCAATGCGCCACCCACTTGCCGCTCGCCCCTTCCTTTTGCTCCCGAACAGCGCCCGCCACCGCTTTCTCCATGCTGGCCGCGACGCCTTCCCTGGAGCCGACCGGGATGTTCGGTTCCATTCCGCCCTGCCATAGCGCAAAATTTCCGTTCATATCCGGAGTGTTCACCGCCCGGCGCACGCGATCTTCGTAATTTCTCATGTAACCATAGGTCATGACGATCGCTTCGATGTTGGGATTCACAAAATTCCTTTCCCAAACCATCGCGTCCGCCACGCTGTTGATGTAATCCCAGCGGCCCGTGTTAAAACCGACGAAATGCTTCCCGAGGGCGGCACGAATCTCCATCAACTGAAAAGTGGCCTCTAGTTGTTCAACAAGGACATAAACTTTAATTGTTCCCGCGGGGAGACCCAGATGCTCCTCAAGCGCGCCCATTATTTCGGTCCAGAGAGCCGCCTCTTCGGCGGTCTGAATCTTCGGCAGATACAGGACGATGGATGAACCGGCCTTCTCCAATTGCTTATGATTGTTCACAACATAGAGTGCGAGATCGACGATCGATGCCGATAACGCGACACCTTCCTGATCCCGGATATGCCGGTCGTCCAAATGCAGCCCTCGCGCGCGAAAGATCCTTGTCGTAAATCCGAGCTGCTCTTTCCAATCCGCGATGATCTTGCGTCCCAAGAATCCCGTCGCCCATTGATTCATCTCACCCGAGACCTGCTCGGCGACATCCATAAACATGGGGTCCTGTGCAAAGGCGAGTTTGAGGTTTCGCTGGTTATCCAACGACATCGTCGTAATCTGGCCCAACGCGTCCTCCCCGTCAAACATCCAGCCGTCCGCACCGGAGAGCAGAGCATAGGCAATATTCCTTATGCTGCTTTCAATTGTAGCGTGGGGCTTGGCCCCCGGCCCCGTTCCCTGGACCCATTGCCGCCGAAGATCTGCGGGAATCTCCGAGCCCGCAAATTTGCCGGCCCTTGCGTCCTGCACCTTGATGCTCGTGCCCGGGATGCACTCAGCCTCTTTGAGGAACGCGATGTTCTCCCCGTTGCGCAACCGCTCCGCCCTTCTTTTGATTCTCTTCACCATGAGGGCTTTTTGGGCTTCATTGAACCGGGATAATGATGCCAGGACAGAAAGAGCCTCGGGGGTGTAGACGTCAGGATAGGAGCTTTCCAGTCCGTTGCGGATTTTCAAATTCTTATTCAATGTTTGGGTAATTCAGTCTTTGGGTATTTCATATATTCGTCGCCCCGCCTTTCTTTCAAATATAACCTAATTTTTGATTTGATAAAGATTTTTAGAGGCCACGTATGGTGAAACATGCCCCGGAAGCCCTCGAAAACCCCAATTTTCCGTTCCGAAAAATAGTACTTGACTTTTACAAAACATATCCATATATTTAAATGTATCAAATGAAGACCTCTGAAGAACATATCGTCAAAATCGCCAAAGCCCTCTCCGACAAGTCACGGGTGCGGATCCTCCAGGAGATCGCCAAGCGCGGCCGGATTACCTGCGGCGACGCAGTGGGTATCGCGATCCTATCCCAGCCCGCGGTTTCCCATCACATCAAGGTGTTGGTCGACGCCGGGCTGCTGGACGTCGAGCGAGACGGGCGGCATCGCATCATTTCGGTGAATAAGAAGGCGCTCGACGAATTCACGGCGCTGGTTTCGGTTTCTGCGAAACGGTAACTCATATTTTTTTGTTCAATATATCGACACATTTGGATATATCAATGTGTACTTCCGATGAAGTTGTGACTATCACCCTCTACACGGATCTCGATAACACACATCCAAAAGAAAGGAGAGTATCTGTATGAAATACGCAGTCCTGTTAGGTAGAATTTTTTATTCACTCATCTTCGTGATGGCGAGTACCGGGCATTTCTCGCAGGGGACAATCGCATTTGCGGCTTCCCAGGGGGTGCCGTTCGCTTCGTTCACGGTTCCCCTCTCAGGTGTTATGGCGCTTCTCGGAGGTCTTAGTGTGGCCCTCGGTTACAAGGCAAAATGGGGCGGTTTGCTGCTCGTATTGTTCTTGGTGCCGGTTACCGTCATGCTGCACAATTTCTGGGTTGTAAAGGACCCGATGATGGCTCAGATGCAGCAGATCATGTTCATGAAAAACGTCGCGATGTTGGGCGGTGCGCTCCTCATCAGCTACTTCGGCGCCGGGCCGCTGAGCCTCGATGCGCGTGCGGCAGCTCGGTCGACGCAACCTCGTTCGGTGCAAGAGGGTTCAGGGTTATCTCCCGAGCAAGTGACAGCATGAACGCGTCGCTCTTTGTGGGATCGGGGCAACGCTCCCGATCTATCGATGCAATATTCTCATTACTTCGATCGTCTACTGTAGTGACTGAACAAAGTATTCAAGGAGAACATCATGAAGCCGAGAGCAATTAGCGATTCAGAATTTGAGCGGGAGGTATTGAATGCAGACGGTCTCGTCATCGCGAACCTGTGGGCTCCGTGGTCACGCCCCAGCCGAATCGTGCTTTCCATTCTCGAAGAGATCGGCGATCGTCATGCGGCGGACCTGAAGATTGTCACGGTCAATGTGGATAAGAATGAGAATACCGTCAGGGATTTCGGCGTCAATAAGATCCCGACGCTTCTCTTCTTCGAGGGAGGAAAGCTTGTGGATAGGGCTCATGGTATCTCTTCATTAAAGTATCTGGAAGCAAGAATTAATCTACTGATATCGGCGCCCACTTCACCAGCCATGATTCCTCAATTTCAGAGTCCCTGACATGACGGTAAACTGTCAACAGGTAACTCACTATCTAACCACAATAAAACAATAAGGAGTAACGTCATGAAAAGCTTCATCTATGCGCTGCTGCTGGCGATCGCCCTCGTTGCGATCAGCGTAACGAACGTTTCGGCACAGATCGCCCCGGACAATCGGATGAACTTCCGGGCGGGATCCACTGGATCGATTCTCGTCGGGGCTAACTCGACGGATTCGAAAGTCGGACCCTCCTTTGGCGGAAGCCTGGGATACGGCCTCGGCTACGGCACCACGTTGTATGTTGAATCCGGTTACGGCTGGACGAATTTCCAGTCGGTCGATGGACTGAAGTTGGTCTCGATTCCTGTTCTCGCAGGAGTGACCTATAACTTTGGTTCATTGCTGAATTCAAGCATCGTACAGCCCTACATCGGTGCTGCCGGCGGAGTATTCAATTACATGCTGCAAAAGGACGGAAACACCGTCAGCGTCTCCGGTAACGAGCAGAAGACGACCAGCTTTGGCGTTGAAGGGATCGCGGGTGTGAGCTTCAAGATCAACGACGATGTCGCTCTCGACCTTCGCGGGAACTTCGATCACGCCTTCTCGAAGCGAGACAACGGCAATTCGCTTGAGAGCCAGGACTGGAATAACGCAGGAATCGGCGGCGGAATTTCGTACAACGTAAGCTTCTAAGTAAATCACGGCGCCTCTCCGCGGAACGGCCGGGCTCGTAGGAATGCGGGCGCGGGCCGTCGGAGAGGCGCCGTACCATTATGTGAGCAAGAGCAATCCCTTCGTTTAATCAAGCGTAAACTCCTCGTTTTCACAGTTGCTCCTTCCTGAAAAACTCTTTACCTTTAACCGTTCCTAATCGCCCCTAAGGGGCACACATCTCATTTGATTGGGTTTCCATCCGGTGTGCAGACCATGATCGGTCAAAGCATATCGCACTACAAGATTCTTGAAAAGATCGGCGAGGGGGGCATGGGTGTAGTGTATAAAGCCCAGGATACAAACCTCGACCGCATTGTCGCCCTCAAATTTCTCCCGCCGAATCTATCAACAAGCGAGCAGGACAAAGCACGCTTCGTCCAGGAAGCCAAAGCTGCCGCCACGCTGAACCACCCCAATATCTGCAC
>DASQAZ010000029.1:0-63295 GCA_035635475.1 Bacteroidota bacterium | reverse complement strand
TCGATCATCGTCGATCACGAGACAAATCTGGATGAAGCTGCCGCCGGCGTCACGGTGTCGGCGTTCGGATTTCAGGGTCAAAAATGTTCCGCATGTTCGAGAGCCATCGTCGATGAGAAAATCTACGACAAGTTTCTTGATTTGCTAGTCAAACGCGCGGAGTCAATTACCGTCGGTCCGGCGAAGGAGATGAGCAACTATATGGGGCCGGTCATCAACAAGGCATCGATGGAGAAAATTTTAGGCTATGTCGAGAAAGGCCGGCAAGAGGGCGGGCGGGTGGTCGCAGGCGCGGGGTCGGCGAACGGCAAAGGTTTCTTCGTCCGTCCAACGATCGTCGCCGACGTCGATCCCCGCGCTACGATCGCCCAGGAAGAGATTTTCGGACCGGTTCTGGCCGTTCTGAAATCGCGGGATTTCGATCACGCCCTTGAGATTGCGAACAACACGGAATTCGGGTTAACGGGCGGCGTTTATTCACAAAACAGAAAGAAACTCGACAAGGCGAAGCGGGAATTCTTCTGCGGAAATTTGTATCTCAACCGAAAGTGTACCGGCGCGATGGTCGGGGCCCATCCGTTCGGCGGATTCAACATGAGCGGCACCGATTCGAAGGCGGGCGGCCAGGACTATTTGCTCCTCTTTCTGCAGGCGAAATCGATTGCCGAGAAGTTAAAGTAAACGTGAACTCGATCCTTCTCCGGAGAGTTGATGAAGATTCATGAGTATCAGGCAAAGGAAATCCTGAGGAAGTTCAACGTCGCCGTTCCCGACGGGGGACCGGCCTCCAGTCCCGAAGAGGCGGTGAGGGTGGCCGAGCGCCTCGGAGGCGACCGGTGGATCGTGAAGGCACAGATCCATGCGGGCGGACGAGGAAAAGCGGGCGGCGTCAAGCTTGCGAAGAGTCTCGACGAGGTTCGGGACATCGCTCGCCAGATCCTGGGCATGAAGCTCGTCACCCACCAGACAGGAGCGGAGGGCAGGATCGTGAGACGCCTGCTTATCGAACAAGGGGTTTCAATCAAGAGAGAACTCTATCTCGGCATCACGCTTGACAGATCGCGGTCACAGGACGTCATGATGGCGTCCACCCAGGGCGGCGTGGAGATTGAGCAGGTCGCTCAGGAACATCCGGAACTTATTTTAAAGGAAGCAATAGACCCGGCGATCGGGTTTCGGGACTTTCAGGCCCGGTCGATTGCCTTCGGGCTCGGGCTCGAGGGGCCGCAGTTCAAGCACGCAATCGGATTCTTCAAGGCGCTTTACGGCGCGTATCAGGCATCAGACGCTTCCCTGGCCGAAATCAATCCCCTTGTCGTCACCGAGGATAGAAGCGTTCTTGCCCTCGACGCAAAGATCACCCTCGACGACAACGCCCTTGTGCGCCATCCCGAGATCGTTGCCATGCGCGATTTCAGCGAGGAAGATCCGCTGGAAATCGAGGCATCAAAATTCAATCTCAACTACATCAAGCTCGACGGGAATGTGGGATGCATGGTTAACGGCGCGGGCCTTGCCATGGCCACGATGGATATTATTAAGCTTGCAGGCGGGGAGCCGGCGAACTTCCTCGATGTCGGGGGCGGTGCAAACGTGAACACCGTCTCGAACGGATTCAAGATTATTCTTTCCGATGGGAACGTCAAAGCCGTTCTTATAAACATCTTCGGCGGGATTGTGCGCTGTGACCGCGTGGCAAAGGGGGTTATCGAGGCAGCGAGGAGTGTCCAGATCAAGGTTCCTATCGTGATACGCCTTGAAGGGACCAACGCAAAAGAGGCGAGGGAGATCCTTGCAAATTCCGGGCTCAATTTTGCGGTTGCGAAGAATCTGCAGGATGCGGCGGAAAAGGTGACGAAGGCGATCCGGGCCTGACAATGAGAAATCAATTGACAGTTCGCGGAAAACTTTCTACCTTTCAGAAGTCGGTAGAGTAACGAAGGCTACCCGAAACTGACAGTTCATTCGATCACATCATTTTCTCCGTTTCGTCTATGAAGCGCATTACGAGTACCTCTAAGATCAAAGACCCATACACCCGGCGCATCCTCTCAAACGTCATTGCAAAGGATGCCTTCAGCGTCTACAGGCACACGCCCCGGGCGCTGAAGCTGCTCCTGCGCGGACTCGGGAAGCGCGACCTGCGGAAGCCCCTCGCGAAAGGAAAGTGGTCGATCACACAGATCGTATCACATCTCTCTGATACCGAGCTTGTCATGGCATTCCGGTACCGCATGGCCATCGCCCAGTCGGGAAGCCGGATCCTGGCCTATGATCAGGATATGTGGGCACGGAATATGAAATACGACGCGGCGGACCTGCCCACGAAGCTCGATCTTTTCCTCAAGGTTCGGGATGCAAATATCGCTTTGCTGGGATCTCTCGCCCCGAAGGGGTGGAAGCGGTACGCCATGCATCAGGAGCGGGGGAAGGAGACGGTCGAACGGATGGTCCAGATGACCGCGGGACATGATCTGAATCACCTGAAGCAGATTCGGGACATCGGGAAGGCACTCAGAACAGGCAAGACTTGACGCCCAACGAGGGCTACGAGCCAGTTATCGGCCTTGAGGTCCACGCGCAGCTCCTGACGGCATCAAAGGCGTTTTGCGGTTGCTCGACGAAGTTCGGAGACGAACCGAATACGAATGTCTGCCCCGTCTGTGCGGGCCTGCCTGGTGTCCTGCCGGTTCTCAACATCAACCTCGTCGAATTCGCCCTTCGCATGGGACTTGCCGCGAACAGCACCATCGCCCCCCGGTCAACCTTCGCAAGAAAGAACTATTTTTACCCGGATCTTCCCAAAGGGTACCAGATCTCTCAATACGAGGAGCCGATCTGTACCGGGGGATTTGTTGAAATCGATCTGGATGATGGAGGCCGGAAGAAAATCAGACTTACCCGCATCCACATGGAAGAAGATGCGGGCAAATTGATCCACGATGCCGGAGCGGAAACTCTTGTGGATCTGAACCGGTCCGGTGTGCCCTTAATCGAAATTGTGAGCGAACCGGACCTCCGATCTCCGAAAGAAGCGTCTCTTTATCTGCACAAGATCCGGCAGATCGTCACCCACCTCGGAATTTGTGACGGAAACATGGAGGAGGGGAGCCTTCGCTGCGATGCAAATGTCTCGGTGCGGAAGAAGGGAGACTCCGGACTCGGGACGAAGACTGAGCTGAAAAACATGAATTCATTCCGGAATGTCGAGCGAGCCCTCGAATTTGAAATCGACCGTCAGATCCGCGTGCTCGAGGAGGGCGGCTCTCTGGAGCAGGAGACATTGCTCTGGGACGTGAACCGGAACATTGCGTATTCGATGCGCAGCAAGGAAGAGGCGCACGACTATCGGTATTTTCCGGATCCCGACCTGGTTCCGGTGCACGTGGATGAGCCGTGGATCCGCAAAGTCAGGGCAGGGCTTCCGGAGCACCCGACGGCACGCCGCGACCGTTTCATCAAGGAGCACCATCTGCCCAAGTATGATGCCGACGTCCTGACCTCCGAAAAAGGGTACGGAGACTATTTCGAGGCCGTGGTGAAGGCCCTGGGACCGGCGAACCCCGAGGATGCAAAGTCGGCCAGCAACTGGGTGATGACGGAAGTTCTCCGCGTCGTCGGGGAGCAAAAGCTCGAGATTGGCAAGTTTCCGATCTCTCCTGCTCGCATTGCCTCGATGATCAGATTGATCAATGACGGAACGATAAGCAGCAAAATCGCGAAGGATGTGTTCGCGGAAATGCTTCACTCGGACGAAGACCCGAAGGCGATTGTAGAGAAGAAGGGGATGGTTCAGCTTTCCGACGAATCGGCAATCCGGAAAGTCGTCGACGAAGTCGCGGACAGAAACGAAGCCCAGGTGAAAAAATATCGCGCGGGGAACGCGAACGTGTTTGGTTTCTTTGTCGGCGAAGTCATGAAGGCGACCAAGGGGAAGGCGAATCCCGCGATAGTCAATAAGGCATTGAAAAAGAGACTTGACACCGGCGGATCCAAGTGAAGACGGGGGACAAATTGAATCTCGAAAGAATGATCCACCACAAAGGGATAGAAACGCCATGAGGAAGAAGATCATCGCCGGCAACTGGAAGATGAACAAGGACATCCATGAGACCGCCGCCATGATCGCCGATTTGAAAGGGCGGTTGAAAGATTTCAGGAACGAAGTCGGGGTTGTGATCTGCCCGCCGTTCACCTCGCTGGTGGTCGCCAAGACGCTCCTCAAGGATTTGCCGGTCAGGCTCGGCGCACAGAACATGTCGCAATTTGACGACGGGGCCTATACAGGGGAAATCTCAGCGCGAATGCTCCTGGCCGTCGGTTGCGAATATGTCATCATCGGCCATTCGGAGCGAAGGCAGTATTTTAACGAAAACGATGAGACGGTCAATGCGAAAGCCAAGAAAGCCCTTTCGGCGGGATTGATACCGATCACCTGTGTCGGTGAAACGCTCGACGAGCGTGAAGCGGGACTGGCGGACCAGGTCGTCACCCGGCAACTCGGGGGTGCGCTGCACGAGCTGTCGTCGGCCGACATGGGAAGACTCGTCATCGCCTACGAGCCGGTGTGGGCCATCGGAACCGGAAAGACCGCCACACCGGATCAGGCCAACTCGGCTCATAAGCTGATCCGGAAGACGATTAGCCGATTATACTCATGGGCTGTGGCCGAGACGATCGCCATCCAGTATGGCGGAAGCGTCACACCTGCCAATGCCTACGATTTGCTCGCCCAATCTGATATCGACGGAGCCCTCGTGGGTGGGGCAAGCCTGAAGCCGGAGGGTTTCATGCAAATCGTGCAGGCGGGGGCGGAGGCGAGCACAGTCCTGAAACCCTGACCGCACTCTCACCCCTCTCTCGGACCCCTGACCGCGCATCGCCGGCGATAGAGTATTGGCGCCGGTTCCAAGAACCCGGCGATGTTCTGCGACTTCAACCGAATTACCCGAAACTTCCCATAAACCCCGATATTTCCATTGCTTTCCCCTCCTTTTTTCATTATATTGGAGCTCGCAGTGAGAAACTAAGAGATACCAGGATTATCGAATCGACAATAACATTGCGCAGAGTGGTACGGTATGCGCTGTTCCTTCTCCTGATCCCCCCCTCATTTGCGACCTCCCAGTCTGCCGCAACCGAACGAAGGTTTTTCCAGAATGGCCAGCCTGCCCGGACAGGCGCGGATGCGGCCATGTTCCCCGATACTCCATTCCGACTAAAGCTTGACCTCTCGGGCCCGTGGGATTACTCGGTCGACGGGACGACCTGGAACAAAATATCGGTTCCCAGCGCGTATGATTTTACCGCAAAGGCCGCCTTTCAGCGCACCTTCGACGTCAAGCCGGAAATGCTGAACGACTATGCCTTCTCGGTCGTGGCATACGGCATCAATTACCAGAGCGAGATTTTCATCAACGGCGGCTTCGTCGGGCGCCATATCGGGGGATACTCGTCATTTGTCATGCCGATTCCGCCGAATACCCTCCAGGTCGGGAAAGACAACTCGATCAGAGTATCGGTCGATAATGAGCTCACACCGACATCCACGCTCCCGCTCAGGCAGCAGGTGAGCGGCTGGAGATCCTACGGCGGGATTTTTCGTGACCTGTACATCCTTGCGACTCCCCGGCTGTTCGTGGAAAATCTGGATGTGTCCTACGCTGAGCCGCAGGCAAACAAGAACCGGAAGATCACCGTCAAAGCTGATGTCACCGACAGGGGTGCCAACACAGTTTTGGCGCCCGACGAACATCTGGGGTTTCAGGTAGAGGTTTACGACAAGCTGAGCGGCGAGATGAGCGGGCGAAGCGGCATTGCGCCCGTGAAGGTGGAGCAGAACAAGTCGACGTCCGTCAGCGCCGACGTTGTCCTCCCCGATCCGAAATTATGGTCACCCGAATCCCCCGATCTCTACGTACTCAAATGCCAGCTTATTCGGATCTCGAAACGGCTCGTTACGGTCATTGATGAATTCGACACCGACGTGGGTCTCAGGGATCTCGCGTGGGAAAAAGGGCGGTTGAATGTGAACGGGGATCTCATCCCGCTCAAGGGCGTTCTCTGGCAGGAAGATCATTCGGCGTTCGGCTCTGCGATGACCTACGAGGCGCTTGAGCGGGATGTTGCGCTGATCAAGGCGCTGGGGGCGAACCTCATCCGCTTTCCCTATCCGCCTCATCCCTATATGCTCAACCTGTGCGATCGCTACGGGCTATTGGCCATGGAAGAGATTCCGCTCGTCGGAGTCCCCTCCGAAATTCTCCGAAAGGATTATTATCAGGACCTTGCAGCAACCTATATCCGTGAGATGGTCTGGAGGGACAAGCATCATGCGTGCCTCCTTGCCTGGGGAATCGGCGACGGCTTTCAGATCACGCTGTCGGGAGGTTGCGACTATGTGAACGGTATGCGCAACATCATCAGGTCGCTCGACCCCCGGTCGGTCTATTTCGCCGGCGGATCGACGAGGAGTCTGTGTTGGGAGGATGTCGATCTGGCCGTCGTCGACCACAGCGAGATCAACATCGGGGAACTCCGCGACGATTTGAGGGAGTGGAAAACAGAGGATCCCGAAAAACCGATTATCGTGACCCAGCTCAGCAGGGAGATCGAGCCCGGGAATCATAACGGCTATAGCGACCCGCTGTCGATGGAATCCCAGGCGCGGCTGTCGACGCAGTTTTTTGATGCGATCAGGGATGCGAAGATTGGGGGCGGCATTTTTGCAGCCTTCAGCGATTGGCGCTCCGACCGCCCCATACTCTCAACCCATTCGCGCGATCCGTATGTGCACAGTATGGGGCTTGTTACCCTCGAGCGGGATAAACGGCCTTCATTCGATGTCACACGGACCGTGTTCAACGGCGAGAAGGCGCAAGCCCTTCCGATCGGAAATTATTCATCAAACGCTCCGATGATCTATGTGGTCGCCGGGATACTGGTGCTCATCTCCTTCTTTTCGCTTTATAATAGCAACCGGCGCTTCCGGGAATGCGTGAACCGCTCCCTCTTCCGCACCTACAATTTCTTCGCCGATGTGCGAGATCAGCGAATCCTGAGCAACGGTCATACCGTCTTTCTCGCGATGATTGTCTCGGTGACGTGGGCGACGATCCTCTCGAGTATCTTTTCCCATTACCGGGACAACGTGGTGTTCGATAATATTCTGAGCCAGTTTCTGCCGGACAGCCCGAAGGAAGGGTTGGTGCGGCTCGTCTGGAACCCGGTGAAGTTCATCGTGGTGGTTTCCGGCGTTCTGTTTCTGGCGCTCTTCGTTCTCAGCCTCATCGTGCGCATCCTGTCGGTTACCTCGAAGTCACGGGTCTATTATTACCACTGCTTCTCGATCACAATGTGGTCGATGCTGCCCTACGTCATCTTTATTCCCGTCGCCATGGTGTTGTACCGGTTGTCGATGGAGACCGAAACGTATATCGTGCCGATCGTCGCGGCGATCGGGGTCGTGAGTCTCTGGGTGCTCGCGAGGCTCTTGAAAGGAGTCTCCATCGTCTACAATGTATTTCCGTTGAAGGTCTATTTCCTGGGCTTTCTGATCATTATCGTTGCGACTGCGGCACTTTATAGCTATCTTGACTACACAAGGTCGACCTCGCTCTATCTCAGGTATTTCATGCAAGCGATGAAACACTCGGCCTGACCGGACGCTATGTACCTCTCTAAAATCGAAATCATCGGCTTCAAGTCGTTTGCACAGCGAACGAACCTCGGCTTTGACTCCGGCGTCACCGCAATCGTGGGTCCAAACGGCTGCGGCAAGACCAATATCGTGGATGCAATCCGATGGGCTCTCGGGGAACAGCGGTACAGCACGCTCCGGAGCGACAAAATGGAAGACGTGATCTTCAACGGAACGAAAAGCCGGAAACCGCTTGGCCTGGCGGAAGTTTCGTTGACCATCGAGAATACGAGGGGGATTCTCCCCACGGAATACTCCGAAGTAACGATCACGCGCCGCGTCTTCCGCTCGGGCGAGAGCGAGTATCTCCTGAACAAAGTGCCCTGCCGTTTAAAGGACATCCTCGATTTGTTTATGGACACCGGGATGGGGAGCGACGCGTATTCGGTGATCGAACTGAAAATGGTGGAATCCATTCTGAGCGATAAAACCGACGAGCGGCGCCGACTTTTTGAAGAGGCGGCCGGCGTGACGAAGTACAAGTTCCGCCGGAAGGCGGCGATGCGGAAGCTCGAAAGCGTCCAACAGGATTTGGTCCGCGTCAACGACATCGTCAAGGAAGTACAGAAGACGGTCAATTCCCTCGAGCGGCAGGCGAAGAAGGCCGAGCAGTACAACGAGGCCTCCGGGCGGCTGAAATCGCTCGAGATCGATCTGCTCGAGCGCGAATATGCCCACCTGCACGGCAAACTGCGGCCCCTGGAAGAGCGGTTCGGTCTTGCGCGCACAGACCGTTCGGGCATAGATTTATCCCTCCGCCGGCAGGAAGAAGAGGTCGACGCACTCCGTTCGGGACTGGGCGAGGTCGAGCAGCAGCTTCAGGAAAAGCAGTCCCGGAAGGCGGCGGGCCTTGAATCCCTTCACCGGACGGAGGAGAGGGTCCTTGTCGCGAACGAGCGCCTGAATTCGCTCAATTCCAACATCACCCGCTTCGAGCGGGAGAAAACCGATCTCGGGAACCAGCAGCAGCTTTTGGAAGCAGAGAAGTCGGCACTCACCGCCCGCAGAGAACAGATCCGGGGTGAACTTGCATCGTCGGAAATACGGTTCACCGAACTGAAAGAGCAACAGCGTGAGCTCGGGCAGAAGGTTGATGGAAAGAAAACCGAAGTACAATCGATGAAGGATGCGATCCTGGATCTGGCCCATGAAATCGTGCAGAAGCGCGGCGAGCAGGCGCGCGTGAAGGAGCGCATCGATAACCTGCAGGGGCGAATCGACCGGTCTCTGGAAGACAATTCCCTTTATGGATCCGACATCGCGCAGAATGAAGCCCTCGTCTCGCAACTGACAGCCGAAGACCGGGAGCTGCGAAGGCAATTCGTCGAGGCGGAGATGAAGCTCATCGAACGGGAGAAAGCGAGGAAGCAGGTCGCCGATGAGATCGATGGGCTCCAGAAGGAATCGGATTCGCTTAAAAACGAGATTGAACGCAGGACCTCCCGGATCGACTTTCTCCGGAGGATGGTCGAGAGCAACGAGGGGTATTCCGAGGGGGCGCGATTCTTACTCGGAAACGAAACCTGGATCAGAAAGAAAATCACCACGGTTGCCGATGTCATTCAGGCTGGGGAGAAATACCGTACCGCCGTTGAGGCGGTGCTGGGAGATGCGGCCCACTTGCTGGTAGTCCAGAATGTCGCCGACGGCCACGCCGCCCTCGAAGAACTGAAACGCCAGGATAAGGGCAAAGCAACATTTATCTGCCTGGAGTGGATCCCTCGAATCGGGCGCAGGAGCAAGAAGCGGCTCAACCCGGCGTGCGTCTGGGCCGAGGACGTTGTGGAGTGTAAGCCGGAGTACCGCGCCCTCATGAAGTACCTCCTCCAGGATGCTGTGATTGTTGAGAATCTAAAAACTGCGCAATCCGTCCTGCGGGATTTTGCGGGCATTCGTTGCGTCACGCTCGGCGGAGAGGTCATCTCCTCCTCGGGAACCCTGCGGGGAGGGGGCAGAAGACTGGATGAGGGGGGACTGATTGGAAAGAAATCACAAATTGCGGGGTTCGAGGAAGAGATCGCAAAGACCGGCGCGCAGCTTAAAGAGATCGGCGCCGCGATCCAGAAGAAGCGCGCTGCCCATGATTCGATCGATATGAAGTCCCTCGCGGATGCGGTAAAAAAGATTGAAAAGGATATGGCGGCGATCGAGATGCGGATCGCGCAGATCGAATTTGAAAAGAAACGGGCGTACGACGGTATCGCCCGGAACCTGTCGGAACTTGATTCGATCAAGGAGGAAATCCGCAGGCTGAGGCAGCAGCACGAGGCCGCGAGCGTCGATGTAGCGGCAAGCGAGACGCGGAAGTCGGACAATGAAGCCCTGGGGTATTCCGCCGTCAGAGAGCTGGAGCGCCTCGAAGCCGATTGGAACGAGCTGACGAAGGCGGTCAACGAATTTGAGATCAAGGTGGTGACGCTGCAAGGCGACATCCGCAACGCAGAGCGCGACATCGACCGCGCAGAGGCGCGGATGGAGGATATTCGAGTCACACTCAACCGGCGCGAAGAGGAAATAGCAAGGGCGAGGGAGGAGATTTCGCTGCTATTTAAAGAGGCGGAATCCGGCACGGCTGAACTCGGCGTCCTCCGGGAGGAATTCCAGCGGCTGGAGAGGGAACTCCGCGAAATCGAACAGGCCCACTCGGCGAAACGCGACGAACTGCATCACATAGAGCTTAAAATTAAAGATGAACGCCGCCTCCACGACGACTCTGTTGCTGCCACCCATGACCTCGAAATGAAGATCACCGAGCTGAAATCGAGCGTCGACCACCTCAAACTCCGTGCCAACGAGGAATTCGAGCTCGAACTGCAGTTGAAGACATACCCTGAAAACGAATGGGTCGATTTTGCCCAGCTTCGGGATGAGGTGAAGGGGCTCAAGGAGCGTATCCGGGTCCTCGGCGCAATCAATTTTGCGGCATTCGAAGAATTCACGGGGGAAAGCGAGCGGTATTCATTCCTGACCGGGCAGCGCGACGATCTTATCGAAGCGGAACGGACGCTCTTGAGTACGATCGAGGAGATTAACAATACTGCACAGCGCAAATTCTCCGATACGTTCGGGAAGATCCGCGAAAACTTTATTACGACATTCAAGGAATTGTTCGAGGAAGGGGATGAGTGCGATCTCAGAATCGAGGAAGGCGTCGATCCGCTGGAAGCCAACATCGAGATTATCGCGAAGCCGCGGGGAAAACGGCCCACCTCAATCGACCTGCTCTCGGGCGGCGAAAAGACGCTCACGGCGATTGCGCTTCTGTTTGCCATTTATCTGGTGAAGCCGAGCCCGTTTTGCATCCTCGACGAAGTCGACGCTCCGCTCGACGATTCCAACATCGACCGCTATACGCGCATTCTGAAGAAGTTTTCCGGCAACACCCAGTTCATTGTGGTCACGCATAACAAGAGAACGATGGAAGCCGCGAACGCTCTCTACGGCATCACGATGGAAGAAGAAGGGGTCTCGAAGATCGTGACCGTCCGCTTTAACGAAGAAGCGCGCGTTCGATCCGCGACCGTCTCGGGCTGAAGCGGCGTCTCTGATGGAGCCGCTCCGGTGATCAAGGCCTTTGTTGATTTTGACCGCACCATCACCGTCAACGACGTCGGCGATCTTATGTTCGAAACGTTCGGGGGAAGTGCGTGTTCCCGGTTGGTGGACGACTACTGCGCGGGGCGGCTCTCTGCGTGCGATTGTTTCCGGCGCGAATGTGAGGCTTGCGGGGAGGTCGATCGCAAGACTCTCGACCGGTTCCTCGATGCCCAGGAAATTGATCCCGCGTTCGCGGGATTTGTTCAATTCTGCCGAACAAGGGGAATTGAACTCACCGTTGTGAGCGACGGGATGGATTACTACATCGAGCGAATTCTGAAGAATAAAGGGTTCGCCGATATTTCTTATTACGCGAACAGGCTCGAGCTTGTTGAAGTCGGCGGCACATCCAGGGTACGCCTCCAACCCTCCTTTCCGTACCGGGACGAGAGCTGCGACCGCTGCGCGTGCTGCAAGCGCAATCACATTCTATCGATGTCGGCCGAGGAGGACATCGTGGTCTATGTCGGGGACGGTTATTCCGACCGGTGTCCGGCCCGCTATGCCGACGTCGTTTTCGCGAAAGAGGATTTGCTGAAGTATTGCCAGTCGGAAAACATCCCCTGTCTCCAGTATCGCACGTTTGCGGATATCGGCCGCCGCCTGGAGCGAATGATCGACCGGAAAGATTCTGCCGGCGGGATCAGGCTTCGCAAGCGCCGCCAGGCGGAACTGGCTCGCTGCGAAGCGTATCTCGGCGGCTGAGCCGCGATGGATCTGCGGCAACGGCTTTTTCAGTATCGCAGCTACACCCCGATCCCATTTTTAGTCGCCATGATCATTCTCGCCAAGCCGACACTGACAACCATGCTGGCGGGTTTTTTTGTTGTGCTGGCCGGGGAATCGTTGCGACTGTGGGGAGTTTCCATCGCCGGAAGCGAAACACGCACGACCGACACGGCCGGGGGGACATTTTTAATTACGCGCGGACCCTTTGCCTACGTTCGCAACCCGTTGTACCTCGGCAACCTGCTGATGTACGTGGGCATCGGCATTATGTCGAATGTCCTCTGGCTGGCGCTCGGCGCCCTGATATTTTTTTATTGCCAGTATGCGCTGATCGTGAGCCTCGAGGAGGAATACCTTGCTCGCGCCTTCAAGGAGGAGTTCAGCCGGTATTGCGCGTCGGTTCCGCGGTTTCTCCCCACGGTGAGACGATACCGTGCGGGTTCCAATCCCCAGCCGGGCCTGGACGTCCGGCGCGGGCTGCGGTCCGAGAAACGGACGCTGCAGGCGATCGGACTTCTCGCATTGCTTCTGATCGTCATCTGGCGCCTGAAGGGTTGACACGGCGATGCGCGTCCTGATGATCGCCGGAGAGCCGTCCGGCGATCTGCACGGCTCGGGGGTTGTACGAGAGTTAAAACGGCGCGATCCCCGGTGCGAGGTCTTTGGCATCGGCGGCGATAAGATGCAGGCTGCGGGGATGGAACTGGTGTACCATATCCGCGAACTTTCGGTGATGGGATTTTGGGAAGTCGTTCAACACCTCCCCCTCTTGCGTTCGGTGGAGAGAACGCTCGAAGCCATTGTAAAAGCCCGAAAGCCGGAGGTGGTGGTCCTCATCGATTACCCCGGTTTCAACCTGCGGTTTGCAAAGTCCGTGAGGGGGCACGACCTGAAAATTGTCTATTATATCAGCCCACAGGTCTGGGCATGGAACCGCGGCCGGGTGAGAAAGATGAAAGGGCTGATCGACCGTATGCTGGTTGTCTTTCCATTTGAAGTGGATATTTATCGCAAGGAAGGGATCGACGTCCAATTTGTCGGCCATCCCCTCCTCGAAGTCTTTACCGAACCCCAGGGAAGGAAGGAGTTCTGCAAGAGATACGGCTTCGATGATACGAAGCCGATCGTCGGACTCTTCCCCGGGAGCCGCAAGCAGGAGATCGAACGGATTTTTCCCGTGATGCTGGGCGCCTCGCGATATCTGAGTCGCGAGCTCGGCGCCCAGCTCGCCGTCGGCGTCCCGTCCGTTCTGGAGTTCGATTTCATCAAGTCGTTCGTGAGGGACGATCTGCCCGTCCAACTGATCCAGAACGCGACGTACGACGTCATGAAGAATTCCGACGTCGTGCTCGTAACATCGGGTACGGCGACGCTCGAGACGGGGTATTACCGGACCCCCATGATTATTGTCTATAAAACATCACTGCTTACGTACCTGATCATGCGGCTTTTGATTCGCATCAAAAAAATCGGATTGGTCAATATTGTCGCGGGAAAAAACCTCGTACCGGAGCTTCTGCAGTGGCGGGCGACCGCACCCCGGCTTGCGGCCGAAGCCGCGGCGCTGCTGCAGGACAAGAACCTGCGCGAGGAGATTTCCCGCGGTCTCGCCGCCGTGAAGGAGAAGCTTGGAACGGCGGGCGCCTCGGCGAAAGTGGCGGATGTGATTCTTTCGCTGGCATGAGAGACAAGAGTTGAGCGCGTTGCGATGGCTGCTGCTTCCATGTTCGTGGCTCTATGGATTGGCCGTCTGGCTGAGGAACCGTTTCTATGACAAAGGGGTTTTCAGAGTCAAACGGTTCAACGTCCCCGTCATCTCGGTGGGGAACCTGACGGCCGGCGGGACGGGTAAAACTCCGTTCGTCGAGTATCTTGTCCGGTACTGCCAGTCGGAACGGAAAAAGGTTGCGGTTCTGAGCCGCGGCTACAAACGATCAACGAGCGGCACAATTGTGGTTTCGGACGGCATTTCCATAAAATCGACGCCGGATCACTCGGGCGATGAGCCCTACCAGATCGCCCGGCGATTCCCGGCCGCTGTCGTCATATCAGACGAGCGGCGGACACGGTCGGCAACAATCGCGCTCGACCAATTTCATGCGGACGTCCTCGTGCTCGATGACGGCTTCCAGCACCGGGCAATCAATAGAAATCTCGATATTGTCTTGGTCAATGGAGAACAGTCGCTTGCCCACACGCCCATGCTGCCGGCTGGTAACCGCCGCGAGCCGCTCTCGTCGCTGCGCCGCGCCGATCTCGTCGCGACAACGTGCGTTTCCGGCCGCCCGGTCGACGCTCGGGCTCCGGGCGGGCCCTTCCCGGCGCAGGGAGTGAAGCTTCGTTTCCGGCCGGCGTCACTGTGCCGGGTGTTCGGGGAGGAGGTTCTCGATCCCGGAACGGTGAGAGGACGGCCGGTCGTTGCATTCTGCGGAATTGCGAACCCTCGTTCGTTCCGCCGGACTCTCGGCGAGATGGGGACGGATCTGCGCGCGGAGGTGTCGTTCCCGGATCATCATTGGTTTGCTCCGCGGGATCTGGTCCGCATCCGGAAACTATTCGAAGGCTCCGGCGCGTCCATGATTCTGACGACAGAAAAGGATGAGGTCAGGCTCTCGGCGCTGCCGGTGGAACAGTCCTTCCGCTCGCTGCCGCTCTATTTTGTGAGGATCGAGGCTGAAGTCGTGGAGGGCGAAATGGAACTCCATCGACTCATCAATTCAGTAATTCGAAGGGACTATGGCTCCAGGTAAATATATTTATTCTTTTGGCGGCGGAAGGGCGGAGGGCCGCGCCGACATGAAGATGTTGCTCGGGGGTAAAGGAGCGAATCTTGCCGAGATGACTAACATCGGCCTTCCGGTACCGCCGGGTTTCACGATCACCACCGAGATGTGCACCTATTTCCGCCTCCACGGCGGAAGATATCCCGCCGGGTTTCGCAAGAATGTGCTTGCAGCGCTGCGCCGTGTTGAGCAGCGTACGAAAAAACGATTCGGCGATTCCAAAAAACCTCTGCTAGTGTCGGTTCGCTCCGGAGCGCCGGCTTCGATGCCGGGCATGATGGATACGATCCTGAATCTCGGTCTGAACGATGCGACCGTGAAAGGACTCATTGCGGCCACCGGCAATGAACGATTTGCCTACGATTCGTACCGGCGGCTTGTGCAAATGTACGGAGATGTCGTCCTTGGCTTAAAGCCGGCTAGTGAGAATGACCGGGATCCCTTCGAACTGATCATTGAACGGAAAAAAAGCGAGCGGGGGATCCGGAGCGATACCGAGCTGACTGCCGACGATCTGCGCGATCTCGTCCGGTTGTTTCAATCCGAAATCCGCGGCAGGCTCGGCGTCGAGTTCCCTCAGGATCCGCATGATCAGCTCTGGGGCGCTATCGATGCGGTCTTTCGCTCCTGGATGAATGAACGCGCCATTGCCTACCGGAAGCTTAATCAGATTCCCGAGCACTGGGGTACGGCGGTCAACGTTCAGGCGATGGTGTTCGGAAACATGGGCGATAACTCGGGAACGGGGGTCGCATTTACGCGGAATCCCGCAACGGGCGAGAATCACTTTTATGGCGAGTTTCTGATGAATGCCCAGGGAGAAGATGTCGTCGCCGGCATACGGACACCGATCGATATTTCGACAATGGTCGAGCTCTTTCCAAAAATCTACAACCAACTTTTGAAGGTGCGCTCGAAGCTGGAGCGGCACTACCGGGACATGCAGGATTTCGAGTTCACGATCGAACAGGGGAAGCTCTACATGCTGCAAACGCGGAACGGCAAGCGGACAGGAATCGCGGCGCTACGCATTGCCGTCGAAATGGTCGGCGAAAAGCTTATCAAGCCGGCTCAGGCGGTCACCCGGGTGGAACCGGAACAGTTGAATCAGCTCCTGCGCCCCGTCTTCGACAGTGAGGAAAAGGAAAGGGCGCTCAGGGAGGGCCGCCTGCTCGCGAAGGGACTCAATGCCGGTCCCGGAGCCGCCACAGGGAAGGCGGTCTTCTCCGCATCCGAAGCCGAAGAATGGAAGAGGAGAGGAGATCAGGTGATTCTTGTCCGGATGGAAACCTCTCCCGAAGACATCAAGGGGATGGACGCTGCCGAGGGAATTCTCACCGCCCGCGGCGGCATGACGTCTCACGCCGCGCTGGTCGCGCGCCAGATGGGGAAGGTCTGCATCGCGGGATGCGGGGCGCTCGAGATCGATTACAATGCGCATCGGATGCGCGTGAACGGCCTCGTGGTGAAGCAGGGCGACTACCTTTCCATTGACGGCACAACAGGCGAAGTCATCCTCGGGCGGCTTCAAACGAAACCTTCGGATATTGTCCGGGCTTTAGTGACGAAGGAACTGGATCCGGATGCGTCCCCGGTCGTGGGGATGTTCCGGAAATTAATGGAATGGTCCGACCGGTATCGAACCCTGAAGGTGCGCACAAACGCGGATCAACCCGATCAGAGCGAAGTCGCGATCGCATTCGGGGCCGAAGGGATCGGATTGTGCAGGACGGAACACATGTTCTTCGGCGGGGACAGGATCGATGCGGTTCGCGAGATGATCCTGGCGGAAGATCAGGCGGGAAGGCGGCGGGCGCTCGACAAACTGCTCCCGATGCAGCGAGAGGATTTCGCGGGAATCTTCCGCGTCATGAAGGAACGACCGGTGACGATCCGGACGCTCGATCCGCCGCTGCATGAGTTTCTCCCTCATGAGGAGAGGGAAATCCGCGACCTCGCCGACAAGATCGGAAAGCCGGTCGAGCGGGTTACGCAGCGCATCCGCCAGCTCAAGGAATTCAATCCAATGCTGGGGAACCGCGGATGCAGGCTCGGCATCGTCTTCCCGGAAATCACCGAAATGCAGGCACGCGCGATTTTCGAAGCCGCGTGCCAGGTGAGGCGCGAGCGAATCGACGTCCATCTCGAAGTGATGATCCCTCTCGTCGGTTTTGTGACGGAGCTTAAGGAGCAGGAGCGCATTGTCCGCCGGGTTGCCGAAGAGGTCTTTCACCAATCCGGAATACGCGTGGCCTATCTCGTCGGGACGATGATCGAGCTGCCGCGGGCGGCAGTCACCGCCGATGAGATCGGAGGGGTGGCCGAGTTTTTTTCATTCGGAACGAACGATCTTACGCAGACCACCCTCGGACTATCGCGTGACGATGCGGGTTCGTTCCTTCCGCTTTACCTCGAGCACGGTATCCTCGAGCGGGACCCGTTCCAGACAATCGATATGAGGGGGGTCGGCGCGCTGATGAAACTTGCCGTTGAGAAGGGGCGTTCCGTGAAAGCCGGCTTGAAAATCGGCATTTGCGGCGAGCACGGCGGCGATCCAAAATCGGTCGAGTTTTGTTCGGAGCTCGGAGTCGATTACGTAAGCTGTTCGCCGTACCGGGTTCCGATCGCGCGGCTCGCGGCGGCTCAGGCGGCCTTGAAACGCCGCAGCGCCCGGAAGCCTGCGGGCAAGAAATCATGATCGAATACTTACTCACACCAGAGGTGAATTCAAAATGAAGCTTTCCGACTTTAAGTATCCGTTGCCGAGAAATCTCGTCGCCAAGCATCCCGCGAAACCGAGGGATTCGGCGCGCCTGATGGTCCTGAACCGCGCGCTCGATACAATCGAAGAGAAGCGATTCAGCGACCTCATCGACTATATGAAGAAGGGGGATTGCCTGGTCGTCAACCAGACGAGGGTCTTCCCGGCCCGGCTTTTCGGCAAGAAGGAGAAAACGAACGCCAAGATCGAGGTCTTCCTGCTCCGGGAGCTCAATCACGATGAGAATATCTGGGATGTCATCGTTGATCCGGCCCGGAAGGTCCGAATCGGAAACAAGATCTATTTTGACGACGGGAAGATCTGGTGCGAGGTGATCGACAATACGACCTCCAGGGGCCGGACCGTCCGCTTCAATTATAAAAACGACCTTTTCAAAGTTATCGAACGCATTGGCACGACCCCTCTCCCGCATTATATCAAGCGGGAGGCCGACGAAGCCGATAAGGAAATGTATCAAACGGTCTATGCTAAATATGTGGGCTCCGTGGCGGCCCCGACCGCCGGTTTGCATTTCACAAAGCGCCTCCTCGCCCAGATTGAAAAGAAGGGCATCAGGATCGCCCCCGTGACGCTCCATCTTGGACTGGGATCGTTCCGGGCGGTCGAAGTCGAGGATCTGTCCAAGCACAAGATGGATTCCGAGTATTATGAGATCACTCAGGCGACTGTGGATATCGTCAACCGGACCATCGACAACCGGGGGAAGGTCTTCGTCGCCGGAACCAGCACGACGCGGGCGACCGAATCGAGTGTCACAACCACCGGCCATCTCAAGGCAAACAAGGGGTGGACCGACAAGTTTATTTTTCCGCCGTACGACTTCAAAATCGTCGATCACCTGATTACAAACTTTCACATGCCCGAATCGACCTTGCTCATGCTCGCCAGCGCGTTTGCCGGCCGGGATTTCATGATGAAGGCGTACAAGAAAGCCATCAAAGAGAGGTGGCGGTTTTACAGTTACGGCGACGCCATGCTCGTTCTATGAGAATCGGAGCGGTGATACCGTGCGCGGGGAGGGGCCTCCGCATGGGACCGGGCGATCCGAAACAATTTCTTGAATTGGAGGGGAAACCGATCATCGCCTGGGCGGCCGAGCGGCTTCAATCATCACCCGTGATAGAATCCATCGTGATCGCGGCTCCGGGCGATCAAATCGAATTAATGAAGCGGATCGTCTCCGATCACCGTCTCTCCAAGGTCTGTGCGATTGTCGCAGGAGGCGCCCGGCGGCAGGATTCGGTCCGGAACGGCCTCCGGGCCCTGAACGAAGAGTCCGCCGGCCTCGTGCTGATTCATGACGGAGTCCGGCCGTTCGTCGACCCGGCCATCATCGAGTCGCTCCTTGCAGAGCTTTCGCAGGCCGACGCCGCGATCGTCGGTGTACGCGCCAAAGACACGATCAAGCTCTCCGATGGAGAGCGGATCGTCCGCTCCTCACCATCGAGAGATGCGGTGTGGATCGCACAGACACCGCAGCTTTTTCGCCGCTCCGACCTGTGCGCTGCCTTCGAGCGCGCAGAATCAGACCATTTTTCCGGCACCGACGAGGCAACTCTCATTGAACGTCTGGGAAAGAGGGTGGCGATCGTCGAGGGGAGCTATGACAATATCAAGGTGACGACGCCGGAAGACCTTGAGCTCGCAAGGATCATTGCCCGGAGAAAACAGGTCTCCGTATGATCCCGCACGGTCCCGCACCGCGGGGCGTGGCGGGACGCGCCGTAGAACTGCGGGACACGGTGCAACACCGCGCGAGATGGCCTGCACGGTCCTGCATTGCGGGACAAGGCGGACAATTGTGACCGCGGGTACGCGCGGGGTACCACCTGTTGATTTCTTCTGAAAAATTGGTATCTTTAAGTGCGTATTTTTCGTCATTGTAAAGGATTTTCATGCTACCTCTCGCAATTGTTGTCGTCTTGAGCTATCTCGTGGGGTCGATCCCGACGAGCATCATTGTTACGAAAATTGCGCGGGGGATTGATATCCGGAATCATGGCAGCGGCAACGCAGGCGGAACCAATGTCATTCGAGTCCTCGGTCCGAAGGTCGGCTTGCTGGTCATCGCCCTCGACATCCTCAAGGGATATGTTGCGACCATGCTTGTGGTGAAACTGATGTACGGCCCCATTCCATTCACAAACAGCACACCCTTCGAGGATATTACGGTCGTCCGGATTATTGCGGGATGCGCCGCGATCCTCGGACATGTCTGGACCGCCTTCGGCGGCTTCCGGGGCGGAAAAGGAATCGCTACCGCCGGCGGCGTCCTACTGGGTCTGGCGACGATTGAACTTCTCGTTGTCATTGGCGTATTCTCACTTGTATTCCTTCTGTCGCGGTACGTCTCGCTTGGATCGATCGCGGCGGCGATTGCCTTGCCCCTGACGATGCTCTTCCGGCACAATATTTTCCACGCCGATCTGGAGGGTTACCACACCCTGATCTTCTTCAGCATCGGCATCGCGCTTCTGCTGATCTATACACATCGCGAGAACATCAAGCGCCTTCTCGCGGGAACCGAACACCGGCTCACGCAGGTCCGTATTCTCGATAAAAACTCCGGCAAACGCAGGGCGTCCTCCGAACAATCGTAAGAATCCGGGATGCGCATCACCGTGCTGGGGGCCGGGAGCTGGGGAACGACCCTTGCAATCCTCCTCAGCGAAAATGCACACCAGGTAATCCTCTGGTCCCACCGGGATGACCACGCGAGGATCATGCTCGAAAGCCGCGAGAATCGCGCACTCCTGCCCGGCGTCAAAATCCCCTCCGAAATCGGCATCACCAGCGACCTCGAACACTCCGTTGCCCACGCCGAGCTGATTGTAAATGCAATCCCGACCCAGTTTGTTCGATTAATAGCGGAGAAGCTTCGGACACACGACTTCCGCGGAGTGTTGATTGTCAACGTTGCGAAGGGAATCGAAAACAACTCGCTCATGACCATGTCCGAAGTGCTGCTCGATCTCCTCCCCTCGGCCGGCAAGGACGGGATCGTCACCCTCTCGGGCCCAAGTTTCGCCGAGGAGGTGAGCCGGCAGGTACCGACAGCCGTTGTCGCCGCTTCCGCAAATATTGAGGCAGCCAAGATCGCGCAGCAGGTGTTTATGACCCCCTATTTCCGCGTCTATTCGAGCGAGGATATCCGCGGCGTGGAGCTTGCCGGCTCAATCAAGAATGTTATTGCGATCGGCGCGGGGATCGCCGACGGCGCCGGATTCGGCGATAACACAAAGGCCGCGATCATGACCCGGGCCACGGCGGAGCTATCCAGGCTGGGCAGCCTGATGGGCGCGCAACAGCGGACGTTCGCAGGTCTTTCCGGAATCGGCGACCTCATCGCAACCTGCATGAGCAGGCACAGCCGGAACCGCTTCGTGGGGGAAGAGATCGGAAAAGGGAGGAAACTCTCCGACGTGCTCGCGGAGATGGTCATGGTCGCGGAAGGGGTCGCCACGACCCGATCCGTCCACGATTTGGCGCTGAAGCACGGCGTCGAGCTTCCGATTGTGAACGAAGTCTTCGAGGTGCTTTTCCAGAACAAGGACCCGATCATCGCAACTTCCGATCTGATGACCCGCGACGCAAAGGGTGAAGGCTAGGGATCCGGATATCTCGGTTCAGTATCTTGGGAAGGTGGGTCCCAAGCGCGCTGCGGCCCTCGCAGAGCACGGCTTACACACCATCCGCGACCTCCTCTATTACTTTCCATTCGGCTATATCGACCTCACGAAGGTCGAGAAAATCAGCAGTCTCAAGCAGTTCATGGATTCGGGGAAATGGATCACGGCTATCGGAGAGGTGCGGGCGTTTGACCTCATCGGCCGGCCGCCCAGGCAGCGCTTCGTGGTGGTGCTCGGTGATGACACCGCGACGATTCAACTCGTCTTTTTCGGAAGCATCGGGTTCTTCAAGAAGGCGTTCTCGATCGGAGAGACGCTCGCGGTTTCCGGCAAGGTAACCGGTTTCCGGGGCCGGCCTCAGATCGTTCACCCATCCATCGACCGGATTCATGCCGCCGATGAAACCGGCGAAGCCGGCCTCCTTCACACACGCGGGATCGTGCCAAAATACGGATCGTCCGGAGATCTCCGCAGTGTCAACCTCCACGTGAAGGCCCTGCGCCAGATCATGAGAGCCGCGGTCGAGGGCTATGCCGACCAGATAGAGGAGAATCTCCCCCCGGAGATCCTCAAGCGCCATCACCTGATGCCGATAGCGCCCGCCCTTCGCTCAATTCATTTTCCGGAATCCCAGGATGATCTTGAGCGGGCCCGGCACCGGCTGAAATTTGATGAGCTGTTTACGCTGCAGCTCATGCTTGCCCTTCGCCGCAACCGCGTCAAGATGGGGATGCCGGGAATCTCGTTTGGCGTCAAGAGCAAGCTCGCCCGCCGGCTCGTCGACGCCCTGCCGTTCAAGCTGACGAAGGCGCAGGTGAGGGTTGTCAAGGAAATCGCCGCCGATATGAATTCTCCCCGGCCCATGAACCGGCTGCTCCAGGGTGATGTCGGGAGCGGAAAGACGATCGTGGCGCTGATTGCCATGCTGATTGCGATTGAGAACGGGTATCAGGCTGCTTTCATGGCGCCGACCGAAATACTCGCGGAACAGCATTTCATGACTCTCAATGGGTTTCTGAAAGACCTTCCCATCCGGGTTCGCCTTCTCCTCGGCGGTCAGCGGGCAAAGGTCCGGGATGGCGTTCTGGAGGATGTGAGAGGCGGTTCCGCCCAGCTGATCGTCGGAACTCATGCCCTGATCCAGGCCGACGTGGAATTCTCAAAGCTCGGCCTCGTCATCATCGACGAACAGCACCGGTTCGGCGTCACACAGCGGGTCGCGCTCAAGGAAAAGGGTGAGGCGGCCGGCGGGCCGACACCTCATCCCGATGTCCTGGTGATGACCGCGACGCCCATCCCGCGCACGCTCTCCCTTACGATCTACGGCGATCTGGACGTTTCCATCATCAATGAGCTGCCCTCGAACAGATTGCCCGTCGAGACGCTTCTGAAATTTAACGCCGACCATCAGTGGATCCATCGGTTTATCAAGAGCCGGGTCGGGGCAAAGGCCCAGGCATACATCGTCTATCCATTAGTAGAGGAATCAGAAAAACTGGATCTCAAGGCGGCAACCGAGAGCTACGAGCTGCTCAAGAGCAAGGTCTTTGCCGATTTTAATGTCGGGCTCATCCATGGGAGAATGCCGGGCGAAGAGAAAGATACGGTCATGGCGGCATTTAAATCGGGGAACCTCCAGATCCTCGTCGCCACCAGCGTGATCGAAGTGGGGATCGATATCCCGAACGCCTCCGTGATGGTCATCGAACACGCGGAAAGGTTCGGCTTGTCCCAGCTTCATCAATTGAGAGGCCGTGTGGGTCGAGGGGCGGCTCAATCCACCTGCATCATGGTGGCGCCCGACTGGATGGGGAAACTTCTCCGGAGGCGCTCCACCCCGGACCTCCCTGGAGGAGAACAAGATGATCAGGTGAAAGCGGTGCGCCGCCTGACGACGATGCTGGAGACCGCCGACGGGTTCAAAATCGCGGAAACGGACCTGGAAATAAGGGGTCCGGGAGATTTTTTTGGAACACGCCAGAGCGGATTGCCCGAGCTCCGGATCGCCGATCTGACGACCGATGAGGATCTATTAAAGCTTGCACGAGGGGAGGCGTTCAATCTGCTCGAACAGGATCCACACCTCCGTCTCCCCGAACATCAGTCGCTTCGGAACTCTTTGTCAAGCCGGACGAAGGAAGTTTTTGCACTGATCGATGTCGGATGATCATCGGGAAAACTTTTTCAGCGATGAGATCGATCATCGCAACGGAACTTTTTGAAAAAGAATTCATGATTTTTGCGCCGGAAATGCATTTTTCTCTTGACAAATTGTTTAAAATGATTATATTAGAGGCATTGTGTTGTCGCTCGAGAGATTCTTTAACTAGTCGAGAGGAATAAACGAATTACCTGGTAGATCTTCCTGTCAACATGAGTCCGATGCGAGTCGCGCTCGTCTACAACCAGAAGAAGGAAGATGCTTCACAACAGCCGGTACCTGAGGATGCAACAGAGCCTCCGAGTTTGAGCGCAGATTGTTCTCCCGCTCTCGCCACTCGCTTCCTTCAACTTCCTTCCCCTCAAACTCTCAACGATCTTTACGCAGAATGGGACACGGCAGAGACGATTGACGCCGTCGCCGCCGCGCTGGGCCAGATTCATCGCGTCAATCTGATAGAAGCGGATGAAGAAGCGTATGAGAAGCTTGCTCTCAACCGTCCGGATCTCGTTTTCAACGTCGCGGAGGGGATGCACGGAGTCTCCCGCGAGGCCCAGATCCCATCGATTCTTGAACTGCTGCAAATTCCTTACACCGGTTCCGATCCTTTGACTCTTGCGCTTTGCCTCGACAAGTCACGGGCGAAGGAAATACTTGCCTACCATCACATCCCGACCCCCCGATTCTGCGTGATTTCCGAAAAATCCCAGGTCTCGGCATCCCGCCTCAGGGATGGAGGGGTGAGGTTTCCGGTGGTGGTGAAGCCGCTCCACGAGGGTTCGAGCAAAGGGATCTTTAATTCTTCACTCGTGCGGGACGTAACCGAGTTGCGGCGGCAGGTCTCGATGCTGCACTCGATCTATGAGGAACCCGTCATCGTCGAGGAATATCTCTGCGGCCGGGAGTTTACCGTCGCGATGCTCGGCAACGGGGATTCCGTGACCGTCCTGCCGATTGTGGAAATCAATTTCGACTCCCTTCCCGCAGGCGTGAACCCGATTTATTCCTATGAGGCAAAATGGATTTGGGACCGTTCGGATGCGCCGCTCGATATCTTCGAATGCCCCGCCCGCATTCCGTCACCTCTGCAGCGCGCGATCGGGCGCGTCTGCCGGAAGGCCTACGCGGTTTTGCGGTGCCGCGATTGGTGCCGTCTGGACGTTCGGCTCGATGCGATGGGCATCCCGCACGTTCTAGAATTGAATCCGCTCCCCGGTATCCTGCCCAACCCGAAGGATAACTCCTGCTTCCCGAAGGCTGCGCGGGCAGCCGGTCTCAGCTATGACCGGCTGATCCAGACTGTGCTGGCACTCGCGGCACAGCGCTGCGGACTGTCCGGCCGCACCTCTGCCTTCGATCCCGCGAGCTGAGGCGCCCCATGAAGAAAAAGCTGTGTGTCGCCATCGTCTATAATGAGCCCACCGGATTGGCGAAGGGCGGAAGAAAATACATTTCGGAATCGGGGATCCTGCAGGATGGAAGCAAGGCTCAAGGGAAAAGCCGGGATCGGTTGACCGACCTGTCGGAGATCGGGGTGCTGGAAGAGAAGGAAGACATCGCGCGCGCCCTGAATTCGCTCGGTTACAAGACCACAATTTTCAACGTCGACGGCGACATCGTCCGCTTTGTGACTTTTTTGCGCAATGAGGAACCCGATGTTGTCTTCAATCTCTGTGAAAGCATCGGCAATGCTTCTATCCACGAAATGCATGTGGGCGGAATCTACGAGCTGATGGAAATACCGTACACCGGGTCGGACCCGTTGACGCTTGGCACAGCCCTGAGCAAGGTGCGGGTCAAAGAGATTCTTCTTTATAATGGTTTACCCACTCCCCGGTTTCAGCTATTCAAGAGTTGGATGCGGATGAGTCTGGATGACCGCCTCGCCTATCCTTTAATAGTGAAACCGTCTCAGGAGGACGCGAGCGCCGGGATCGAAACGGATTCGATCGTTACATCGCTCGCCGATCTTCGCAAACGAATTCGATATGTGATCGAGCAGTTTGACCAACCCGCCCTCGTCGAGGAGTACGTCGACGGCCGCGAGTTAAACGTTGCGATCCTTGGAAACCGGAAACCCACGGTCTTCCCGATCTCCGAGATCGACATGTCCACGCTGCCCAAACGGTACCATCGGATCATCAGTTACAACGCAAAGTGGATGAAAGGCACGGAAGAGTACGAGCATACCAAGGGTGTCTGCCCCGCGCCGCTCCCGAGCGCCCTGGAGGCGACAATTAAAGATATGGCGCTGCGCGCCTACCAGCTGCTCGGCTGCAGAGATTACGCTCGCATCGACTTCCGGCTCAGCAAAGACCATAAGCCGTCCATACTCGAGGTGAATCCGAACCCCGATATCTCCGACGATGCGGGGTTCGCCAGATCCGCGCGCGCGTACGGCTATAAATTCGAAGAGCTGGTCGGAAAGATCGTCGAATGCGCCTTGGAACGGCTGCCCTGATTTCCCTCCGCCCAACTGAAGCGGACGACAAGGGCCCCATCAGCGACATGCTCGAAAATTCAGGCGCTTTCACAGCGGAGGAAATTAAGACGGCACTCGAGCTGGTCGATTGCTTCCTCCATGAGCCCGATCAGAAAGACTATGAGCTTCGCACCAGCCTCGACGAAGAAGGAAGGGTGGTCGGCTACTTTTGCGTCGGGCCGACGCCCCTCACCCGGGCCACCTTCGACCTTTACTGGATTGCGGTGAATCCATCCAACCTCCGGCGCGGCATCGGGACCCAGCTTCTCCGCCATGCCGAAGAGCTCGTGGTGAATCGCGGGGGCAGGCTTCTGCTTGCCGAAACCTCTTCCCGGACGGGCTACGACAAGACGCGATCCTTCTATCGGAAAAACAGCTACTCGGAAGTTGCACGCATCCGGGATTACTACGATACGGGGGATGATCTCCTCATTTACGGAAAATACCTCTCATCATCAGGAATGTAGGCACTCCATGGAATTGTGGCAGCAAATGCTTCGACAGAGCGTGGACAGCGGCAAGGATTTGGTTGAACGATTTGGATTCGATCCGGAGCTTGCAGAACGGCTCAACAGTCTGTTTCACACGCGCATTAACCCGTACTACCTGAGCCTTATCCGTCACCCCGGGGATCCGATCTGGCTGCAGTGCATTCCCGATGCGAGAGAGTTGGTTGACGACGGCCTGCCGGAGGACCCGCTGGCCGAGGATTCCCACAGCCCCGTTCCGAGCATCGTTCATCGCTATCCGGATCGCGTGCTGTTTCTAACCACGAGCCAATGCTCGATGTACTGCCGCTTCTGCACGAGGAAACGGAAAGTGGGCGACGCATCGAAGATCAACATGAAGTACATTCAGGACGGGATCGATTATATCGCCCGCACGCCGGGAATCCGCGACGTAATCCTCTCGGGCGGCGACCCCCTGATGCTCACCGATTTTCTGCTCGAGCGCATTTTGAAAGGAATACGGGAGATCCCGCATGTCGAGATCATCCGGCTCGGCACGAAAATGCCCTGCGTGCTTCCCCAGCGCATCACCCCCAAGTTGTGCCGGATGATCCGCAAGTTTCATCCTATTTATGTCAATACCCACTTCAACCACCCGTGGGAATGCACCGCGGAGGCGAAACGCGCCTGTGAAATGCTGGCCGATGCCGGATGCCCCGTGGGAAACCAGGCGGTACTCATGAAGGGTGTCAACGACGACGCCGACGTCATGCTGGAGCTCGTCAGGAAGCTGCTCGCCATGCGCGTCCGTCCGTATTACCTCTACCAGGCGGACATCACAAAGGGAACGAATTACTTCCGGACACCAGTGAGCAAAGGGCTCGAGATCATGGATAAGCTCAGGGGGCACACCTCCGGTCTGGCGATTCCAAATTATGTCATCGACGCGCCGGGGGGAGGAGGGAAAATCCCCCTCCTGCCGCAATATGTCATCGGCAGGGCGGGCAAGAATATTATTCTGCGAAACTATAAGTACGAGATTTTCACCTACCCCGATCTCGAAGAAGAGCCGGCCTGGCATACCCCGCCGATTGAGAAAGCCTTCAAAAGGAAGAATGGAAAGGGGAGGGGAAACGGCCACCCGCTCAAGGTGGAAGTAGCGAGCCGCTGATCCCGCATTGGGTAGTGCTCAAGTTTGAATTATCACGTCTGCCAATATGTCCAATCCATTCAACGCTTATTTGAGAGTCGGTAACTAAGTTCCAAGACAACCACGAGTAAAACGAAGATCATTCCGGCAATGACCCAATTAGAGGCTTCAACAAGAAGATAACAGAACCCCGCAGCCATAAAAATTATTACACCGTATCCGAACTGATTATTTCGGTCAGATAAGCCTTTCAGAAATTTCTCCGTCCTCATGCTGCTACCTTTGAATCTTCAAATGTAAGCAGTTCTTCCCACGTCCACAACCTGCTCGTTACCTTCGCTTCCATTGCAGGAGTGACGCGGAAGCTCTGATGGAGGCGGATGAAGTTGTAGTAGAAGAAAAGCACGTCAACCGCCGCTTCTAAGTTACGAACTTTTTTTGAAAAAGCATTGGTTAATCTTGTGAACCTTCTCATCTGCATCCTGACGGTGAGGTTTTGCCGCTCCACGTAGCTTGTACTGATGTGCTTCCTGTCCGGTTCGCCCATTATCGGACACTTGGTGACTCGTATTATCTGAGGCGGGGAATAACGCCTCTCGGCGTGTTTATCTTCCGCATAATCCTTGTGGATTTGCGCGTAATCAATATCCGCTCCCCCCACCCGATCAACGGCTGATTCATAGCCAGGGAATGAATCTGTTGAAAGCTGAAAGCGGGAGGGAACCCGAATGCTCAACTCCATCATAAACGAGGCTGCAAGCCGTCCGGTTCGCTTCCCAACGCGATAACACGGGACAAGCTTAGTATCAGCATCAAGGGCAATGAAGGTGTAGAAATCCCCTCGCTCAGGGTCGGTATCTTGTGTACGCTTCTGCTTGCAGCCGACGTAGCACCAAATCTCATCGACCTGCATGAAACGGGCTTGTACGTTCTTCATCATCGTATCGTGAAAGTTTCGAGCTTTCTGTCCGGCCTCAATGAGCAGCTTGAGAATCGTCGGCTGGCTTACCCCCGCAATTCGGGAAGTAGCTCGGATTGATTGACCTTCTGTGAGTAATGAGAGCACGAGTGCTTTCTTTTCGAGTGGAAGATTATTTGCCATGATGTACGCTCCTTGATTTTTTGCCGGTAGAAGCGTACATTCTTTTGGTCAGTTGTCGCTCCAAACCAGCGATGATTGAATAGGGCTTATCGAGTGTTAACGCACTCGGTAGGCCCGCTAAATAGCGGGCGTTAGACAGGTATTTTTAGCGGTTTACTCATACACCGTTCCTTTCATCTGGATAGCGTCCGTTTCGCACGTTAAAGGCAACCTCGGTGAATTAGCCGTTCGCAGGTTGCCTTTACTGTTTTTACGCAGCATCATAGACTCCCCGATCAACCCTCTTGAATTTGGGTATTTTAGTCTTTGTTAGTTGGTCGAGAATCGCCGAAAGTGTGGCCTGTTTATTCTTCACGTCTTTGAGGATTCCTAAGCTATCGACCCTTTCAAAAATCTCTTTGCTGCTAACTGGCCGCTTCAGTTCGTGAAGGAGGTTGTAGATCGTCGTAGTGACATGGTCGCGGGCTGTAAGAGGGCGAGGGAAATGGGAAATCGCGTCCCCTGGTTGACTTTGTTTGCCCGAACGGCGTTGCCGCCGCTCATGGATTGTGATGAGCTTTTCGATTGTCTGCAATTCTTCCTGAAGAGCCTTACGCTCAGCCTTCAGGGTATCAAGTGTAATGGGGCTTTTCATGGATTCTATTCTCTACAAGCTTATATAAGCATTACAAGGATAAAAGTCAAGTGCTTAGAGATAATTATTTTCTGTGCTCTTGATTGAAGGCCCGCGCAAGCCGGGCTTTTGTTGATGGCATGACCTCTTAGCCGATACACCCACAATGTAAACTAATCGGTTTTCAACACGGCGAATGGGAGAATTCTACCATTCGAAATGTAGAATTCTACTTATCGAACGGTAGAAAGAAAATCTGGATGGAGTTTGACATAACGGTCAAAGCTCTTGCGGAGCTTGAGAGCGTTCTCGTCTCTGCGGAATATCTGTTTATTGGTATTGACCAGATGTAGGATAACCTGTGACTTCGGTTTCGGTTTTGCGGTCATTTTGTTCTCTGCTAATGCTTTCGCAATCGCCTCATACTTCTCTTTTTGATCGTTGCTAAGTTGATGCCCGATGAATTTTTTGGCATGTCGGATCAATTGTTGCATTTTAGGATGATTTTTCATCAACCTATCATACTCATCTCGATATCGTCCCTCGCTTGCACCAGCGTACCAAGTTATGTTGGCGAGCAATTCTGTGATCGCGCGAGCCTTGCCAGGACGGAAGTCTGTATTAGCGGTCAAATACCTGAGCCATCCGAGTATGTCTTCCAGTTGCCTAACTTGGAAGCCCCTGATTTTATCTCGAACTCCCAGTTCTCGCAGACGTTCATCTGAGAGCCACGGTTGTTTACCCCACATTATTTCACCCCCCTCTCGCTTGGACTCCTTGTTGTATTCTTCTGATTGCGTCTTAGACTTATCCATGATCCGTCTTATCGCCTCCACGCGCACCCTCACAATGTTAACCCTACCAGCATTCAGTAGGCCATCCAAGAAGATAGCTCTGGCTTCCTGAAAGAAATTGTCCCAAGCATCCGCTTCAATCCGAATTGCTCCAGGGAAAACGAATAGTTTCTCTTTAGGAACAGACTTCTGGGGTGGGGTTTTCTCTGCCTTCCTTACTTTCTTCTTTGGCATGGGGACTATGGCAAAATAAAAATGCTTCTCGTGCGTCGGAGCGGGTTTCCCCACCCTCACCGTCAAAGCGGTGAACGAGAAGCATTCTCGAAAATCCATTGTCGCACATCCGACGCGGTGCGCGAACTATGTTGGCCTGAATTTACGTTATTTTCTTCCCTCCTTCAAATATTGATTTTTGAAAGCTCTGAGACTATATTTGTCGATTCAATGACGCCTCACCTATACGATAGAAACTCATAAATGACTCTTAATGGCATTGGTGCATTTTATTATGGCAAGAGAGATTTCGGTGATGATGGCTCATATATTACTACGGAATGGTTTGTTTTGGTTTTCTTCCCGATTGTCCCGCTACGTTCCGTGCGTGTCATTGATCTTGGAATAAGTCTTGGAGCTGGTTGGCTCCCTGGTATCACGCAGAATTACCAAGTCTTGAAAGTGCACAATACTTGCTGGAGGCAGGTATGGTGCATCTACTCATGGATTGCCGTACTAATTGGATCTTACGGGCTCTCAAACGCCTTCCCCGCACTTGCACTGATAACCTCATTGATAGCGCTTCTCGTACTTTTTCTCCCTGCCGTTCTGAGAAACAGAGCGAGAAAGCGAGCAGGCTTCGGATGGATCGGTTTTTTCCCTTGGCTTATTGGATTAAGTACCAGTACATGAAATGACAGGAAAGACCAATCAAGACCAATCCGAGAAGGATGAAGAATATCCGGGTGGTGATTTTTTGGGGGAAATCCCAAGCGGCTATGACCAATACGCCGCTTGCAAAACAGATAAGTGCTGCAAGAAAGAGCCATATCCCAGATGGCAAAGAGTTCTTGGAATTACGAACATTCTCATCGCCCTTGCTACCGTTGGGCTGGCCATCTTCTCGGGCGTACAAACACACATCACCAAGATTGGCATTGATAGCTCCAATGCTTATAGCCGGAGGCTGCTTGATAGTTCGATCGCACTCAATAATCGAGCTATGATGTATACAAAGGCGTCTACGGATTCCCAGTACAAAGTTACCAAAATCGAACTTCGAGCCCGCGTATATTTCGACACGGTCTTTTCTACCTTGCTCATTGGAAAGCCGATTCAGCTCCTTGTAGATTTCGTCAATTTCGGAAAAACGCCAGCCATTGACGTCAAAATCACCGATACATACAAGGTTGGAACCAACGTCTATCCGAATGAGTGGCAAAAAGCCATCAACCATAAACCCACAAGGGAACCACCAATTGCGCCAGGACAAAGATACAAAATGTTGATGCGTAGGGATGAGCCATTGACCCAAGATGAATCCCGTGTTATCTTTACACCGAGCAATTTGCATTTGTTCTGGTACGGTCGTTTGACGTACAAAGATGCTTTTCAGGATTGTTGGAAAACTGATTTCTGCCTTTTCTATGACCAAATTCTCGAACATTGGTATGCCGATACCATCTGGACGAATGCAAATTAATAAGATAGCCAACCCCACCCCCACTTCCGCGCCTGCCTTTTTGTCGGATAACTTTCAAACTTTAGCATTACCCGGGAAGGGAAATTGTCGCAATCGATTATTTTTTGTACCTTTCGAAGGTAACACTCTCAACGAATCCTTGATCACGTATTTCGCGGGGCTTTCAAATATGTGGCTCCTTGTGAAACCCTCGACTATGACTACAGTGATAGATGCATCAAAACGAATTAGTGGGAAAATGAGACCGCGCGCGACGAGTGATAGTATTGGGGGTTCTGCCTAACATGGAAATGTAGAATGGAGATTACCGAATTAGTGCAGACCGAAAAACCCGTCTCCACCATGGTAGATATGTTGTCTGCGGACGCGCAGTATCGTTCATTCCCGACGTTTAAGGAATGGGCAAGACACGAGATTGATTTGGATCGTTGGGAGAGAAATATTTCAAAATTCAAGACTGAGAGTGGCATCTCAGCGGAAATACTTCGGAGAGCAAGAGATGTAGCTAAGAGGGCCGCTGCGATCGATACTGGTGCAATAGAGGGCCTTTATGAGGTCGACAGAGGTTTCACATTTACTGTCGCGACGCAGGCAGCCATGTGGGAAGTAGCTTTAAACCTAAAGGGCCCAAAGGTAAGGTCGTTAATTGAATGCCAATTGCAAGCATACGATTATGTCTTGGACTTCGCAACAAAAAAAGCTCCTACTATTGAGGCCTGGATCCGGACTCTTCACTCGCAGTTGTGTCATTCGCAAGACACCTTCACTGCTGTGACAGAAGTTGGATTGCAGGAACAACCCTTGCCAAAGGGCGAATATAAGGTCTTGCCAAATCACGTGCGTCAACGCGAAGGTAAGATTCATTCATACGCACCTGTGCAATTGACTCCCTCTGAAATGCATAGGTTGTGCACGGAGGTGAATACTCCTGACTTCAACAATGCACATCCAGTCTTACAGGCATCCTATGCCCACTATGCATTTGCAGCGATCCATCCTTTTTCAGATGGCAACGGTCGCGTCGCACGAGCCTTAGCCTCGGTGTATACATACAGATCTCTAAACGTCCCCCTGTTGATTTTAGCCGAAAATCGAGCCGAGTACATCAAGTCCCTTGAGGCCGCAGACGAAAATCAGCTTGAACCCTTCATCGAGTTCGTTATGGAGAGGATCCTTGACGCTGGCAAATTCGTCTACCAGAGTATCAAGACCGCGCTCGTACCACCCGCGGATGATGCGGTGTCTCAACTAAGAAAGCTTTACCTCACTAGAGGTGGTTATACTCATCAAGAAGTTGATACAGCTGGGATGATTTTTATCCAAGAACTTCACAACGAGTTTGAGCGGCAAGCCCAAGAATATAGGATAGATAAGCAGCTGACGATTGATGTGAGTGTGTACGGCACTAATTATGATGCAACGGATAGTGAACACCGAGTACCGGTCACCGGCGGTGGTCGAATGGTAGCTGTAAGATACATTTCGAGCCCACCCGCCAACGCGGAGGTCAATCATGCATTTAGCATCGAGGTCCCGAAGAATTGTGATAAGGACGACGAACTACAAATCCTGGATCGCAAGAAGGAAGAAATGTTCCGCGCCCGCATAATTGAGGTTGCACCCACTTTCTCTGGAGGTCTCAAACTCAGAATGTCCATGTACGTTAGAGCCCTTCTCAGCGAAGATCTTGACGAATTGTATCACAAAGCGGGTGCCGCATTAAAAATAGCAGGCTATTGAGTTTAGGTAAGTTGACGAAGGTGATGCGAATTCCCCCTGACAAATTAGACGAAATCCGAAACGCCACCGACATTGTCGACCTCGTCGGATCGTTTGTGGCGCTGAAAAAGCGCGGGAAAAACTACCTGGGGCTCTGCCCGTTCCATACCGAAAAGACCCCTTCGTTTAATGTCTCCTCCGACCGCCAGATGTACCACTGCTTCGGCTGCGGCGCCGGCGGCAATGCCTTCACGTTTGTGATGGAATACGAAAAGGTCTCATTTATCGAAGCAGTCCGATCCCTTGCCGAGAAAGCCGGCATAGCGCTTCCTTCGGCCGACGAGGAAAGCGCCGGTGCGGTGCATGAACAGCTCTACGAGGTCTGCCGTACAGCGGTGCAGTTTTATCACAATGCTCTTTTGGGGGAAGGAAAGCTCGCTCTGGAATATCTGCGCCACAGGGGATTCACCGATGACACGATTCGATTATTTCAGCTCGGCTACGCGCCGAACTCCTGGGATGCGTTCCTGAAGCATGCCGCCGAAAAGAAATTCCCCCTTGAGACCCTCAAGCTGGCGGGGTTGATCCGCGGCCGCGAGGATGGCTCCTCCTATGATTATTTCCGCGGCAGGGCGATGTTCCCGATCATGTCGACAACCGGCCGGGTCGTGGGTTTCGGCGCGCGCAAACTGCTCGAAGATGATCCGCTCGGCAAGTACATCAATTCGCCCGAAACGCCCATCTATAATAAGAGCAAGGTCCTCTACGGCCTGTTTCACGCGCGGGAGGCGATCCGGGAGAATGAAAATGCGATCCTTGTCGAGGGCTACGCCGATCTGATCAGCCTGTTTCAGTCGGGTGTGAAAAATGTCGTTGCATCGAGCGGAACGGCACTTACCGTGGACCAGATCCTTCTCCTTGGCCGTTATACTAAAACGGTCACCGTTGTCTATGACGGCGATTCCGCCGGATCGGCGGCGGCGCTGCGGGGCGTGGACCTGATTCTCGAACATAATCTGGATGCCCGCATCGCCACATTGCCTCAGGGCGAGGATCCGGATTCGTTCATCCGGCGGGGAGGGAGGGAGGCATTCGAGGAAGCAGTCGGGCGCGCGGTTTCGTTCATCGACTTTATTGCGGTGACTGCAGAGCGTGAAGGCAGGCTCGACACACCGGAGGGGAAGACGGAGACCGTGAGGGTCATCGTCCGGTCGATTGGAAAAATCAGCGACGAACTCAAGCGTAATTTCTTCATCAAGCAGGTTGCGGAGAAACACGGGCTATCAGAATTAACCCTGTACCGGGAACTCGAGAAGGTGGCGGAAGGGACCCGGCGGGAGGAACGCCGCCAGAGATCGGTGCCGAGGGCGCGCCCGGAAGGCGCCGCGGTTCTGATCGATGCGCTCGGGGGAGTCCCTCCCGCCGAGCGAGATCTTGTCCATGCCATGCTCGACGGCGGCACAGAAGTCGTCCGCTTTGTTTTCGGGCATATCCAGGCGGATGATTTCACGCATCCCCACACCAGGGCGATTGCAGCGTCGCTCATCCATAAGGTAGAGGAAGGCGAGGCACTCGATGCCTCGACGCTCGTCAACGATATCGGCGATCCCGCGCAACGGCGATTCATGGCGGCGGTGGTTTTTGCGAAGTATCAGCTGAGCAAACGCTGGAATGATTCCGAGACTGAACAGGCGAGCCCGCTCCGTCTGGCGGAGGATGCCGTCTCTACGCTACGCCGGCGCTCGCTCGACAGAGAGTTCGAGGAGAATCTGCGCGAGATGAAACTAGCGAGCAAGCAGGGCAGGGACGTCGGCCCCTACCAGGAGAGAAATCAAGAGTTGATCGGAAAGAGAAACGCTCTTATAAAAAGAGCCGATCCACCGCCAATGTGAGCCGTCTCTAACCCCTACAAAAGGCCACTCGGCGGCGAGTTAACCCTCCACGAAGCTTCTCGAAACCTTGCAAATCGATCGTCTTTTTCGTATATTTAGTCCGTAATCCCGCCTTTTTGGGCGGGATTATTTTTATGGCCTAGCGATTCTTGACAATTCATGGATCAAGTCCGAAATTTCTGCATTGTAGCGCACATCGATCACGGTAAATCCACGATTGCCGACCGGCTCCTGGAGCGTACGGGAACCATTACGGCGCGTGAGATGAAGACCAACCAGGTCCTCGACGACATGGAGCTCGAACAGGAGCGCGGCATTACGATCAAGCTCCACGCCATCCAGATGAAATACAATGCGAAGGACGGGAAGCCGTATACGCTGAATCTGATCGATACTCCGGGCCACGTCGATTTCTCGTATGAAGTGTCGCGCTCCCTCGCGGCGTGCGAAGGCGCGATCCTCGTCGTCGATGCCTCACAGGGGGTCGAAGCTCAGACAATCGCCAATCTCTATCTCGCCATTGACGCAGGGCTGGAGATCATTCCGGTCATCAATAAAATTGACCTGCCGAGCGCGATGATCGACCAGGTCAAGCGCCAGATCATGGACCTGCTCGGGTGCAGTGAGAACGATATCCTGCTCGCGAGCGCCAAGATGAAAACGGGGGTGGATGAGATTCTTGAAGCCGTGGTCAAGAGAGTCCCTCCCCCAAAAGGAGATCCGGAGGCCCCGCTCAGGGCGCTGATCTTCGATTCGATCTTTGACGGGTATCGCGGATCGATCATTTATATTCGCGTTAAGGACGGGACGATCCGGGAACGGGACAAGATCCGTTTTTTTGCGACCGGCAAAACCTTCGAGGTGGAAGAGCTCGGGGTACTCGAAATGCAGCGCATCCGGACGAAGAGTTTATCGGCGGGCGACGTGGGATATCTGATTCCCGGCGCAAGAGACGTCCACGACACGAAAGTCGGCGATACGCTCACGAATGCGGAGAGACCCGCCCCCGAGCCGCTGCCCGGCTACAAGGAGGCGAAACCGATGGTGTTCGCGGGACTCTATCCCGTGAATGCCGATAATTTCGGCGAACTGCGCGACTCGCTCGAGAAACTGCGCATGAACGACGCGTCGCTGATTTTTGAGCCGGAATCGTCGGTGGCGCTCGGGTTCGGGTTCCGCGCCGGCTTCCTCGGCCTCCTGCACATGGAGATCGTTCAGGAGAGACTCGAGCGTGAATACAAACAAGAGCTGATCACCACGGTTCCGAACGTCGAGTATCGCGTCGTCAAGACCGACAACAGCGTAGTCCTCGTCGATAACCCCGCCTTCATGCCCGTGATCGGCGATATCGAACGGGTCGAGGAGCCGTACATCAGCGCTCAAATTATAACTCCGTCGGAATATATCGGCAACATCATGAAGTTATGCACGGAGCGAAGGGGCATCTACAAGAACACGACGTACATCGACCCGTCGCGCGCCGACCTGCGCTACGAACTTCCATTGGCGGAGATCATTTTTGATTTTTATGATAAATTGAAATCCACTTCGAGGGGGTACGCATCCCTCGATTATGATTTTCTCGACTACCGCGAGTCAAATCTTGTGAAGCTTGACATACTGCTCAACGGTGAGCCCGTCGATGCGCTGTCGACGATCGTCCACCGCGAGAAGGCGTACGAGTGGGGGAAAAAACTCTGCGCGCGGCTGCGGAAACTCATTCCGAGGCAGATGTTTGAAGTTGTCATTCAGGCCGCGATCGGAAGCAAGGTGATTGCTCGCGACACGATTTCCGCCCTGAGAAAAAACGTTCTGGCCAAGTGTTACGGCGGGGATATCACGCGCAAGCGGAAGCTGCTCGAGAAACAAAAGGAAGGGAAGAAGCGTATGAAGCAGGTCGGCAGGGTTGAAATCCCGCAGGAGGCGTTCCTGGCAGTTCTGGCGATGGAAGACTAACATCGAATGTCGTTTCATTCATATCAAGGATAAGACCTCATGTCAAAGAATCTCAATGAACGTGTAACCACCGGCGATCAGCGAAGAGGCGGATCCGCCATCCAGTCGATGCTGAAGGAGCTGGGAATTATCCTGGGCGCATTTTTGATTTTGAACAGCTTTGTGCTTGCATCCTTCGAGGTGCCGACCGGTTCGATGGAAAACGAGATCATGACCGGGGACTTTTTGCTCGTCAATAAGTTTGTCTTCGGCGGCACGACCCCCCGCACGATTCCTCTTACCAATGTGAGGGTCCCATCCTTCAAGCTGCCCGCCTTGTGGAATGTTGAAAAAGGGGATATCATCGTATTCGTCTTTCCCGGATACCGGGACGAAGTCGAGCCGCAGGACCCTGCCTACTACCTGAAACGATGCATCGGAACCGCGGGGGACACAATCCAGATTATTAACCGGGTCGTTTACGTGAACGGCAACCCGGCCCCGGTTCCCAGAAATGTGAAATTCAATTCGACGCTCGTGAAACCTCCGGATTATATCGACGAACGGATCTTCCCGAAAGGCGCGCCCTACAATGAGGATAATTACGGGCCGATCGTCATTCCGAAGAAGGGAGAAGTGATCGAACTGACCCCGAAAAACTTTGAGCGCTGGGAGGTTTTTATCCGCCGCGAGGGGCATGCCGCGGCGCTGAGACAGGGGAAAGTGATTATCGACGGCGTGCAGAACAACCGGTATACGGTGGAGAGAAATTATCTCTTCGGGATGGGAGATAACCGCGACAACAGTCTGGACAGCCGGTTCTGGGGATTCGTTCCCGCCGATGCCGTCGTGGGGACGCCGCTCATCGTCTACTGGTCGTGGGATCCGGAGACTCCAATACTCCGGATCGCCGAGAAACTTTCCACAGTGCGCCTGAGCAGGTTTGGAACCATCGTCAGGTGACGGCACGGTGACCTCCGCAGGAAACAAGAGCGCCGTTAAGAAACGAATCGGCGATTATGGCGGCATCATCCTCGCGGCGATCATCGGTGCGCTGGTTCTCAAGACGTTTGTCATCGGCGCTATCCGGGTCCCATCGGAATCAATGGAAACGACGCTTCTTCCCGGAGATTGTGTGCTGATCAATAAGCTCGCCTACGGCGCCGGTTGGCTGCCGGCCCTGAGAAACCTGCAGCGCGGAGACGTGATCGTTTTCAGATTTCCCGATGACCGGAAGGATCCGGTCTATTTTGTCAAACGATGCGTTGCTCTCGGCGGTGATATGATCGAAATCCGGGAGGGGCGCTGCTTTGTGAACGATTCACCTGTGCCGAACGGAAGCTCCGGCAAGGGGGACGGACAGTTCGGTCCGATCAAAGTGCCAAGCCATTACCTTTTTGTTCTCGGGGACAATCCGATCAAGAGCTACGACAGCCGCGAATGGGGTTTTCTCCCGTGTGAAGACGTTGTCGGAACCGCGATGATGATCTACTGGTCCGTCCCGGATCGAGCGGCCCCGGAGAATCTCATCGCAAGAGTTGCTTCGACCCGGTGGGATCGACTCGGGACGATCGTCCGATGAACCATTTCGCCTGACTCCCTTGGCCGGACTCTATCTTCATATTCCCTTCTGCGAGCACAAGTGCATTTACTGTGACTTCTATTCGATTGAAGCGCTGCAGCCCATCGACGAGTTTGTGCGCTTTTTGAAAAGCGAGATCGGGCTCTCCTCGCCGAACGCGGAGGCGGAGACGTTTTCGACTGTTTATTTCGGCGGGGGAACGCCGTCCCTTTTGAAACCTGACGTGATCGGCGGGATTATCACGCTCCTTGGAAGCACGTTCCGTCTCGATCGCAACATTGAAATCACGCTCGAAGCGAATCCGGGCACGGTCGATCTTGACAAATTGAGGCAATATCGCCGAGCCGGTATCAATCGCGTGAGCTTCGGGATCCAATCGTTCTTAGATGATGATCTCAGGTTCCTGACGCGCATTCACACGGGCGATCAGGCGATCCGCAGCGTCCGGATGGCCCAGGCCGCCGGATTTGATAACGTGAGCCTCGACCTCATCTTTGCCCTGCCGAGTCAGACTCCTGAGCGGTGGGAGCAAAATCTCCGGCAGGCGGTGGAACTTGGACCCAGCCATATCTCCGCTTACAGCCTCATCGTGGAACGAGGGACACCCCTGGCGCGGATGGTTGCGGCCAAACAGGTCTCGCCCCTGCCGATCGAGTCGGAGGCGGGGATGTATGAATTCACAATGAAGTATCTTGGCGAGGCGGGATACGAGCATTATGAGGTATCCAACTACGCCCGCCCGGGTTATCGCTCGCGGCACAACGGAAACTACTGGAACCATACAAACTATCTTGGATTCGGCCCGTCCGCGCACTCATTCTGGGGGAATCGCCGGTGGTGGAACGTCGCAAACCTGCGGTCGTACCGCAGCGCGATTTCGAAGAATCGCCTCCCTGTCGCCGGCGAGGAAGCTCTCACGGCGAGAGAATTATTCGACGAATCCGTGATGCTCGGGCTCCGGGGCGAAGGAGTCGACCTGGACGGCCTGCGGTCGCCGTACGGAGTCGACCTTATTTCCCGGAAGGCAGCTCTCATCGAACGACTCCAGTCGGATGAGCTCGCCGTCATCGATCGCCGACTCCTGAGGCTCACCGATAAAGGATATCTCTTCTGTGATGAGATCAGCCGGCTGCTCCTCTCGGGCATCGAACCGACCGATACTTCCTTGCGATTGTGGGCAGATTCTTCTATATTAAACGAAAATTACGCTGTTTGACGCGAAGAAAGATGAGGATTTGTATTGTTAGGCGAGGTTCAGAAGTCCGGTAAGACGATTAACCGTGCCGTCGCCCTTGGTGTGTTTCTCGTGACGGTCGGTGTGTACCTGAAAACGCTTTCCACGACGGTCGTGTTCTGGGACGTCGGCGAATTTTGCGCAGCGGCCCGGCTGCTGCAGGTCCCTCATCCACCGGGGGCGCCCCTTTTTGTATTCCTGGCCCGGATTGCCTCTCTGATTCCCTACCGCGACGACATCGCCGCGCGGATGCATGCGGTCTCCGCCATCGGGAGCGCGTTCGGCGTGATGTTCCTTTATCTTGTCGCTGTTAAAATTATCGAACTGTTTCGCGGCCCCTCTCAGACGGCGTTTGATCGGATCGCAGTCTACGGTGCCTCGGCTGTGGGAGCGCTGGCGCTTGCATTCTCGACCACCTACTGGGACAACGCCATTGAGGCAGAAGTGTACGGGATGGGGATGTTCTTCGTTTCGGTGTGCCTCTGGCTGGTTCTCAAATGGCGGGATCACGCCGATGAGCCCCACAATGAGAAGTATCTGCTCATGATCGCGTATTTGCTCGGGCTCTCGACCGGCGTTCACATTCTTGCCCTCTTGATCGTTATTCCGATCCTGATGGTGGTGTATTTCCGGAAATACGAGTTCAATAAACGAAGTTTCATCCGGTTTTCGTTGCTAGCCCTGGCGGCTTTCTTCGTCATCTATCCGGGCATTGTTCAATTCCTTCCGGGCCTCCTCGACGGCGATCTTGGAGGGGTGAAAAGCGAGCTGTTCCCCTTCGTCCCGCCGCTCCTGGTGGCCGCAGCCGTCTACGGCGCTTACCGATCGATGAAGAATCGCCACAAAATGGCCCACATTGCCTGTCTCTCTTTTTTATTGATAGTCCTCGGCTATACGACCTACACGCAGGTGATCATCCGATCGAATGTGGATAATCTCCCGATGAAGGAGAACAATCCGAACAATCTTGCCCGGCTGACGAGCTACCTCACACGGGAGCAGTACGGAAATACGCCGTTATTGAAGGACATGAGCTGGGACAACGAAACGCAAACATATAAACAGCGGTTGTTCCCGCGCCGGTATTCCACCGAGCCGATGCACGAGGCGACGCGTGTGAATTACTCTACCGATGAGGATTTCTTGTGGCGCTACCAGATTAATCATATGTTCACCCGCTATATCCTGTGGAACTTCGTCGGCGCGGAAGGGGACTGGCAGGATGCCGGCGTGAATTGGAAGGATACGCTGGGCATTCCGCTGTGGATATGCCTCCTGGGGGTCTACTACCATTTCAAGAAGGACTGGAAAATGGCCTCCGTGTTTCTGGCGGCATGGATTATCATGGGCATCGTCCTCGACCTCTACCAGAACCAACAGGACCCGCAGCCGCGCGAGCGCGACTACTTCTATGTGGGCGCGTACTACGTGATGTGTCTGTGGATCGCGGTCGGGATGGTCGCCATGATCGATTCTCTCAGGAAGCAGGTGAAAGAAGGGGCTCTCGCACGATTGGTGGCTCCGGCAGTCGTCGCTGCCTGCGTGGTCGCCGTGCCAATTAATCTCGCCCGCACCAACTTGCGGGAACATGATCGAAGCAAGATTTATATCGCATGGGATTATTCGTACAATCTCTTGCAAAGCTGCGACAAGGATGCGATTCTGTTTACCAACGGGGATAACGACACCTTTCCCCTCTGGTACCTTCAGGATGTGGAGGGGATCAGGCGGGATGTCCGGATCGTCAATCTGAGCCTTGTGAACACCTCGTGGTACATCCATTTATTGAAATCGGATGCTCCGAATGGTGCGAAGAAAGTAGCGCTGACGCTCACTGACGATCAGATTGACCGGATCACGCCCGTCCGGTGGAGCCCCCGGCCTGTGGATCTTCCCGTTCCGAAACAAGTTGCCCAACGCTACGGCTCAACGGATAGCACGGTGGTCAACCAGGGGAAGATCGTCTGGACGATGAACGGGATGCCCTACCAAAAGGATATCCGGTACCTCCGCGTGCAGGATATCATGGTGCGGGACATCATCCTGGCGAACCACTGGGAACGGCCGATCTTCTTTGCCGTTACTTCCTCGCCCGACTCGAAGATCGGGCTCGACAATTTTCTCTGGATGACAGGACTGGCCGCCGAGCTCAGGCCGGTGAGAGTTACCGCCTCCGACGGCGGCGTCGACAAAAAGTTCATGGAGGCCAACTTTCTGGGCCGTGACGTCAGGCCGTCACAAACGCTGCAGCAGGGCTACCTGTACCGGAATCTAAACAATCCCGACGCCTACTACGATGAGAATGTTCAGCGCATGGTGATGAATTACCGCGCGGGATTCATGCGGATTGCCAATGACGCCCTGCATGTCCAAAGCGACAAGGCAAAAGGCAGGCAGGTCATGGCTCAGATGGAGGAGGAGATACCGCTGAATGTGATCCCGATGCAGGATTGGCGCTATACGTACTATATCGCCCGTCTCTTCGACGAACTTGGCGACACGACCCGATTTGAAGTCTACGCAAAGAATGTAGAGGAGAAATGCCAGGCAAACATCAACAACGGCCAGATCGACCTGTCGGATGGTTCGAATAACCCCTATCTTATTCTTTCCGAGATCTACGGGTTGCGCAAGGACTATCCCAGGGCGATCGATATGTTGAATGCCCTTGCGTCGGAATATCCCAACGTTCCCTGGATCAAAAATCAGATCGCCATGTACGACAAGCTGCAGAAGGGGGGCGCCGTTACCGACTCGAATCGACTGCAATGATCCTGCCTCTTCGCCGAGTTTCCAGCCCGGGGGTATGTAACCGGGACCAGCAGTTCCGGCGGGGCTCCTGACGCAGGAACTCCCTCCAACCCTACCCGACATTTGCGGCCTCCGCGCCGGCTCATTCGATGAAGATTCTGATCTTTAACTGGCAGGACATCAGGAACCCGCTGGCGGGGGGCGCCGAGGTTCATCTTCATGAAATCTTTTCGCGTATCGCGGGAATGGGGCATCGGGTCACACTCTTCTGCTCTTCCTTCCCCGGAGCAGCAGTTGAAGAAACGATCGACGGCATTCGCGTCATCCGCGAGGGGGGCCGGCACCTTTTCAATTTTCGTGTTCCGATCCGGTACTGGAAACAGTTCCGGAGGGAGGGTTACGATGTCGTGATCGACGATATGAACAAGATTCCGTTCTTCACGCCTCTGTTTGTCCGGGAGCCCCTGGTCGTCCTCATCCATCACCTGTTTGAGACCGTGATCTTTCGTGAGATCTTTTTCCCCCTTGCGCTGTACGTCTACCTCGCCGAGCGGGCTGCGGTCGCATTGTGCCGCCGGCGCGGGGTTGCGCTCTTCGCCGTCTCGCCGAGCACGAAGGCTGCGCTGATGGAAAAAGGTCTCGCGAGCGAGAAGATCGATATCGTCCCTAACTGCGTCGATCATGATCTCTACCGTCCCGGAGGTGTACCCCGGAGCCGCACGCCGCTCGTCGGCTACTTCGGCCGTCTCAAGAAATACAAGTCTGTCGATCACCTCATCCGGGCCTTTGCAGGGATCTGCGAAAAGGTGCCCGATGCAAGCCTGATTATCATCGGGGAAGGGGATGACCGCCGATCTCTCGAGGAGCTTGCCGGGAGACTGGGCATCCGGGAAAAGGTCCGGTTCACGGGGTTCGTGGACGAGCAGCAGAAAGTCAGGCTCTTACAGGAGGTCTGGTTCCTGGTGAATCCCTCTTCGGTTGAAGGCTGGGGCCTTACGGTCATTGAGGCAAACGCCTGCGGCACCGCCGTGATCGCAAGCGATGTGCCGGGACTCCGCGATGCGATCAGGAACGGTGAAACGGGCATCCTGTACCGATACGGCGACATCGACGATCTGACCGAGAAGATGAACGCATTACTGCGGGACGGGGAGATGAGAGAGCGGCTTGGCAGGGCCGCACATACCTTCGCCGGCGGGTTTGATTGGAACGAGGTCGCCCGATCCACGATCCGGCTCCTCAGCTCCCGGAGAACCTGATCGATGCCTCACGAGACCGCAACTATCCTTTTTGTGTCTGCATTTCATGCGCCGTTCATCCAGGACGATATCGAATTGCTGGAAAAACATTTCACCGTCCGGAAGCAGGTCGGTCACGGGCCCGGGGCGGCCGCGAAGATCGTCGTCAAGGCATTCCGGTGTGATGTGATCTTTTGCTGGTTCGCTTCCGTCTATGCGTTCGTGGCGGTCACGATGGGGAAGATACTTGGGATTAAGTCCATCATCGTCATCGGCGGCGTGGATGTGGCGAAAGACAAGGAGCTGGACTACGGCATCTGGCTCAGCCCATGGAGAGCGAGGCTCGTTCGCTACGCACTCCGGAACGCCGATCGCGTGCTGGCCGTTCACCCGACGCTGAAGGACGATGCGGCCCGATTGGCCGGCTACGACGGTGGAAACATTCAATATTTGCCGACCGGGTACGGCGGCGGCATCTGGAAGCCCGCCGGCGAGAAGGAGTCGATCGTCCTGACCGTTGCGGTCGTGAAGGACAGGCGGCGCTTGCGTGTGAAGGGGATCGATGTTCTGGCCGAAGCGGCCCGGCGCCTTCCGGGCATGACGTTCATCGTTATCGGCGTCGATTCCCATTTGACGGGGAACGTACAGCCCCCGCTGAATATGCACTTTCGGCCGGTTATAAACCGCATGGAACTCCTTCCGTATTACCAGCGCGCCAAGGTATATTGCCTGCCCTCCCTGAGGGAAGGATTGTCCAACTCGCTCTGCGAAGCGATGCTCTGCGGGTGTATTCCGGTTGCATCGGACGCAGGAGGGAGCCGGACCGCGGTCGGGGAAGCGGGCATTCTTGTTCCCCCGGGGAATATCGACTCGCTGGTTGGCGGCCTTCAGCGCGCAATGCAAATGAGAAGCGACGCCGGATCGGCGGCGCGCGCCCGCATCGTTGCGCTGTTCCCGAGTGAGAAACGGGAGACCGGATTGATTTCCATCCTGAACGGCTTGCTGGAGTGAAACAGTTTTCAAAAAACGCGATTTCAATAATCCTCAGCGACGCCGGGCGCAGAGTGCTGGGGTTTTTCACGATAGCCCTTCTCGCCCGGAGGCTCGCACCCTCGGATTTCGGCGTCATCACGATCGGCTTCACCGTGCTTTCATATGCCACGATGCTCGCGGCCGGGGGGCTGGGGGCATTCGGAATCCGGGCTGTGGCCCGCGGAGAAGCGTCGCTCGAGGTCAGTTCCGTGATCGGCGCCCGGCTGGTGAATTCGATCATTGCCTTTTTCCTGGTCGGTCTTTCGCTTATTTTCATTGCGAACCGGACGACCGCCCTGCTGGTCCTCTGTTTTAGCATCTCGCTGATCCCGAATGCGTTCCTTCTCGATTGGTATTTTCAGGGTAAGGAGGCGATGGCGCGAGTCGGCGCCGCCCGAACCGCATCCGCGGCGACATACCTCATTCTCGCCGCGCTTCTCGTCCGCTCACCCGCCGACCTCCTATGGGTTGCGGCTGCTGCGGTGCTGGGTGACTGTGTCGCCGCCGGCATTTTAGTCGTGAGCTACCACAGGTTGAATCCCACGAGGCGCCTGAGGCCCTCGTTTACGGAGTGGAAATCGCTGACGATGAGTGCGTTCCCCCTCGGGCTGGGATCGATCCTGGCGCAGGCGAGCGTCAACCTTCCCCCGCTGGTCATCGGAATCATGTTGACCAATGCCGACGTCGGGATCTACAGCGCGGCCGCAAAGCTCGTGGGGTTCCTGCTCATGATCGACCGGGTAATTGCAACACTCCTCTTACCCGCATCCGCACGATCGTACTCGCGCTCCCCGGCTGCGCTATCTGAAGTTCTCAGCGGGTCGCTCAAACTGATGATCATCGTCGGGCTGCCCCTCTGCATCGGGGGAACAATGCTCGCCCCCAGGATACTCCCGCTCGTCTTCGGCGCGCAATATGCCTCTTCCGGACCGGTGTTCGGCATCCTGACCTGGTTTGTTTTCGCAACGCTGCTTCACACGCTCTGCACGACAGGGCTGATCGCCGCGGGACAGGAAAAACTCTATACCAGAAGCATGGCGATCGGCGCGGTTGTCACCGTTTGTTCGATGCTGATCCTCACCGCCTGGTTCGGCGTCGTCGGATCGGCGGCGGCGGTCGTGTGCTCTGAGCTCGTAACGGTCATGATCATGCTCCGGAAACTCCGGAATTTCGTGCGCCTGGAGATTCCCGGATATGGGGTAAAGTCGCTCGCAGCCGCCGGGGCGATGGCTGCCGTGCTCTGGCCGCTCGCCTCGGTCAATCTATCAATCTCCGTGCCAATGGGCCTGTTCGTCTACATGCTCGTTCTATTTATGACCCGGGCGATCTCCGGCACCGAGCTTGCGGAGCTCTTCAGGAGCGTCTGATGCGCATCAGGATCGGAATACTCGGCAACGGAGACGGTTGGGAGACATTGCTGCGGCAGGAAGGAATTCCTCACGCGCCGTTCTCGCAGGAGGAGTCTCCCGGAGACTTCAGCGCGATCGTTGCTTCAGGCGCACTCGACCGCTCCTCGCTCGAACGGCTCCGCAGCTTCCTGGCCGGCGGCGGCGGCGTCTTATGCTCCGGAAGGGTCTTTGGGCAGCTCTCGGAGTGCGCGACGGAAAAAATGTTCATTCGATATGTCTCGGGCGATGGCGAAGGTAAATTCTTCGGGCCCGGACTTGTCGATATTCTATCTGTATGCGAAGTTCCGCCGAACCCCAATGCCCTGAGCTCGGACAGGGGGGCATTCACCGCGTGGGTGGGCGGCTCCGGAGGAGGGCACATGGTCGTTCTTCCGTTTGATGCTTCGGAGCTGGTCCTTGATCGGCGGGCGGGGACCAAGTCATTCTACGCCGCCGGCCGCCGGCTTCCCTTCGAGCGCGTGTCGCTTGTCTCAAAAGGCGGCGTTCAGAGGATCGTTTCCTCGGGATTGAAGATTCTTCACCACCTCCGGGGTGTGCCGTACGTGCACCAATGGTACTATCCGGCCGGACAGCATTCGGTCTTCTCGCTGCGCATCGACACTGACTACGCCGACCGATCCGAAATTGAAAAGCTTCACGATCTTGGGCGGCGCCTTGAAGTTCCACTGACCTGGTTCGTCCATGTCGGCGCGCAGAAGGATTTTCTGGGCCTGTTCCGGCAGATGAGCGGAGACGAGGTGGGCATTCATTGCTTCCAGCACCGGGCCTACCGGGATGCCGATTCGCTTGCCGAAGATGTAAAGAGTGCACTTCATGAATTCGAAGCCGCCGGATTAGACGGGAGAAGTTTTGCCTCCCCGTTCGGACGCTGGGAGGAGCCGATTGCGCGAAGGCTCGACCAGTTCGGTTTTGTGTACTCGTCGGAGTTTGCCTACGATTACGACGGCCTGCCTTCCTTCCCTCATCTCGATGGAGGCTTTTCTTCAACATTGCAAATCCCGATTCATCCCGTCAGCGTTGGAAGCCTGAGGCGCGTCGGTTTCGGGGAGGATGAGATAGTCGCCTATTTCCGGCGTCTTATTGAACGAAAAGTCACCTCACGTGAGCCGATTTTGTTATATCACCATCCAAAAAACGATTGCATGATCGCTATAGAAGAAATCTTCCGGCTTGTAAAAGAAAGCGGTGTCCGTCCGGGGAGAATGCGTGAATACGCTTCATGGTGGAAGGGAAGAAGCACAGACGGGTGGCGGATCGAGGCCGGGGGCGAGTCGATGACCATTCAGTCTCCGACAGGGGCGGCCGAACCGCTGCTTCATATCGTCCGGCGGGACGGCTTGGAGGCGCTGACGGCCCCGCTGCCATTGATCGATCTCGCCCGCCTTGCATGGAAGCCGGCGCCGGTGCCCCTGCCAGTGCCGCGGGATATCGGCCGGATAAGAAACTTTAACCCCTGGATACCCATAGTCCGGGCGGAGGATTGGGTGATGGGGATCCTGAGGCGGTGATGCGGGTCTGCCTGGCGACATACCAATCTGTCATGTTGTTAAAGGGAGGACCGCGCACTCAGATTTTCCAGATGAAACGCACCTTAGAGAAATGCGGGGTAGAGGTGACTTTGTTCGATTCCTGGGGAGAGGTTCAGCCCAAGGAGATCGATCTGGTGCATTTATTTGGAGCAAACCTCGGTACCTACCACCTGGCGAGGGAGATCCGGAAATTGGGCATCCCGATGGTTGTCACGCCAATTTTTTTCACCCGTCATTCGTGGCCGGTCATCCGTGCGGTCGTGACCCTCGACCGCACCGTCCGGAAGCTTGCCCCCGGCACCTGGACCGACTACAGCATCGCCGCGGAGATCTGTTCGTGGGCCCGCATCGTGCTGCCGAACACCCGCCGGGAAGCGCATCTGATTGAGTGGGGGCTCGGGATTCCGTCCGAACGGGTCGAGGTTATTCCCAACGGCGTCGAGGAACGATTTTTTTCCGCCGACCGGAAACTGTTCAGCGACCGCTATCATGTTGAGGATTTTGTGCTTACTATAGGTCACATCGGGCCCCCGCGGAAAAACGTCCTGAGGCTTATGCGGGCGCTTGAAGATCTCAACGTCCCGGCCGTCATTATAGGGAGGATCGAGCAGAGTGAAGAAGGCCGGCGCTGTCTTGAGCGTGCGAAGCTGAATCCCCGCCTGACCGTTCTCGATTCCCTTCCGCATGAATCAGACCTTCTCGCATCCGCGTACGCGGCATGCGACGTTTTTGCACTCCCGTCACTTTTCGAGACTCCCGGTATCGCAGGGCTCGAGGCCGCACTCGCGGGCGCGAAAATTGCGATCACCAAGTACGGGGGGACAGAGGAATACTTCGGCTCTCATGCCGAATATGTCGAACCCACCTCCGTGGAACTGATCCACCACGGAATCGTTACCGCACTCAATAAACGAAAGGACGGCGCGTTGAGGGAACATGTCCGCGGCGAGTACCTCTGGGAGAAGGTCGCGGAAAAAACGGCACGCGTTTATAAGCGCCTCCTCTCATCGGTTTGATCTTGCGCGTGAAATACCTATATTCACCGCCTGTTGGATTATAAAACACTTCTTGAACACACATCCCGGACGCTCAGGGTTTCTGCTGGTCGTCGACGGTCCCAGTGCGGTTGGAAAATCGACGATCGTCAGGGGGCTGCTCAATCTCCCCGACATTCATTTTGATTCGATTAAGAGATACACAACCAGGTCGAGGCGGGAGTCGGACAACGACGAGGATTTGTATGAATTTATCCCGCAATCTGAATTCCAGAAATTAGCGGCCCGCGGCGCGTTTCTCGAGCATAAGTGCTACAAATTCGGCATGTGTTATGGCTTGCCGTTAAAGGAAACATCCGAATCGCTCGACCGCGGGAACCACGCGGTCGCGATGATCAACCTCGGCAACATCGGCGCGGTCAGATCGGCGGTGGGTACGACATTCGGCGTGTTCATTACCGCATCAATCGATACGATTAAAGAGCGCCTCCTCTCCCGAAAGACCCATACCCCGGAGCAGATCGCAGAACGGTTGGGAAATGCGGCGGATTCAACCCGTTACCTGCCGCTCTATGACCTTGTGGTGATGAACGAAGGGAGGAATGTTTCGGAGGTGGTGGAGGAGATCAAGAACCAATTCCTTGCGCGCGTCGGGAAGGAAGGGAGAGTGTGAACGCCGCAAGGCGGTCTGCATTGCTCGCGCTCTGCTTCTCTCTCGGATCACTTACGGGCTGCGGGCCATCGCGGTCGGCGCTCTATCCGGCCTTCCCGGAACAAAGAAAACAGTTCGGGAGTATCGGAATCGTGATGGATTACCTCATCATCGACGGACTCTTTGGAGATACGAACAAGGTCGACATTGTTGAGAACAAGAGTCTCGCCGCCAGACTCCTCGCCGATTGTTCAGACAGCCTCAGCCGCAAGGGCTACCCCGTCCGGATGACGAGCCTCTCTTCGATGGGATTGCTCATGAAACGGGACAAGAGCTACAAAGTTGCACAGACCGCGGACGCCCGTTCGGAAGACCTGCAGATCGCGCATCCCCCCTTTTTTATTGACACCTTATTCCTGCCCGACACGATTCTCGAGCACCTGGCCCACGTTTATTCATCTTTAATAAATCTCCCGGAGAAGCGTCGCGACGTGTCGTTCGTGATTCCGGAGGCGATGCCGATTGGGAAACGGATCGATTGCGAGACGATTGCAATCGTGCTCGCCGGAGGATTCAATGAGCCCGTGAGCATGGGAGTTGGAAAACAGACCGCCAACGGAAGTGTAACGGGCGGAATCATCGGCCTGCAGTCGGTCTCCCAGCTCTCGATGCTGTTTTTTGTGATCGATGCAAGGAACGGCGAGATCATCTGGGAGGATCGACGCTTCATGTCGGGCGGTGTTCTGTATCCCGATAAAATACTGGGCATGGCGAGAGAACTTGTCGCCGAGCTCCCTTGAGGAGCCCCTTCCCGGGTTGGCCCTCACGATTTCGCACGCTCCCGCCCGCGGCGGCCCGGATGAATGAACCCGAACCCCCCACCTACGATGCCGTCCGCTGGATCTTCCTTCGGCTCCTCGGACTCATCTACGGCGTAGCCTTTCTCTCCCTCGGTTTTCAAATTATAGGCCTGATCGGCGAGCAAGGAATTCTTCCCGCTCAGCAATTCTTCCGGGCTGCGCGCGAATCTTACGGGGCAGGCGCCGCGTGGCGCTTTCCGAGTCTCGGTTTGCTGGGGGCAGGGGATGCGGTTCTTCAGACGCTTTGCTGGGGCGGAGCGGCGGCGGCGCTTCTCGTCACCGCGGGAGTTGCGCAGTCTCCGATGCTCGCCCTGTCGTGGCTGCTGTATCTGTCGCTCGTCGTCGCGGGCCAGGAATTTCTCTCTTTCCAGTGGGACATCCTGCTCCTCGAGACCGGCTTCCTGGCGATCTTTTTCGCCCCATCGCGATTCCTTCCGAGACTCTCTGCGCCGCCCGCTCCCTCCGCGACGGTGATCCTGCTTTTCCGCTTGCTCCTGTTCCGGCTGATGTTTTTCTCCGGCTATGTCAAACTTGCTTCGGGCGACGAATCGTGGAGAAGCCTCACGACGCTCACGTTTCATTATGAGACTCAGCCGCTCCCGACCCCCGCAGCCTGGTATGCCCACCAGCTGCCCCTCTGGTTTCAAGAAATCTCGTGCACGGTCATGTTTATAATCGAGCTGGCCGTCCCGTTTCTTTTCTTCGGCCCCCGAAGACTGCGTCTCATTGCCTGCGGGGCGGTTTCGGCATTCATGGTGCTCATCATGCTCACGGGGAATTACACATTCTTCAATTTTCTTACGCTCGCTCTCTGCCTCACGCTGCTCGACGACGCGGCGTTGAAGTCGCTAGTGCCGGGGAGGATTCGGGAGCAACTCCGCACGACGAAGCGCCCACCGGGGAGAACCATGACCGCTCTCGCGGTTCTCATCATCTTTCTCAACCTTATTCAATGGTACCAGCTTTTGCTCGGCCGGGGCCCTGCAGACGCGATTTCGCGCTGGCTGGCCCCGTTCCATCTGGTCAACCGCTATGGGCTGTTCGCCGTCATGACCCGGCCGCGGCTCGAGATCGTCGTCGAAGGAAGCGACGACGGATCGAAATGGAAGGAATACGAGTTCAGATATAAACCGGGCGATCTCCGCCGCCCGCCCCCGTGGGTTGAGCCGCACCAACCGCGGCTGGATTGGCAGATGTGGTTCGCGGCGCTGGGAACATACGCAGAAAACCGGTGGTTTGTCAACCTTTGCGTTCGCCTTTTGCAGGGGTCGCCGCAGGTATCCGGCCTTCTCGACGGCAATCCGTTCGATGGGAGGAGACCCAAATATATTCGGGCCGAATTGTACGTGTATCACTTCACCGACGGTGCAACCAGGCGCAAAACCGGGGAGTGGTGGACTCGCGAGTTGGAAGGGAGCTACCTGCCCCCGATCTCCCTCAGAAGTGAATAGGCGCGATTTTGAAAAATGGCTTTTTTGACCGGATTTGATGCATCGTACCGGAAAGTTCCCAAAATGCGAATCCCGGCATCTTCCGGTGACTGCCGACAAAAGTTCGCTTGACATTGAAACAAAACTCGTTATATTCGTGATCAGCCATGGAGGAGCTCACGACAAGAGCGAGGCGAGTCAGTACATCGACACGCAAAAAAGGAGGTCCGCAATGAAGCCGACCAGGGAAAAATCAACAAGGACTTCGCGGGCGAAGAAGCCGGCGCTCAAGACCACAACGATCAAGCAGAAGGAGTTTATACCCGCAAAGCCCGTCGAGATCTATGACGCGCTCCTGAATGAGCAAAAGCACTCGGCGTTTACGGGCGCCCGCGCGACATGCGAGCGCCGGGTCGGCGGCCGGTTTACCGCATGGGACGGCTATATTTCGGGGAAAAACCTAAAGCTTGAAAACGGCAGCCGGATCGTGCAGGAATGGAAGACGACGGAATGGCCGAGCGGGTGCAAACCCTCCCTTCTTGAATTCAAATTTAAGGTCAAAGGCCGGGGCACGGAGGTGACGATGATACAGAAAAACGTTCCTTCGACACAGGCCGACAATTATCGCAAGGCATGGATCGATTATTACTGGATGCCGCTCAAGAAGTATTTTTCAGGGAGTCGTTGGAAAACAAACTTCGAATTCTGATACTGGAAGATGATCCCAGTGACGCCGAGCTGGAGGAGAGTACGCTGCGGCGGGGGTCAATCGAATTTACGGCGAGGCGCGTAGACACGAAGGAGGAATTCCTGCGCGAGCTGGATGAGTTCAGTCCCGACCTCGTCCTCGCAGACTACTCCGTTCCGTCGTTCGGAGGCATGGCCGCTCTCGACATTTGCCAGAAACGCTGCCCCCACGTCCCTGTCATCGTCGTCTCCGGGACGATCGGCGAAGAGTTCGCCATCGAGACGCTCAAGCAGGGGGCAACCGATTACGTCCTGAAGCATCGTTTGTCCAGGCTCATCCCCGTGGTCCGCCGGGCGGTGCGGGAGGCGGAGGGCCGGGCGAAGCGAGGCCTGATGGAGGAAGCCCTTCGCGAGAATGAAAGGAAGTTTCGTGAATTATTCAATAACCTGAACGATGCCGTTTTCCTGTATCAGCTGACGAAGGATTTCAAACCCGGCCGCATTTTGGAAGTAAACGATACAACCTGCCGCATTCTCGGATACGAGCGAAATGAACTTCTCGAGATGCCCCGCGGAAGCATCGAGACCAAGGAAGGGATGGACGAGCTCACGAAGATCCTGCGCAACAGGGGCGAGAGCGGAAGCTTCACGTTTGAAACAACCCTGATCTCAAAGCTTGGAGCAATAATTCCCTTCGAGATCAACACGCGGATCTTCAACCTGAAGGGGGAATCGGTGGTTCTCTCGATTGCCCGCGACGTCACCGACCGCAGGCAGGCGCAGGCGGCGCAGGAAAAGCTCATTCAAGAGCTTCAAGGCGCCCTCGCGCAGGTGAAATCTCTCAAAGGCCTCCTGCCGATCTGCTCATGGTGCAAGCGAATCCGGGATGACAAGGGATACTGGCTGGAAGTCGAGGCCTATCTGCACGATCACACCGATGTCGATTTCAGCCACGGCATCTGCCCGGAGTGCACCGAGAAATATAAGAAGATGGTTATCGATAAGCGGACAGGTCGGGCAGTCCAGAGCGGTTCATCGGGGGGTGAGTAGTCCAACCTGAAGCGTTTATTTGTTCTTCCGATCCTGATCTTTTTTCTACCCCTCGCCGCATTACCGAAGCCGCCGCAGGATTCGTCTGCCACCTCGCCTGACCTACTCAAACCGATTCCAATTGACACGGCGGTCATCTCCGGCGCGCTCAATAATGGCCTCACCTACTACATACGCACGAACCGAAAACCCGAGAAGCGCGCGGAGCTGAGGCTTGTGGTTAACGCGGGCTCAATCCTCGAGGATGACGATCAGCGGGGGCTCGCCCACGTCGTCGAGCACATGGCATTTGACGGGACGGCCCATTTCAAAAAGCAGGAACTCGTCAACTACCTCGAGTCGGTCGGCATGCGCTTCGGCCCCGATCTGAACGCCTATACGAGTTTCGACGAGACCGTCTACATGCTCCAGATTCCGACGGACACCCCTTCCATCGTAGAAAAGTCGTTCGAGATCCTGGAGGATTGGGCCCACGCGATCAGTTTCGATGATGATCAAATCGACAAGGAGCGCAACGTTGTCATCGAGGAATGGAGAATCGGCAGGGGAGCCGGCGCAAGGATGAGGGACAAACAGTTCCCTCTGCTTTTTAAAAATTCGCGCTATGCGGAACGCCTGCCCATCGGCGAGAAATCCATTCTCGATAACTTCCGGCACGAAACGCTGCGCCGATTTTACCGGACATGGTATCGTCCGGATCTCATGGCGGTGATCGCCGTCGGTGATTTCGACCGAACCAGGATCGAAGAGTTGATCCGGCGGCATTTCTCAAATGTCGAGCTCCCGCACCGCCCCGAGATTCGACGGTTTTACCCGGTCCCCGATCATGATGAGACGCTCTTTGCGATTGCGACCGATTCCGAGGCGACCCTTTCGACCGTCGGGATCAACTACCTCAAGGAGGTCGAGGCTGAGACCACGGAAGCCGCCTACCGGCGCTCGATCGTCGAAGCGCTTTACAACGGCATGCTCAACGAACGGCTCGCTGAGCTGACAAAAAGGGGGGATCCACCCTTCCTCTTCGCCTCATCCTCCAAGGGCAATCTGGTCAGAACGAAGGGCGCTTATTCTATAGAAGTCGGTGTTAAAGACAACGGGATTCTCCGCGGCATAGGCGCAGCGCTCACCGAGGCCCAGCGCGTGAGGCTGTTCGGGTTCACGCAGCCGGAACTGGATAGACGGAAAAAGGAATTTCGCAGAATTATAGAGCAAGCGTATAATGAGCGCGACAAGACTGAATCGGACAACTTCGCGGCGGAACTCATCCGCCACTATCTCGAGCGGGAACCGATCCCGGGAATCGCCTACGAATTCGAATTATACAAAAAATACCTCCCGACGGTCACCCTCCCGGAGGTCAACCGGCTCGCCGCACAGTGGATGAGCGACCGCAACAGGGTGATTCTGGTGAACGCGCCCAGGAAGGCGGGTACTATCACCCCGGCCCCCGAAGAGATTCGTGCCGCGTTTGACTCGGTCGCGCGGAAACAGCTTCGTCCGTATATCGACACGCTTTCAACGAGTGCTCTCTTGAGCGCCGAACCGGCGGCGGGCACCGTTGTTGAAGAGAAGGAGTTATCCGCTATCGGCGTGACCGAGTGGCGGCTCTCGAACGGCGTTAAAGTCATTATGAAACCGACCGATTTCAAGAATGATGAGATCCTTTTTACGGCATATAGTCCCGGCGGCTCCTCGCTTGTACCGGACAGCGAGTATATTCCGGCGATCACCGCCGCCTCGGTTGTCGAAGAGGGGGGCCTTGACGGGTATGACGCCATCACGCTCCAAAAAATGCTCGCAGGGAAGCTGGTCTCCGTCTCACCCTACATTGCGGAGCTCGAGGAAGGCTTCTCGGGGAGCGGGACGCCGCAGGATCTGGAGACCATGTTTCAATTGATTTATCTCTACGTGACCGCACCTCGCACCGACAGCACCGCTTTCCTGGCGTATAAATCGAGGATCAAAGGGTACCTCGAGAACCGGAGCTCGAGGCCCGAATCCGCCTTCGAAGACACGATCGAGGTGACACTCTCGCAATATCACCCGAGGCGGCAGCCCTGGACAGAGAAACTGTTTGAGAAGCTGAATCTCGGGTCGTCATTTGCCGTCTACCGCGATCGTTTCGCCGATGTTGGTGATTTTACGTTCCTTTTTGTAGGCGCGTTCAAGCCCGGCGGAATCCGTCCCCTGGTGCTTCGATACCTCGCGAGCCTTCCGTCGATCCATCGGAACGAACATTGGCGGGACGTGGGAGTGCGCCCGCCGAAAGGGGTGATCGAGAAATCGGTCAGAAAAGGGATCGAGCCCAAGAGCCGGGTTCAATTGATTTTCAACGGGCCCTTCGTCTGGTCGCGGGAGAATCGATATGCGCTGAATTCCCTGACGAATGCGCTGAGCATAACCTTGAGGGAAATCTTGAGGGAAGAGAAGGGGGGGACCTACGGTGTCTCAGTGAATGGATCGGTCAGCCACGATCCGATATCGCAGTACTCGATCACCATCGGATTCGGCTGCGCACCGGAGAGGGTTCAGGAGCTCGTTCGATCGGCCTTGGCCGAGATCGAGCGCAGCAAACGCACCGGATTTGACGAGAAGACGGTTCTGAAAGTGAAGGAGACACAGCGCCGGGAGCGAGAGACCTCGCTGAAGCAAAACAACTTCTGGCTGCAGAACTTAAAATTCTATTACCAGAATGGAGAAGATCCTGCATCGATCTTGCGATATGATTCCCTCGTCGAACGCCTCACATCATCGATGCTCGGCCGCGCCGCGCGAGACTTTTTCAATCGTGACAACTATGTAAAAGTTGTTCTCGATCCCCGCGAGTGATCCCGCTTGTCCCGCGTAACGGGACGGGCGGGGCGGGATTAGCGGCATTGATCGGGAGGCGGAAAATCCGTACTATCAATAGATGCCCGTGAATTATCCCGGCTTTCATCGCTTGCTTCCTGTGATGAAAGCCCTTTTCTGCTCGATTCTTCTTCCACTTTTTATCTACGGCCCGCCCGCCTATAGCGCTGAGCCCGCCAGAGGCGGGCCCAGCGCCGCTCGAACCCCGATCAATCCGGAGGATCTTGTTATCGAAGTGAAGGGAAATTCCCGCGAGGTCGCCTACACGAACAAGGAAGCCGGTGTTTTCTACACAGAAACGAACGGGGAACATCGGTCTGCCTGGCAAGGCTGGCGCGTCATGTCCAGGGAGGTCATGGAGGATTACGCCCTCGAGATCGGCGGTGTCGAGCTGCGCCGGTCGGATGTCGTGCGCGCGCTGGTCTACCCGCATCAACTCGTGCGCGAATATGCGAACGGAGTCCGGGAAACGGTAACGCTGTTGGATGGAGTGAATGCAATTCTGGTGGAGCTCGACAGCGTAACGGGGAGCGACATCGCGATCCGGCCGCTCTTTAGCGATCTGCGACGGCAGGAGGACTTCACTCTGGACGCAAGCGGCGGGATTCTATCGATAGGCCGGAAGGATTACGGGACGAGTCCTGCCCAAACGCAATATCCCGGCTGGATTTCACTCACGCTGGAGCCTCAAACCGGATACGCCCTTGCATTCTATGAAGGCAAGCAGTACGGGACCCACTATTCGCCGGCTGCGCTGAGGTCGGGGATCAGGAGCGTTCATTACACGGTCGTCATCACGGCGGGTAACTCCAACCGGGCCGCCTCGCGCCTCGCGTTATCAATCATCGACCGCTATCCGGACACCAATCCCGTCGTCCCGCGCCGCGATCGCATTGCGCGCTTGCTGAACCGATCGTACTTCCGGTCGGACAATCCGCGGCTCGATAAGGCGCTCAGCTGGGCAAAGGTCTCGCTCGATGCGCTGATCATGAATCAGAACAAAAAGGGCATTTTCGCAGGTCTGCCCTGGTTTGACGACTACTGGGGGAGGGATTCGTTTATTTCGCTCCCGGGAGCGACACTTGTCACCGGGGATTTCGCCGATGCGAAAAGTATCCTGCGCTCGTTTTCTGAATGGCAGGACACTGCACAATCGAGTTCCACATTTGGACGGATTCCCAACACGGTGACGACTTCATCGATGTCGTACAACAGCGCCGACGGCACGCCCAGGTTCGTGAGCGCCTTGTGGCAGTATCTTCTCTACTCCGGCGACACGGACCTTGTCCGAGAGCTTTTCCCGGCGGTGAAACGATCCATCGAAGGCACGCTCAAGTACCATGTGGACCGTGATTATTTTCTGACCCACGGCGATGCGGAGACCTGGATGGACGCCGTGGGTCCCCAGGGAGCGTGGGCGGCGCGAGGCAACCGGGCCAACGATATCCAGGCGCTCTGGCATGACCAGCTCCGGGATGCAGCCTCAATCGCAGGGCAACTGGGCGACAATAAGAACCATTCAAGATGGAACCAGATCAGCGAGATTCTCTCATCGAATTTTAACAAACGCTTCGTCGACACGACCGCCGGCCTCATTTACGATTTTCTGCATGTGGACGGGACTCCCGACCGCCGTGTTCGCCCCAACCAGCTCTTTGGCGACGAGCTCATTCGTGATGAACAGCTTCAGCGGCGTGTGTTTTTAAATGTAACGAAGATGCTCGTCTATCCGCACGGCGTCGCGACACTCTCCCAGACTGACGACGATTTCCATCCCTACCATCATTACCCTCCGAACTACGTGCCGGATGAGGCGTACCATAATGGGATCGTCTGGCCGTGGCTGGCAGGCCGCTGGATCGATGAGGCGGCGCGGTATGGTTTGTCCGATTCTGCTTTCGCGGTGACGGAGAATATGGTACATCTGCTGCTTGAGCGCGGCGCGGTGGGAACGCTTTCAGAATTACTGGACGCGGCGCCGCGGCAGGGAGAGCAGGAGCCCCGCTTATCGGGTGCCTTCTCGCAGGCGTGGAGTCTGGCGGAATTTATTCGAAGCTTCTACCAGGCGTACCTGGGCGTCGCAGTGAATGCCGCCAATTCGAAACTCCTGCTCCGGCCCCGGCTTCCCCTGGCGATCAAACGGGCTGACTTCGACGTGGTGATCGGGACCGGTGTGGTCACCGTCGGTTACGAAAGAGCGGGCGGCGATTTCAAAGTCTCTCTTTCCTCCCCCCCCGGCGGGAAAACATATGATGTGGTTGTGCTGTCGCCGCCGGACCCGCGCCCCCGCGTCTGCGATCTAAAGCTCCCTCCCGGAGGGCATGTTGACGTGGTGATCGGCAAGGATTGTACCTCCCGTTTGAGCGACTCGATCGCCCCCCGCGTGTGGAATCCGCGTGAGGTCCCGGGGGTTCTGCTCGCGACGCCGACGGTGCGCGCGAACCTGAAGGCGTTGCGTCCGCCACCCTACCGGATGTTGACCGTTCAGGATATAAAGGTCAGCGATCCTTCGGCAAAGACGCTCTATGACATTGCCGATCCTGCGGGAGACGACACCGCTACCTATAGCTATCCCCTCACACCATATCTCAAACCTGGGAGTCTCGACATTACGCACTTCACCGTCTCGGCCGATGCGAAAAACGCCTACTTCCGCCTGAAGTTCAGAGAGTTGTCCGATCCCGGGTGGCATCCCGAATACGGATTCCAGCTAACCTATGCTGCAATCGCAATTGACAAGGATGGAAAATCGGGGTCGGGAGAGACACGGGTTGGTATGAACGCACAGTTTACTCTGAAAAGAGAGTTTGCCTACGAGAGTGTCATCTATGTGGGGGGAGGGATTCGGGTGCAGGATTCAAAGGGTAAGATTCTCGCGGAATATGTTCCTGCCCCGGGTGATGAGAAGAATCCCCTTGGGGACGCGGAGACCAAGACGATTGCCTTTGCCCTCCCGATCGAGATTGTGGGAAAACCGGAGCCGTCCTGGCGTTATACCGTGCTGATCGGCGCACAGGATGATCACGGAGGCGCCGGTATCGGAGAATTCAGGAGTGTCGAGGGGAAGGCAAAGGAGTGGACCGGGGGAGGCAAGCGGAAACCGGGCGACCCCAATGTCTATGACTATGTACTCCCACCGAAGTCAAAGTAATCGCGTCGGAGTCAGATCGCGGGCAGAATAAATCAACGTGGTTCATCAAAACACAACTATCGAGGAAAGGAAACTGTGTATGAAGAAGCGTTTTATCATCGTTGCGGCCGTCGCCGCATGCTGGTTCCTGCAAACTGCGTGTGCGCGGCCGAAACCCCCAGCGGATAGTCCGAAGCCCGCCGGGTTCCGGGGAGAGTTTTTGACCCAGATGGACGATGTCGAGAAAAAGATCACGGACCTTGCGCAGGCGATGCCTGAGAGCTCGTATTCCTGGAGGCCGATGGAGGGAGTGCGCTCGGTAAGCGAAGTTTACCTGCATATTGCCGGGGCCAATTACCTGTTGCCGACGTTTGTAGGTGTCAAGCAGCCGGAGGGCACGGATTGGGATCTCAAAAAGGTCACGGAAAAAAAGAAAGTGCTCGAAGCGTTGAAGCTATCATTCGATCACATCCGGCAGGCTGTCATGAAGACTTCCGATGCGGATCTGGACAAGCCTGCGAAGATGTTCGGTCAGGAGACGACCGAACGAGGTGTATTCTTTGAAGCGGCGCTGCATATGCACGAACATCTGGGGCAATCGATCGCTTATGCCCGTATGAACAGGATCGTGCCGCCGTGGACGGCTGCGGAAGAGGCACGGCAGAAATCGGAGAAGAAATAAGCCGTCCTTACCCGCGGGCGGCGATGCTGGCTCTGCCCGCGGCCCAAATCGCGAGGCTCGCAAAGAGTCCGGGGTACATCGGCTCGATCCCGAGCGGATATCCGCCGTCGCCCACGAGTGTGCCCCAGATCAGCCAGCCGGTGGAGATGAGCCACCCGGCGGCCATCGCGGAGAATGCGAAGCGGGCGGGAATCCTCAGGGAGTCGAAGTAGCTCGCCATCAGGGGAACGAGCAGCCCCGGAATGATGACCGTTCCGATTGTATACCAGATTCTAATGACGCTGGGGATCGCCAGCGCGATGATCACAGAAAGCATGAAAGCGAGGATCAGTCCGAGCTGCGTGTAGCGCGTCGATTTTCCGGATCCCCAGTGTGCCTCGAGCGGGGCCGGCCCTGCTGAATTCCCCGCTGCACGGGATCTGACTCCCAAGCGCAGGAGGATGTCCCTTCCGAGCGTCTGGGCTGATACAAATGCGAGCGTGTTGAGCGTCGACATGATGGTTGCAAGCATCCCCACATAGAACATTCCTTTCGCGACCGGGGGCAGGATCTCCTCGGCAAGCGCGGGATAGGCCATCATCGGCTCGCGCAGGTTCGGAATAGCAGCCCGCGCATAAAGTCCCGCGGTCGCCGTCATGAAGTCGAAGAGAAACCAAAATATAATCGAAATGAGGATTCCCTTCTGCGCCACCGTTCCACTCTTCGCCGCGTAGCATCGTTGGTGGAATGCAGGGTCCACGAGTGTCCAGAGCGCGATAAAGAACCAGACCACCACGTACTGGATTGAATTGCCGCCCGTCGCAGTCAGATGAAGCGCCGGCAGGCGGGAGTCGAGAAAAGCGAATCCCCCGTAATGAAGGAAACAATAGGGAATGATGACCGCGAACCCGGCGAACATGAGGATAAATTCGAGGACGTCGGTCTCGACATCCGCGCGAAATCCTCCTGCGTAGAGATACGAGACGGCGACAACTGCGGTCACGCCCAGAGACAGTAAGAGGTTCCATCCAAAGAGCATCTGAAGGAAGACGCTCAACATGAGAATATACGGGGCCGGTGTCATCAAGACAAACGTGAGGATGGACCCCAAAATCGCAGTCTTCTTGTCGTACGCCGCCTCGAGCATGTCCGGGATGGTGAAGAGGTTCGTGCCCCGGATTTTCTTCGCAAGCGTGAACGCAAAGAGTGCCGCAAAAAAGTAATATGGAACCCCCTGGACGACCCAGTTCGAAATACCGTACCGGTAGGAGAATTCTCCCACCCCAAGAATCCCTCCGTACCACGTTGAGACAAGCGTCATCACGAAGATCGGCAGCGTGAGCGAACGCCCGGCGAGGAGAAAATCCTCCTCGGAGGTTCCGGTCCGGCGCGTCGAGCGGTAGCCCACGAAGAGCACACCTCCGAAGTAGAGCATAATAATGCCGATATCAACGGGTGAGAGGTGGATCATCCCGAATTCCTGAATCGATAGAGGAGCAGCGTACCCGTTTTTACCGCGACCGCGGCGACCGGACCTGTTGCTTCGTTGCTGATTCCCTCGCGCACGCCGAGCTCGAGGACTCCGTTTTTCAAGGCATACTTCAAGTTCGTCGTCGTTACTCCCGTGCAGTGATCGAGGGGTATCATGGATAACTTCTCGCCCTTCCTGGCCTTAAACTTCACCGACCGCCCGATGCGCGTCAATTCCCCCACGCCGTCCACGAAGCGCAGGCGGATCCGCCCGCCGAATTTCTTGAAACATCCCAGGCTCCCGGTTGTGTGGTCGATTCGTTCTCCCAGCGCGCCGATAATGTCGGCGGAAGCGACCCTCCGCTCGATGCAATACCGGATTGCTTTCTCCAGGTCGGTGCTCTCCTGATCCTCGACTTTCAATATAGGCGTGTTGCGAAAGTGCCGCTTCGTCGAGGGGAGAATCGAATCGAGATCCCCGAGAATGATATCGGGCTTGATCTTCGATCGGCGCGCCCAATTCGCGCCTCCGTCTGCGCAGACGATCAGCGTGGCGTGAGCGCGAAGTTCACGGAGGACGTCCGGAGGCGGGAAGGGCCCGTTCGCCAGAATGAGCGCGTGCGAGAATTTGCGGGATGAGGCCAAGGGAATGTTACAGGTTGGTCGTGATGCCGACGAGATAATTGCGCTCGGCTGCGGGGAAAAAAGCGTCCGCTTCGCCGCCGAGGAAGTAGAGCCTATTAAAAACATTCCGGACTTCGGCGCGAAGGGTCAACTCGACACCGGCAATTGCAACGGGCGGAGGGAGGAGCTGTGTGTTGAACACCAGATAGGCATCGTTCCTGTTACCCTCGGTCTTGAAATTGTCCGTGTAAAACGGGCCAACGTATTTCGCGTCGATGGAGGCCGCCATGCCGCCATCCCTGGCAGTGATTCGGAAATTCGCCAGAACGTCGGGAAATCCTGCGATCGGATTGCCGTCGAGCGGTACGAGCGCCCCCTGCCGGATGTATCCGAGTTCATCGATGACGCTGTAGCGAACAAGGCGGTTGAGCGAATAAGCGAAATTGCCGCCGAGTGTCAGGCGGGGTGTAGGCGAAATACTTCCGTCAAGCTCGATACCCATGTGGCGGGTGCGCTCGGCGTTGCCGGTGACGGGTTGGCCGAAAATGTCGACCTGCCCGCTTTTAATGAGCTCGTCGGTGAATTCCATCCAAAATACGTCTGCAGAGAGGTGCGCGTTCTGAGTACCGAACACAGCGCCCGCCTCGAGGTCCAGCAGGTGCTCGGGCTTCGCGAGCGGCTGATCAAAATGGTAGATTACCGTGCCCCCCGTCGTATCGCCCTTAAACTGCGGAGTTGCCCCGAAATAGGAGTCCTCCGCAGCGTACAGATTCCGGAGGGCCGGTTCACGCGATGTGTATCCGAGGGATAGGTAGGCATTCCATGTTTCGTTGATATTATAATTAAATCCCACCCTCGGGTTTGCAAAGAAATACGGGAGAGTGAAGGTATGGCCCAGA